>DATBJR010000048.1:0-65610 GCA_036556325.1 Candidatus Limnocylindria bacterium | reverse complement strand
CGGCGGGTGGCGGGCTGTTCAGGATGCCCCTGCCCCGCCCCAAACGACAGGAGGGCTGTCATGGTCCTTTCGGTCACTCCAACCGAGGAGCTGCTGCGCAAGTACACCGATGCCCTGCTGAGCCACGGCGACTTCGCCATCTACTTCACTGATGACGTGGTCGCCACGCTCGAGGGCATCGAGCCGCAGGTCTTCAAGGGCCGGGAGCCGGTCCGATCCTGGATCGAGTCGACCCACAAGTTCGGCGAGATCCGCCCGAAGGCGTTGTTCGCGTGCGAGACGCACGTGGGCAGCGAGTGGGAGTTCGTGCGCAAGGACGGCGTGGTGGTGCCGTACACGGTGATGTACGACGTTCGCGAGGGTCGCATCAGCGCCCTGCGCCTCTTCTTCACCGGCCCGATCGCCTAGACCGGTGTTCGTGCGGCGCGGAGCGGTTCGCCGTTTCCGCGCCGCCCTAGTTCGGCGCGCGGGTTGGCGCAGACTGAGCCGATGACGACCGATGACGCCCGCCGGCAGCTGCTTGCCCTCCTCGACGGCGTCGGCGCTCACATGCCGTTCGAAGAGGCGGTCGCCGACTTCCCCGACGAGGCGATGAACGCCTTCCCGCCGAACGTGGGCTACACACCGTGGCACATCGTCGAGCACCTGCGGATCACGCAGCGCGACATGCTCGACTACGTGAAGGGCCCGGACTATCCGCAGCTCGACTGGCCAACGGACTACTGGCCGGCGCGGCAGGCCGTGGCGAGCCGCGCCGAGTGGGAAGCATCGGTCCAGGGATTCCTGACCGACCGGGCCGAGCTACGGGCGATCGCCGGGGATCCGGCACGCGACCTGGACGAGCCGCTGCCCTGGACGCGAGGCCACACGGTGTTCCGCTGCGTGCGGATCATCGGCGACCACAACGCCTACCACGTGGGCGAGTTCGCGGTCCTGCGCCAGGTGATGGGCAGCTGGCCGCCCGGCCACCGCTGAAATAGCGAGGCCGCCGGGATCGACCCGGCGGCCTCGTGACGGCGCGAGCTGCCGCTTACGGCAGGAAGTAGTTCGGGTTCGGCATCTTGAACGTCTTCACGCTGAAGCCGCCCAGGAGGTCGCTGTACTGGTCGCCGAAGTTGCCGACGATGGTGTAGCCCAGCGACTCGATGTACGCCCGCACGCCCGACTTGTACGGGATCGTGGCGCACGACACGCCGGCATCGATGGCGCCGGCGCAGAACTGTGGCTTGTCCAGGTACGCGGGGTACGAACCCACGGCCGGCTTGGTGAAGAGGCCGTCGACGCCCGCCTTGGCCTGCGTCGGCATCGGGTAATGGGCGTCCACGCCGATGCCGTCATGGGTCAGGTTGCCGAGCGTGGCCTCCTCCTGCGCCTGCGGCCGGCCGGTCAGGAAGAAGACCGCATAGCCCAGGTTGTGGGCCCGTCGCGCGAGCCGGACCATGCCCGGCGTGGCCGGGAACAGCTGGTCAGTGACGAACTGGCCGTTGGTCGCCGGGTTGTAGTCCCAGTTGCTGTAGAGCTCGTAGTTCCAGGTCGTCAGCGTCGTGTCGTCGACATCCAGCACGATCGCCAGCTTGCCCGGGTCGTCCGCATGCTGGTGCAGGAAGTGCCGACCCTTGGCGGCCATGGACCGTGCTTCCTTGGCATAGTTGCTGTCCAGATTCAGCGGCAGCGTCCAGCCTGCATCCGGCGCGGACCCGGTGCTGGCGTCGGGCGTGCCGTAGTAGTTCTTGATCTCGCGGCGCAGGACGTCGATGTTGGTGATGTCATCCGCATGCTTCGGCGTGATGATCTCCACCCCGTTGATCACCGTGCCGATGGCCATGCCGGCCGTCGCGAAGACGAGCGCCATGGCCAGGCCGATGGCGACGCTTCGCATGCGCCGGCCGATTGAAATGGGACTCTTCACGAATCTCCTCCTGTTGTCTCCTCAGCTCCCCCGTGGCCGGACCGTCCGGTCACGATTGGCAGGCACAATCACTGCACCGCCCCGCGGCGCGCTCGTTCAGCTCCCGGCTCCGGCGCCCGCCGTCGCCAGGGAGGCCGTCATGGCGTGCCGCCGTTCCTCGAGCCAGCCCAGGACGGCGGCCGCGACCTGCGGCCACGTCTCCTCGCCCATCACCAGGCCGAAGTGGGAGGCCGATGGGATGTATTCATAGCCCGCGCCGAGGAGGTCGGCGGTGCGCCGCGCCTCGGTCGGGTGGATCACGTCGTCGCGCCCCGCGGCGATGACAAGGGCCGGGACGTCAATGCGTGCCGTGTCGACGTTGACGCCCCGCATCCGCTCTCGGCGCGCGCTGCCCGACTCCCGGGCGCCGTCGAGCATCTCCTGCATCTTCTCCAGCGCCTCGTCGCCCATGTCCGGCATCGTCTCGTGCAGCCGGTCCCAGTCGGTGATCCAGCCCCACCAGCGCGCGTCGTAGACCGGCGGCACGTCCTTCAGCTCGTGGTCGCTCGGCCGGCGCGGCAGCGCCGCGGCCGGCGGCGAGGGCGCCAGCAGCACCAGGCCCAGGACGGGGGCGCGTTCGGCGTACAGCATCGCCGCCAGCGCGCCGATCCCCCAGCCGATGACGACCGGCGGGCGGCCGAGCTGGCGCACCGCGACGCCGATGTCGTCCGCGTAGTCGCGCATGGTGACCGTCGACAGGTCGGCCAGGTCGGAGGTGTAGTGGCCGCGGAAGTTCATGGCGTGCGCTTCCCAGCCACGTTCGGCGAAGTAGGCCGCGAAGCTCGACCACATCCATGACCCGGCCAGCGCGCCGTGGACGAGGAGGAGTGGGGGCTTGCGGCTGCGGCGTTCCGGCTGGTGCGTCTCGACGTAGATGCCTTCCGGCTCGATGTAGACCTCGTCGCGCTTGATGGCCTGGACCACGGCTCTCGATCAGCCCTCCAACGGATTGAATGCCATGCCCGTCAGCAGCTTCGGGTAGAAGTAGGTTGACTTCTGCGGCATCACGTCCCCCGCGCTCGCCACCGCGGCAATCTGCTCGAGGCTCGTGGGACGCACCAGGATGGCTGCCTGGACCTCTCCAGCCTCCACCGCACTGCGCGCCTCGGTCGCGGACCTAGTGTAGGTGAGCCGCTCGCCGGCCGCGACGTCGGCGGAGCCGATGGTCAACACGTCATCCAGCAGCGCCGCCTGCAGGACGGCCAGGTCGAGCTTGGCGACGGCGGTGCTGACGCGTTCGCGGCGCATGCGCTCCCCCGCTGCCTCGCGGCCGATGCGCAGGACGAAGCTGCGGCCGCCGGGGAGCAGCAGCCCGAAGACGGGCTCCGCGTCTCCCTGGCCCAGCACGGTCAGCAGCTCTTCCTCGGCCAGGGCGCCACTACGCCACGGATCGACCTCGCCGCGCGCCAGGCGCTCCAGCGCCTCCGCGTCGACGCGGCGCAGGAGCCGATGGGTCGGCAGCACCCGCAGCTCCTCGAGCTCGGCGTTGACCAGGACCATCATCACCCAGTCGGCGGCCAGCTCCCCGGGCGCGGCGCCGGCAAGAGCCGGATTGGCGCGCACCTCGGCCTGGTAGGCCAGCGCCGTCTCGTAGCGGTGGTGCCCATCGGCGATGTACAGCCGCTGGCGCGACAGGTAGCCGAGCAGCCGGTCATCGGCCTCCACCTCACCGGCGGTGTGCAGCAGGCCGTCCTCGTCGCGGGCCCGCCACTCGTCGGTCCAGGCTCGGCCCATGACGTGGCGATAGCGTTCGCTGGCGTCGAAGTAGATGGCCAGGATCGGCGACACCTGGGTGCGCGTCGCCTGGAGGTGCGCCAGCCGGTCGGCCTTGGGACCCGGCATGGTGTGCTCGTGGGCTCGCACGTCGCCGCCGTACGGCTCCAGCAGCACCTGCGCCAGCACTCCCGGGACGGTGGGCTCATCCGGCATGTCGGCGGTGGCGAAGGCGTAGTAGTAGACCGCTGCCGCCGGCCGTCGCGCCAGCGTCCCATCGGTGAGCCAGTCGCGGAGCGCAGCTGCGGCGGCATGATGCGGATCCTCGCCGGGTGGGAACTCAAGCCGCACCGCGTTGTGCGGGTCCCGGGCCAGCAGCCGCTCACGCAGCGGCTCGTCGATGACGTCGTAGGGCGGGCAGACGACCTCGGTCAGGTCGCTGACCGCGCGCCCTGCGCCGGGCCGTGCGCCTGGCTCATCGGGAAGGCGGATGCGCGCCGCCACCTCCGGGGATGCGAAGCGCTGCGGGGCATAGGTGATCGGCCGAAAGGCACGGACGGGGGGCATGGGCCCCGAGTCTAGCCGCGGCGGGCGACGAAGGGCGGGATGGGCTCGGTGATGGGCGTCGTGACGCGCGCCACGCGCGGCAGGGTGAAGCGGATCTCGGTGCCGTGGCCCGCCTCGGCGTTCGGCCGCGCCGAGATCTCGCCGCCGTGCGCCTCGACGATGGCTCGCGTGATGTAGAGGCCCAGCCCCAGGCCGCCGAAGCGGCGTCCGGCGTCGACGTCGGCCTGGAAGAAGCGCTCGAAGATGACGTCCGCCTGCTCGGGGCTGATGCCGATGCCGGTATCCAGCACCGCCACCTCAACCCCGTCGCCCGCCGCCCGCGCGCGGACCGAGACCGGCCCGCCATCGGGCGAGTACTTCACCGCGTTGTCGAGCAGGTTGGTCAGGACCTGGCCCACGCGGTCGCGATCCGCCCGGATGGGAAGCGTCTCCGGCAGCTCGGCGGTGATCGTGCGCTGCGGATGCTCACGACTGGTGCGCGAGACGGCCTCGCGGATCTCCTCGGCCAGGTCCAGTGGCTCCGGCTCGATGCTCACCCCGCCGCGCCGGTCGATGCGGCTGACGTCGAGGAGGTCCTCGACCAGGCGCCGCATACGGGTCACCTGCGAGCGGATGACGCGCACCTGCGACAGCTCCTTGGCGCCAGACGAATCGCGCATGCGTCCCTCGAGCAGCTGCGCATAGCCCTGGATGCTGGTCAGCGGCGTCCGCAGCTCGTGGCTGACGATGGAGAGGAAGTCATCCTTGATGCGCTGCGCCCGCTGCTCGCGGCGCATCTGCTCCTGCAGGTCGCCCCACAGCGCCGCGTTGTCCAGCGCGGGTGCGGCCCGTTCCGCGATGGCCGCCGCCAGGCGCAGCTCCCCCTGGCCCAGCTGCGGAGCCGCGGTGCTCGCCGAGGCGAGCACGCCGCGCACCGTGCCGCGCCAGACGATGGGCGCGGCCAGCAGCGAGCTCAGACCCAGGGCCGTGATCGCGTCGGGGTCGCCGGCATCGGCACGCAGCGGCTGCGCGGCCAGCAGCGGGGTCACGGTCGCGGCCGCCGCGCCGACCACTCCTTCGCCGAGCCGCAGCCGGCGCTGCGACAGATGCTCGCGCAGCCGCTCGACCAGCGCCGAGTCGCGGCCGTCGGCCTCGGCCAGGGCGAGTCCCAGCGATCCGGGATCGACGGGGTCGGCACGCTGCACCAGCAGCAGCCAGGTCAGGTCGCCCAGCAGCGGCGCCGCGGCCCGCACGATGGCCAGTGATGTCTCTCGCGGGTCCAGCGACGTGCCGAACTCGCGAGCCAGCTGGCTGAGCAGCTCGGCCTCGTGGCGGCGCACGGCCTCGCGCTCCTCCTCGGCCAGGCGCTGCTGGAGCTGCGCGTTCTCGGTGGCGCGGCCAATGGCCACCCGGGCGTAGAGGCCCGCCGCCAGGCCGATCCCCAGCACGTACGCCAGGCGGATGCCCACCAGCTGCCGGGCCGGCGCATCCACGCCGGTGGTGGCCACGATGACGGAGGCGTACATGAAGCCGATGACGATCGAGGCCCAGACCGATGCCGCCAGCCCGTAGCGCAGGGCGACGCCGAGCATCACCGGCAGGTAGAAGAGGAACGCGTCCAGCGCGTTCGGCGCCACGTAGATCGCCAGCGTGACCACGATCATGTCCAGCGCCGTGGCCACGATGCCGATCTCGCGCACCGGGAAGTGCCCGACCAGCAGCAGGATACCGCCGGAATACAGGATGGCCGCCACCGCCAGGCCGGCGAGCCACGGGAAGGCGGCGATCTGGCCGCGCAGCAGGACGATCGTGATCAGCGCTGCGCCGGCGATCGCTGCCCGCAGGATGGCCAGCTGCCGCTCCTGCGAGCGCATCTGCCGCTCCAGGTGCATGTCCAGCTCGGGAAGGCGAGCTCCCATCGGTTCCATCGCCAGCCGATCCTAGGGGCGCGGGGTTGCGCCCGACTATAGCCCGCTTGGTGGCATGATCGGGCCGATGTCGCAGCCGCCGGTCCTGTGGTCCCCGCCCGCTGACGTGCGCCGCACGGCGGCGGTCGGCCGCTACCTCGACTGGCTGGCAACCGAGCGTGGACTCCGCTTCGACACCTACGAGGAGCTGTGGCGCTGGACCGTGAACGACCTGGAGGGCTTCTGGGCGTCTGTCTGGGATCGGGCCGCGGTCGCATCGGCCACCGGGTACGAGCAGGTCCTGGCGGACCGCTCCATGCCGGGCGCGCGCTGGTTCCCGGGCGCGAGCCTGAACTGGGCGCAGCACGCCCTGCGATTCGAGCACCGGGCTGACGGCGACGTGGTCATGATCGCCCGCTCCCAGACCCGCGAGCGGCTGGCACTCACCGCGGCCGAGCTGCGGGACCAGGTGGCGCGGGCGCGCGCCGGCCTGCAGCGGCTGGGCGTCGGCCGGGGCGACCGGGTCGCCGCCTTCCTGCCCAACGTGCCGGAGGCGATGATCGGCCTCTACGCCACCGCCAGCCTGGGCGCCATCTGGACCTCGTGCGCGCCGGAGTTCGGCGTTCGCAGCGTGGTCGACCGCCTGGGCCAGGTCCAGCCGAAGGTGCTGCTCACCGTCGACGGTTATCGCTACGGCCGGCGCGAAGTGGAGCGTGCGGAGGAAGTGGCGGCGATCCGCCAGGCGCTGCCGGACCTGCAGGCCACCGTGGCGCTCGACTACCTGCATCCCGGGGAGCGGCGCATCCCCGATGCCATCTCCTGGGACGAGCTCACCGCCGCGCCGGGCCCGTTGGCCTTTGAAGCGGTGCCCTTCGACCACCCGCTCTACATCCTCTACTCGTCGGGCACCACCGGCCTGCCGAAGCCCATCGTCCACGGCCATGGCGGGATCCTGCTGGAGCACTGGAAGATTCACGCCCTGCACCACGACCTTGGACCGGCGGACCGATTCTTCTGGTTCAGCACCACCGGCTGGATGATGTGGAACTACCTCGCCTCGGGACCACTGGTCGACGCCGCGGTGGTGCTGTACGACGGATCGCCGGCCGAGCCGGACCTGATGGCGTTGTGGCGCATGGCCGCCGAGGAGGGCGTGACCTTCTTCGGCACCAGCGCGCCGTTCCTGATGGCCTGCCGCAAGGAGGGCCTGCGCCCCGGAGCCGATGTGGAGCTCGGCGCCATGAGGGGCATCGGCTCCACCGGGGCACCACTGCCGGCCGAGGGATTCCGCTGGGTCTACGACGCCTTCGATCCATCGGTCCACCTGCAATCGGTCTCCGGCGGCACCGACGTCTGCACCGCCTTCGTCGGCGCCTCGCCGCTCGTCCCGGTGTGGGAGGGCGAAATCAGCTGCCGCCACCTGGGCTGCGCCGTCGAGGCATATGCGCCGGACGGCAGCTCGCTGGTCGGCGAGCAGGGTGAGCTCGTGCTGACGGCGCCCATGCCCTCCATGCCGGTGTCGTTCTGGAACGATCCCGACGGTTCGCGGTACCGCGCCGCGTACTTCGACGAGTTCCCCGGGGTCTGGCGCCACGGCGACTGGATCACCGTCACCGAGCGCGGCTCCTGCGTGATCAGCGGGCGCTCTGACGCCACCCTGAACCGGGGCGGGGTGCGCATCGGCACCGCCGAGTTCTACGCGGTGGTCGAGGGTTTCCCGGAGATTGCGGATTCCGTGGTCATCCACCTCGAGGAGGCCGATGAGCTGCTGCTCTTCGTCACGCTGCGAGATGGCGTCGCCCTGGACGAGGCGCTCATCTCGCGGATTCGCACGGAGCTGCGAGATGCGCTGTCCCCGCGACACGTGCCAGATCGGATCCTGGCCGTCCCGGGCATCCCGCGCACCCTGTCGGGCAAGAAGCTGGAGGTGCCGATCAAGCGGATCCTCACCGGGACGCCGGCCGAGGTCGCCGCGTCGCGCGGCTCGCTCACCAACCCCGAATCGCTGGATGCCTTCGTCGACCTGGCCCCGGTGCGACCTTCAGACCGCTGAACTCTCAGCACACGGTTCTAACGACCAGGGAACGCCAGTTCCGGCGCCGCTTGTTCCACCGAGCGGGAGTTTCGCCGCTGAGCAGCCTGCGGACGGGGCTTCGTTGGCCCATAGACTCGCCCGCTGAGAAACCTGTGCACCAGTGCCGCCGCGGCCCGGCAAGCTACATGGCGCGGATGCCCAGAATGTTCCGGGCGATCACCAGCCGCTGGATCTCGCTGGTCCCCTCCCCGATCTCGGTGAGCTTCGCGTCGCGCAGGTAGCGCTCGACGTGGTACTCGGTCACGTAGCCGTAACCGCCGTGGACCTGGATCGCGTCGTTGGTGACCTGCCGCGCCACCTCGGACGCAAAGAGCTTGGCCATGGCCGCCTCGGTGGTGTACGGCTTGCCGCAGTCCTTCAGCCAGGCAGCGCGGTAGACGAGCAGGCGGGCGGCGTCGATGCCGGTGGCCATGTCGGCGATCTTGAAGGCCACGCCCTGGAAGCTGGCGATGGGTCGGTCGAATTGGTGGCGCTCCGTGGCATAGGCCGATGCCGCCTCGTAGGCGGCCTGGGCCAGCCCCAGCGCCATGGCGCCGATGCCGATGCGCCCGCCGTCGAGCGTCCTGAGGAACAGCTTGTCCCCCTCGCCCTCCTCGCCCAGCAGGTTGGCGGCCGGAATCCGGCAGTCCTCGAAGATCAGCTCACCGGTGTTCGAGGCATGGAGGCCCATCTTCTCCTCCATGCGGCCGATGGCGAAGCCGGCCGTATCGGCCTCCACGATGAAGGCGCTGATCTTTCCGGAGTCGGCCTCGCGGTCGGTCACGGCGGTGACGATGTAGGTCCCGGCCACGCCGGCATTGGTGATGAAACGCTTCGACCCGTTCAGTACCCACTCGGCCCCGTCGCGCCGGGCGCGGGTGCGGGTGCCGCGCGAATCGGAGCCGGCCCCGGGCTCGGTCAGCCCGTACGCCCCCAGCACCTCGCCCGAGGCCATGGGGCGCAGATAGCGGTCCTGCTGCTCGGGCGTGCCCGCCAGAAACAGCGGGTTGCAGCCCAGGCTGGTGTGGGCGGAGACGATGATGCCGATGCTGCCGCTGGCGCGTGACAGCTCCTCGATGGTGATGGCGTACGCCAGGGAGTCGAGCCCGGTGCCGCCGACCTCCTCCGGGTACGGCACGCCCAGCAGTCCCAGCCCGGCAGCCTTGCGGATGATCTCGTGCGGGAACTCGCCGCGGCGCTCCAGCTCGTCGGCCACCGGGATGATCTCGCGCTCCGCGAAGTCACGGACCGTGCGGCGGATCTCCTCGTGCTGCGGCGATAGGGCGAAGTCCAACTGCGCGCCGTCCTTTGCGGATTCCGTGGGAAGGGCAAGTCTAGCAGCGGGTCTCGGCGGCACGGAAACGGCGGCCGGGTGGCCGCCGCAATCCGCAGGAGGAGAGGACAGGGTGTGCCTGGCTCAGCCGCGCCGCCAGCGCTCGACCGCCCGCCGCGCGCGCTGCTCGACGGACCGCTGCTGCGTGGCCCGGTGGCGACGCGCCGCCAGGGACTTGGGTCGTGAGCGCTTGGCGTGGTTTGGCTTTGCCATGCTGCTCAACAGACGTGCCAGGCGTTGCCCTGGTTGCAGGGGCCGGCCTTCGTTGACAGGTCGCGCCGATCGAGACCTATACTGCGGCCTCTGCCGTCCTGGGCGGGTTGGCCGCACGTCGGCAGGTCGCGGCTGCACGAGGGCCCCGAGTGTCGGCTCAGATCGATGTCCGCCTGGACCGCATCACCAAGCGCTTCCACGAGGTCGTGGCCGTCGACGACCTGTCACTGGACATCCAGCGCGGTGAGTTCTTCTCGATGCTCGGCCCGTCCGGCTGCGGCAAGACGACCACGCTGCGGATGATCGGCGGCTTCGAGGAGGCGTCCGAGGGGACCATCTACCTGGGCGATGCCGATGTCACGGGTCTGCCACCCTTCAAGCGCGACGTCAACACCGTCTTCCAGAACTACGCCCTCTTCCCGCACCTGACCGTCTTCGAGAACGTCGCCTTTGGGCTGCGACGCAAGAAGGTGGCCGACGGCGAGATCAGCACGCGTGTCCGCGAGATGCTGGAGCTGGTGGAGCTCCCCGGCTACGAGAAGCGCAAGCCAACGCAGCTCTCCGGCGGCCAGCAGCAGCGCGTGGCCCTGGCGCGGGCCCTCATCAACCACCCGCGCGTGCTGCTCCTTGACGAGCCGCTCGGCGCGCTGGACCTGAAGCTGCGCAAGCAGAGGCAGCTGGAGCTGAAGCGCATCCAGACCGAGGTCGGCATCACGTTCATCTACGTGACCCACGACCAGGAAGAGGCGATGACGATGTCGGATCGCATCGCGGTCATGCGCGCGGGGCACATCGAGCAGCTCGGCCAGCCCGAGGAGCTGTACGAGCGGCCGACCACCGCGTTCGTGGCCGGCTTCCTGGGCGTCTCGAATCTGCTCGAGGGCGAGGTCGCCGGTCAGGACGGTTCCCTGGTCACCATCCGCCTCAAGGACGGGACGCTGCTCCGCGCCCCGGCCGAGGGCCGGGCCAGCGGCCAGGTCCGGGTGGGGGTCCGGCCGGAGAAGCTCCGCGTTGACGCCCGCGAGAACGGGGCCGCCAATGATGGCCTCAACACGCTGAGTGGCACGGTCCTGGACGCGAGCTACATCGGCGTCAGCACGCAGTACCTGGTGCAGACCAGCGAAGGGCATCGGCTCACGGTCTACGCCCAGAATCTCGATACAGCGGGGGCCGCAGAGGTGTTGGCCGATGGGCAGCGCGTGCAGCTGACCTGGAAGCCGCAGCACACGTTCGTCATCAGTGGGCCGGCTGAGCACCATGCCGGCGACCCGCACGCGACCGAGGAGGATGAGGACAGCGATGAGTGACGGGGACGGCCGCAGCCGAATCGAGACCAGCATTGACGAGCTCCTGCGGCGAGACCGGATCACGCGGAGATCGTTCATCGGCCGCGCCGGTCGCGGCACGATCGCCGTCGGCTCGCTCCTCAGCATCCCGGGGCTCCTGGCGGCCTGCGTTCCTGCCGGGAACGCCAGCGCCAGCGCGAGCGCCGGCAGCAGCGGTGGTGGCGGCGGACCGGCCACTGGCACCGTGCGCTGGCTGAACTGGCCCGCGTACATCGACATCAGCGACGACGGCTCCACCAACCCCAGCATCGATGCCTTCACCGAGCAGACCGACATCAAGCTGCAGTACGACGAGGGGCTGCTGGACAACGCCGACTTCCTTGCGCAGTACTCACCCGACCTCCGGGCGGGCAACAACACCGGCTGGGACGTGATGACACCGGGCGGCTGGGTCGTCGAGCGCATGGCGCGCAACGATTGGCTCGAGGAGCTCGACCATTCCAAGCTGCCGAACTGGACGGCGAACTGCGCCGACTACGCCAAGGGCCTGTGGTTCGACCCCGAGAACAAGCACAGCCTGTGGTGGCAGGGCGGGATCACGGGCATCGCCTACGACCCGAATCTCACCGGGCGCGAGATCACCACGTTCGACGACCTGCTGGACCCCAAGTTCGACGGCGTCGCCGGCGGCTTCAGCGACATGCGCGACATGTTCGGGCTGACGCTGCTGTCCATTGGCGTGGAACCCGCCAATGCCACGGTGGATGACGTGAAGAAGGCGCAGCAGAAGCTGCTGAACGTGCCGAAGGGCCATTTCCGCGGCTTCTACGGCAATGAGTACTACGACGCGCTGGCCGCCGGCGACCTGGCCATCAGCGTGGCCTGGTCGGGCGACATCAGCCAGATGAACCTGTACGACAACGACAAGGTCAAGTTCGTCGTGCCCGACACCGGCGGCATGCGCTGGAACGACAACCTGGTGATCCCCAAGGGCGGGGCGAACATCGAGGAGGCGCTGAAGCTGCTCGACTACTACTACTCCGTGCCCGCCGCCACGATGCTGTCCGAGTACGTGGGCTACTTCACGCCGGTGAACGGCGTGAGCGAGCAGATCGCCAAGGATGCGGATGCCGCCAAGGCCGATGGCGACAAGGAGACCGCCGACCTGTACACGGCGCTGGCACCCACCGTCGTCCCCGACCCGTCCCAGATCTCGAACACGTTCACCGACAAGCAGCTCGACGAGAACGAGGAGAGGCAGTGGAACGATCTTTTCGAGGCGGTCGTCGGCGCCTGAGGCACCCCTGAGCACCGAGGCAGATCTGAGAGGCGCCCATGCGCTCCGGTCGTAGCGCGCTTGCCCCGTTCCTGCTGCTCCTTCCCGGGGCAGCCTGGCTGGTCCTGTTCTTCGCGATCCCCATGGCGATCATGCTCGCGCTCTCGCTCGAGCAGGGATCGTTCGATCGCGGCTACACGCTGACATGGAACTTCGGCATCTACCCCCAGGTCATCAGCCAGTATTGGGAGCTCTACCTCCGGTCCTTCATCTTCGCGCTGGCCACGACGGCCATCACGCTGGCCGTCGGCTATCCGGTGGCCTACACCATCGCCTTCCGCGGCGGCCGGCTGAAGAACGCGCTGCTGCTGGTGGTGGTGCTGCCGTTCTTCGTCAGCTTCGTCATCCGGACCCTGAACTGGCGGATGATCCTGTCGGACAACGGAATCGTGTTCGGCTTCCTCAAGGACCTGAACCTGATCCCGCAGAACTTCCATTTCCTGGCGACGCCGGCCTCGGTCATCTTCGGGCTGACCTACAACTTCCTGCCGTTCATGATCCTGCCGCTCTACGTCGCCATCGAGAAGATCGACCGGCGGCTGATCGAGGCGGCCACCGACCTGTATGCCAGCCGCTTCCAGGCGTTCTGGCGCGTGACCTTCTTGCTGTCGCTGCCGGGCGTGGTGGCTGGCTCGCTGCTCACCTTCATCCCGTCCATCGGCGACTTCATCAACGCGGAAGTCATCGGCGCCGGCAACCCGGAGGTCTTCATGGTCGGCAACATCATCCAGCGCAAGTTCCTGGACAGCCTGGACTATCCATCGGCCGCCGCCCTGGGCTTCGTGTTGGTGGCGGTGACGATGGTGCTGGTGTCGGTCTACACGCGCGTGGTCGGCAGCGACCGGCTGGCCGGGTAATGAGCCGATGAGCGCCGCAGCGACTCCGATCCCGGTTCGGCATCGCCGTCCGCTCGGCGAACGGCTGGGGAGCTACGTCCTGCCGGGATTCACCGCGCTGTTGCTGCTGTTCCTGTTCGCGCCGATTGCGGTGATGATCATCTTCAGCTTCAACGATCCGCATGGCCGCCAGAACATCACCTGGCAGGGCTTCACCTTCCGCAACTACGTCGAGCTGTGGGGCCGCACCCAGATCACGGACGCCATGCGCAACAGCCTGGTCGTGGCCACCATCTCCACCGTGATCGCCACGACGCTGGGCACCATGATCGGCCTGGCGCTGACTCGCTACTCGTTCCGCGGCCGGGCCGTGATGAATTTGCTCATCTTCATCCCCATGACCGCGCCGGAGATCATCCTGGGGGCCTCCCTGCTCACCCTGTGGATCTCATTCGGGATCGCTCGCGGCATCCTCACCATCCTGGTGGCCCACGTCATGTTCAACATCAGCTACGTGGTCGTCACCGTCCGAGCCCGTCTGGCCGGAATGAACCAATCGCTGGAGGAGGCCGGCATGGACCTCTATGCCGACAGCCGCACCACGTTCTGGAAGGTCACCTTCCCGATCATCTTCCCGGGCATCCTGTCGGCCGCGCTGCTGGCGTTTGCCCTGTCGATCGACGACTACGTGATCACCCTGTTCTCCGCCGGGAGCACCAAGACCTTCCCGCTGTGGGTCTTCGGCGTGAGCCGCCTGGGCATCCCGCCGGAGGTCAACGTGCTCGGCACGCTGATCTTCCTGGTCGCCTTCCTGTTCATCGGCGTGCAGCTGTGGGCGCAGCGGCGACAGGGACGAACCGGCGAGGCGGCGCCGGTCACCTTGGTCGGGAGGTAATCGACCCATGACCCAGCTCGCGGATGGCACGACCCTCGGCAGCGCCAGCGCCGAGGTGGAGCACTGGCTCGCGCTGCGCGATCGCGTCCCGCCGGTCTGGGCGCGCTACACCGACCTGGTGGTCGAGCGCGGGGAGGGGGCATGGATCGAGACCGTCAGCGGCGATCGGTACCTGGACTACACCAGCGGCATCGGCGTGACGAACACTGGCCATGCCCACCCACGGGTCAGCGCGGCGATCGCCGAGCAGGCGGCGAAGATCATCCACGCCCAGCAGAACATCCTCTACCACCAGCCCGGCCTGGAGCTGCACGACCGCCTGCCGCGGACGTTCCCCGGCCTGGAGCACGGCGACGAGGCAGGGCTGTTCCTGTCGAACTCTGGGGCGGAGGCCATCGAGGCAGCGGTGAAGCTGGCCAAGTACGCCACCCGCCGCCCGGCGATCATCGCCTTCCGCGGTGGCTTCCACGGGCGGACCCACGCGGCCATGTCGTTGACCAGCTCGGGCGTCAAGTACCGCGGCCACTACGAGCCACTGCTGCCAAGCATCTACTTCGCGCCATACCCCTACCCCCTGCGCAACCCGACCGGCGCAACGGAGCAGGCCGCCCTGGCCCACAGCCTGGCCGGATTGGAGGAGCTGTTCGCCACCATGGTCCACCCCGACGACGTGGCGGGGATCCTGGTGGAGCCGGTCCTCGGCGAGGGTGGCTATGTGGTGCCGCCGGATGGCTTCCTGCCCGCCCTGCGCCAGATCGCCGACAGCTACGGGATCCTCCTCATCGCCGACGAGGTGCAGAGCGGGATGGGGCGCACCGGGCGGATGTGGGCCAGCGAGTGGACCGCCACCCGGCCGGACGTGGTGGTGATGGCCAAGGGCATCGCCTCCGGCCTGCCACTGTCGGGGATCATGGCCCGCCGGGAGCTGCTGGAGAAGTTCGGTCCCGGTGCGCACGGTGGCACGTACGGGGGCAACGCGGTGGCGTGCGCGGCCGCGCTGGCCACGCTCGACGTCATCGCCGCGGAGGGGCTGCTGGACAACGCCCGCCGCCAGGGTGAGCGGCTGCTGTCGAACCTGCGACGCCTGACGGCCGACCACCCGGAGGTGGCCGACGTCCGCGGGCGCGGGCTGATGGTGGCGGTCGAGTTCGCCGACGCGGATGGGCTGGGGCCCCGGGCGGATCTTGCCAAGGCGTTCATCGAAGCCGCCTTCGAGCGCAAGCTGCTGCTGCTGTCGTGCGGGACCTACGGCCAGGTGGTGCGCATCATCCCGCCGCTGATCACGAACGACACGGAGGTCGACTCGGCGATCTCCGCCATGAGCGAGGCGCTGGCCGCCATCGGCGCCTAGTCCGGGCTGGACGGCTCCCCGCTCAGCGGGGCGAGCTCGCGGTACCGCGAGCCGAACCAGATCAGCGGCTCGCCGGCGTCCTCGAAGCCGGCGGCGACGATCTCGCCCACGAACATCGTGTGGTCGCCGCCGGGATGCTGGTCGACGAGGCGGCAGTCGAAGAAGGCGATTGCCCCGTCCAGGATCGGCGAGCCGGTCTCGGCGTCATGCCACGGGGCATCGCAGAAGCGCTGGAGCTTGGCGGCGGTGGTCGGCTGCGCGAAGCAATCGGCCAGCGCACGCTGCTCGGCCGACAGCACGCTGACCGCGAACGAGTGGCTGCCCAGGATGGCGCCGTGCGTCTCCGACTTGCGGTTGATGCTGGCCAGCATGAGCGGCGGATCGATGCTGATGCTGGCGATCGCATTGGCGGTCATCCCGGCCAGCAGCGGACCGTGGCGGGCAGCGACCACGCTGACGCCGGTGGCGAAGCGGGCCATCATCGCGCGCAGCCAGCGTTGCTGGTCGGCATCCATCGGCGCCACGGCCGCGCCCGCCGGCGCGCGCTCGATGCGGGTGATCCGTCCGGCCACGGCGCGGGCTAGCCGGGGACCTGCGCCATGCGCACGATGGAGATGAAGGTGGCGAACATGGCGTCCGGATCGGCAGCCTCGCTCGCCACCGTCCGTGGGCCGATGCGCTCCACGCCCGGGATCAGCGCACAGAAATCGGCCATCACCGGCAGGCGCAGGTCGACCTCCAGCCGCAGCTCGGGCAGCCGGTAGAGCGGCATCTCGTCCAGCCGCCCGAGCGCCAGTGCCATGCCCTCCGCGATCGCCCGACGCGCCGTCTCCGGGGCGTCCGATTCGGCCACGAATCCCGCCTGGGCCCGCTTGACCACCACCCGCTCTGCCCAGGGCAGCTGCAGCTCGATCTCCCCGGCCAGCGCGTCATCCCCGCTGACCAGCGCCACGGGCACGCCGAAATGGCCCAGCCGCAGCGCGTTGAGGCCCGCCTCGTTGTGTGGCACCCCGTTGATCCGGGCCTCGAGCACCGCCACGCCGGCGTAGGTGTGGGCGATGATCCCGGTCGGATGCCCGGCCCCGGCGTGATAGCCGACGAAGGCGGCCGCGGCGAAGCCCAGCCCGTCGCCCTCGGGGCCGATGCCCTGGGTCATGGAGTACGGCTTGTCGCCGATGATCAGCCGCGCCCGCGGATCCAGGTCCTCCGCCCGCAGATTGCGCATTTGCCAGTGCGAGTCGTTGACGATGACTTCGGTCATGCCCGCCTCGAAGGCGGCGCCGATGGCGGCATTCGTCTCGCCGGCCATCAGGGCGCGGCTGCGGTCGTAGTCGACCCGGTCGGTGGCACCGTCGCGGCCGAAGAAGGTCTGCGCCGGGTGTGCCACGCCCGCCAGGCCCTCCATGTCGACGCTCAGGTACAGCCGCGTCATCGGTAGCGCTCGAGCTTCTCCAGGATGCCATTGGCGGTGGCCCAATCGGCCTGGGCCGGCTGCTGGCCGCGGTGGAGGTGGACCAGCGGCACGGTGTTCCACGACGGCCCGTCCTCGCGCGGGATGTGGATCGAGATGTCGCCGCGATCGAGCAGCGCCACCACCGTCGCGCCACGCTCGCCACCGCGCGCCAGTGCGCGCTCCAGGCTGCTCGTGAAGTCCTCGGCCGAGCCAAATTCGAGGCCGATGCGCATGGCGATCAGGCCCGAGCTGGGCGGCATCATGCCGCGGGGCGCATCGGTCACGTCAGCACGCCTGCCAGCCAGGCGAAGAAGGTCAGGCTGCCCAGGACGGCCAGGCCGATGACGGCCAGCACGAGCGCGAATCCGATGGCATTCGCCCAGGCCGGCACCTCGGCGCGCACCGGCGCCACCGAGCCGCGGGTCAGCCAGACGGCCAGCGCGTCGCCGTCGACGCGCGTCTCGATGTCCTCGTCGAGCGGGATGACGATCACCCGCTCGCGTTCCGTGCCACGCTCGCCGGTCAGCAGCGCCCGGGTTTCCTCACCCTGGCGAATGAGCAGCGCATGGTCGCCGGCAGCGTTGCTCAGCGGGACCGCCTCGAGGCGACCCGAGGGACCGAGCGGCAGGGCGGTGCCCTCGTCGTCCATGGCGGCGAGGATAGCAGCCGTCAGGCGTCGAGCAGGGCGAGCGTGGGGGCCAGGGCGGCCACGCTGTCGGCCGTGATCGGGTCGAGGACGAGCTGCACGTGGCCGACGCCTTCGGCCGCGAAGGCGCGGAGGCTGGCGGCGAGCGCTTCCGGCTCGCCGCTGAGCGGCGCCGTCTCGGGCGCGGTGGGGTCCGGAGGGCGCCCGCTGGGACGGCCCCTGGCCGCGGGCAGCGTCACGAACAGCGCCACCGTGCGCTCCACCTCGGCCGGGTCACGACCGGCACGCCGGCAGGCGGCGTCAATGCGATCACGCAGCTCGCGATAGCGCTCCAGCGAGTTGTCGAACCAATCGAACCAGGCGTTCCAGGCCCCGACGTGGGGCAGCGTGATCGAGAGCATCCGCTCCCCCTCCGAACCGACCATCAGCGGCGGACCCTCCGGCCGCGGGCCGCGTGGCAGCAGCTCACAGTCGCGGACCTGGTAGTAGCGGCCGTCGAAGTCGCAATAGCCCTCGCGGAGCAGGCGGCGGACGATGGTGAAGGCCTCTTCGAACCGGCTGACCCGATGGTCGTAGGGAAACCCGAAGGCGTCGTACTCGGTCCGGTTCCAGCCGGCGCCGAGGCCCAGGATCAGCCGCCCGCCACTGATCTCCTCGATCGCCGCTGCCTTCTTGGCGATCATGGCCGGGTTGTGGAAGCTGGTCGCTGCCACCAGCGGCCCCAGCTCGATGCGCTCGGTCACGGCCGCCAGTCCGGCGAGGGTCGACCACGCCTCCCACGGTCCGCGTGGCGGCTTGTCGACCCAGTGGTACAGCAGGTGGTCGCCGACCCAGACCGAGTCCAGGCCGATGGCCTCCGCCGTCTGGGCCATGGCCCGCAGCTCGCTCCAGCGGACGACGTACTCGACCTCGGGCAGCTGGACCCCGACCTTCAGCGGCCTCGCCACGTCAGGCCACGCGCCGGCGCTTCTTGGCGACGTAGTCGACCAGCACGTACTCGCCCAGGTGCTCCGGCTCGACGTAGAAGGCGCGGCCGCGGTTGATGCGGCTCATGAGGTCCACGAACTCCGATAGGTAGCGCGACCGCTCGAGCATGAACGTGTTGATCACGATGCCCTCCTTGGTGGCCCGGCCGACCTCGCGCAGCGTCGACTGCATGGTGTGGATCGTCGGCGGGTAGGCGAACTCCACCTGGCCGTTGGCGATGTGGGCGGTCGGCTCGCCGTCGGTGATCACCACGATCTCCTTGTTGCCGCCGCTGCGCCGGCCGAGGAGCTGGCGCGCGATCATCAGGGCGTGCTGCAGGTTGGTCCCGTACTCGAATTCGTACGGCGACAGCGTGGCGATGGCCTCCGGCTTGATTTGGCGGGCGTAGTACGCGAAGCCGACCACGTAGAGCCGGTCGCGCGGGTAGCGGGTGTGGATCAGCGTGTGCAGCGCCATGGCGACGCGCTTGGCGGCCGTGGAGCAGCCGCGCAGCAGCATCGAGCGGCTCATGTCGAGCAGCAGGACCGTCGACGAGACGGTGGCCTCCTCCGAGCGCCGGACCTCGAAGTCGTCGGGTGCCAGCTGCAGCGGCGTGCCGGGGCCAGAGCGCGCCATGGCGTTGAAGAGAGTGCGGTTGAGGTCGAGCACGAAGGGATCGCCGTGCTCGTACGCCTTCGTCTCGTCAGTCGGCTCGCCGCTGCCGCCGGCGCTCGGCAGCGGGTGCCCGCCGAGTGACTCGCGCCGCAGCCGGCTGAAGATCTCGGTCAGGGCCCGCATCCCCATCCGGCGTGCGGCGCGCGGGGTCAGCTCCAGCCGACCGCCGTCCCGTTCGAGGTAGCCGGCCTCTTCCAGCGCCCGGGTCAGCTCACGGAGCCGCTCCAGATCTTCCTCCGCATCCTCACCGGCGAGCTGCCTGAGCTGCTCGGCGTCCAGGTGGTCGAGCGCGTCGGGATCCCGGGCGCCGAGGAGCTCCTGCTCCATGGCGTCGAACTGCTGCTGCCGGTCGATGGCGGAGAGGGCGTCCACCAGGCCCATCGGCTCGTCGCCGGAGAAGGGGTAGGGTTCGCCGAACGGCTGGTCCGGGCGCAGCCCCTGGAGGTTGCCCGCCAGGCGCGCCATGTCCCAGCGCAGCCGATCGTCGCGCAGCAGGTCATCCATCAGCTGCTGCAGCTCCTCGCGCATCTGCGGGCTCATGCTGTTGAGCAGGGAAGCCATCTGCGAGGCCTGGCGGTGCAGGTGTTCGATCAGCTCGTCCACGTTGGCGATGCCCGGCGGGAAGTACTGGCCGTGCTGGGCCATGAAGGCCTCGAAGTCGGCGCGGGTATCGGCTCCCGACGCATGCTTCTCCAGCAGCGAGTTCAGGTCGCGAACCATCTGCCGCACCCCATCGAGGTCCTCCGGCGTGAGGCCGGCCACGCCCTCCTTGAGACCCTGGAAGTAGGTCTGCATCAGCTGCTGCCGCAGCTCGTCGGTCAGGGCGTTGAACGCATCGCGGGCGGCGGGATCCATGAACTCGTAGTCGCGCAGGCCATGCAGCCGTTCCGCCAGGCCGGGGCCCAGGGCGTCCAACCGGTCGCGCCGCTGCTGCGCGGCTCGCCGCAGCACCTGCTCGGCCATGCGCGCCCGGTCCTGTGCCTCCCCCGGCGGCGCGTCGAGCGAGGATTGCTCCGCGGCCTGCAGCCGCTGCTCGATTCCCGAGCGCTCCTGCTCCACGATGCCGTCCAGCCGGTCGGCGAGGTCGTCGAGCACGCCGTCCAGGTTGCTGCGCTCCAGCTCCTCCTGACGCCGCTGCCGAAGGCGGTCCACGATCCGTCGCAGGCCAGGCACGTCGCCACCACGCATGCCGCGCATACCGCGCTGCATGAGGCGCTGCAGCGCCCGCCGGATGTCGCCGTCGGCGAGCACGTCCTCCGACAGCGCATCCAGGACGTCGTCGGCGTCGAACGGCGGCAGCTGCTGGCTGCCATCCCAGCGCGAGTAGCGGTAGAGGCTCACCGCCACCTCCCCCAGGCGGCCCGCAGCCCCCGCCCTACGAACCGGCCCGCGCCGGCCCCGATCCGGGCGCTGACCCGCCCCGCGCCTCGCGCGAGCCAGGCGGCGCTCTGCCGGACCGTCGACAGATCCTGGTCAAGCTGCGCCGCGGTCACGCCCGCCGCCGCCAGGTGAGCGTCGCGCCGGGAAGCCGGCAGGCCGCGCAGCGCGAAGCGCAGGCCCAGCAGCGCGACTGCGGCATCGTCGAGCTGCCCCGCCAGCGGGATGATCCCCGGCACCAGGTCGATGGGCGAGACGACGTAGGCGGCAGCGGCCAGCACGGCCGCGCGGCGTCCGCCGCTCAGCGCCGGGTCACGGCCCAACGCCCAGCCCAGGCGGGCGTAGGCGGGCATGCGTCGCACGAGGGCCAGCACCGCCTCGCGCGGGAAGGCGTCCGACCGGCGGCGCCCGGGGTCAGCGGGCGTAGCGGATGCCGCCACCGCGGCGTTCCTTGTTGAGCCGTCGGTTGAGGTGAAGCCCCTCGAGGACGAACTCGACGCCGCTCGCCACGCCGGCGGGCGACTCGCCGACATCCAGCCGGCTCACCGCGCGGCGCAGCTCCGGCAGCGCGTCGACCAGGCGCTCGTGGACGTCCGAGCCGATGGTCTCCCCCACCTCCGCATCCGCGCCGTCCTCGAAACGCTCGATCAGGGCGGCGAGCTCGGAGATGACGAAGTGGCGGTTGAAGACGTTGATCACCGCGCGCTGGACCAGCTTGTCGATGACCTTATCCTCCCGCGCCTCGTCGCCCAGGGTCTCGAGCTCGATCTTGCCGGCCGTGGAGGCGATCACGGCGGGCAGGTCGCTGATCCGCGGCGCGGCGGTGGGCTCGCCGAGCCGGACGGCGCGCTTCAGGGCGGCCGCCAGCAGCGTCTCGTGGTTCGCGATGGTGACGCGGACGCTAACCCCGGACCGCTGGCTCACCTCCGATGAGCGGCGCGCGAGCTGGGAGAGCTCGGCGATGACCTCGCGCATGAAGCCAGGCACGTGGACCGGCACCTCGGCCGAGGCCTCGTCCTCGAACGCGGTGCGCTCAGCCTCCACGATCGCGATCTCGACCTCGGGATCTTCCGGGTAGTGCGTTCGGATCTGCGCGCCGAAGCGGTCCTTGAGCGGCGTGATGATCCGCCCGCGGCTGGTGTAGTCCTCCGGGTTGGCCGAGGCGATGACGAACAGGTCGAGCTCCAGCCGGACCTTGTAGCCGCGGATCTGGACGTCGCGCTCCTCCATCAGGTTGAGCAGGCCCACCTGGATCCGCTCGGCCAAATCGGGCAGCTCGTTCATGGCGAAGATGCCCCGGTTGGTGCGCGGCAGCAGCCCGTAGTGGATCGTCAGCTCGTCGGAGAGGTACCGCCCCTCGGCCACCTTCACCGGATCGACCTCGCCGACCAGGTCGGCAATGGTGATGTCTGGCGTGGCCAGCTTCTCGCCATAGCGGTGGTCGCGGTGCAGCCAGGCGACGGGTGTCTCGTCGCCCTGCTCGGCGACCAGGGCCCGCGCGTACGCGCTCACCGGTCGCAGCGGGTCGTCGTGCAGTTCCGCGCCGGCCACCTCCGGCACCCACTCATCCAGCAGCGTGACGAGCGACCGCGCGATCCGGCTCTTGGCCTGGCCCCGCTCTCCCAGCAGGATCACGTCCTGGCCGGCCAGGACCGCGTTCTCGATCTGCGGCAGGACCGTGTCGTCGTAGCCCAGGATGCCCGGCAGCAGCGGTTCGCCGGCGCGGAGCATGCGCAGCAGGTTGCCGCGCATCTCGGCCTTGACGCCCCGCGCCCGGTAGCCGCTGGCGCGCAGCTCGCCCAGGGTGCGGATGGATGGCGACTCGGTCATGCGCTGGCTCCTTCGATCGCGGTGTCGGGCAGGGTCGGGTAATCGAGGACGGCGCGCGCCACATCCGGTGGGGAGCAGATGCCGCGGTCAGCCAGCGCCAGCAGGAACCCGGCGCGCTGGGTGAGCTCCGCCTCCAGGGTCCGGCTGCTGATGCCCAGCGACGTGGCCAGCACCTCGTACGCCGCGGGGTCATGCTCCAGGGCGCGCGCCCGGCGGCCGCCGTCGGTGGCCAGGATCGGTGGCACCGGCAACCGCTGGGCGCCGGTGAGCCGCGGCGAGCGGCCACCGGCCAGTGCCGCCAGGCGGACCGGTGCCAGGGCGCCATCGGCATCCAGCGGCAGATGCCAGGCCTCCTCGACGCGGCGGTACATGCCGCCCGGCGTGCGGTAGGCCGAGTACTGGAGGTAGACAGTGAGGCCGGCGAGGTCCGCATCGGCCGCACCAACCTCGCCTCGCAGGCAGTCCAGCGCCTCGTCCAGGGAATCGGCGTGCATGGTGCCGCCAAAGCCGTAGCCCGAGCCGGCCAGCTGCAGGGCGGCACGCGCGTTCGGACCCCAGACGTAGATCGGCAGGTGGTCGCTCAGCTCGTTGACCAGCAGGAAGCCGCGGTCGGGCCCGATCTCGTCGGTCCAGCTCATGTCCTGCGCCCAGCCCCGCAGGAAGACGCCAACGGTGCGATCGGGCAGGAAGTCGACCAGCGCCGACAGGGTGGTGGTCTTGCCGGCCTGGGGCGCCTCGCTGGCGAGCATCACGCCGCGGCGGCGCGCCATGACGGCCCAGAGGGTGGCCATCAGCCGGGCATCCAGGCTGCCGGCTCGGACGATCTCGACGGAGCTCATCGGCTGCGGCAGCGACCAGTGGTATCCCCACCAGCCCTCTGGAAAACGCCGGAACCAGTCGACGAGGGCACGATCCATCGTGTCGGCACGGTACGCGCGGCGGGTCCGCCACGCAACCGGCCGGTATCATCGGTGGGTGCCACCCGACGACAAGCCCTACCTGCCCATGCTCCGGGGAGAGCGGGTGTGGCTGCGCGCGGCGACCAAGGCCGATTTCGTGGAGGAGGCGCCGGCCGTCAGCGATGCCGAGACCGGCCACTTCCTCGGGCTGAAGCAGCCCATCAGCCCCGAGGGCGCGGAGCAATTTGCCCAGCAGATGCTGTCGCAGCTGGGCAACACGATATGGGCATTCACGATCTGTCTGCTCGGCGACGATCGGCGCGTGGGCTCGGTCAACCTGCGGAATCTCGACCGCGAGAACGGCAGCGCCGAGCTGGCCATCGTCATCAGTGACAAGTCACTCCAGGGCCAGGGTCTCGGCACCGATGCCCTCAACTGCCTGGTGGACTTCGGCTTCGGCGAGCTGCGCCTGGAGCGGATCTACCTGCACGTCTTCGACTTCAATCTACGCGCGCAGCGCTCGTACCAGAAGGCCGGCTTCCAGATCGATGCGGTCCTGCGCCATGCGCGCTTCCATCACGGCGAGCACCACGACGTGCACCTGATGTCCATCCTGCGCGATGACTGGCTGGCGCTCGATCGGCGACGCGCCTGGGATCCGCCCGCGAGCTGAGCGCCCGTGCGGCGCCGCCGAGGATGGGCCGGGGGTAGTCAGCGGCTCGGCCGGTGACTTCCCATGCGTTCCTCGTTCCCCCGCCACAGACCTACCCAGTCGGCGGCAGCTGGATGGCGAAGACCGTGCGGCCGGGGGCGCTCGCCTCCAGGCGCACGTCGCCGTGATTGGCGCGGACGAGCTCGCGTGCGATGGTCAGGCCGATGCCGCTGCCGGCGCTGGCCGCGCCCCCGGAGCGCGCGCGATCCGCGCGATAGAATCGCTCGAAGACGTGCGGGGCGTCTTCGTGTGCAATGCCCGGCCCGGCGTCGGTCACGCGGATGACGACGGCCTCCGCTGCCGCCTCGGCGACCACGCTGACCTCCGACCCCTCCGGTGCGTGCTGGGCGGCATTGGTCAGCACGTTGCGCAAGGCTCGACTGACCTGCGCGCGATCGACCGTCACCATGAGCGTGGCGGCGACCTCCACGGTCAGGCTGATCCTTCGGTCGCGGAAGAGCGGCTCCAGGGCAAGCTGGGCATCCCCGACCAGCTCGATGACCGCGACCGGAGCTGGCTTGCGCAGAATGGGCGCAGCCTCCACGTCCACCAGGTCGCGCAGCTGGGCGACAACCGAGCTCAACGCCCCGGCTGCGGCACGCGCGTGGCCCAGCTGCTCGGCATCAGCCGGAACGACGCCGTCGAGCATGGCCTGCAGCTGCGATTCCAGCACGGTGGCCGGCGTGGCCAGGTCATGTGCCGCGTCGCTCGCGGCACGCCGCCGCAGCGTCTCCGATTGCTCCAGGCGCGCGGCCATGTTGTTGAAGGCATCGGCCAGCTCAGACGACTCGCGATCCGATCCGCCCTCGGCCCGCGCGGAAAGGTCGCCGGCACCGAGGCGGCGGGCGGCGGCCGCGACGCCGCGCAACGGCCGGGTGAGGCGGTCGGAGAGCAGCGCGGCAACCACCACCAGCGCGATGACGGCCAGCACGCCCGCCACCAGCAGCGTGATGTTGAAGACGCGCAGGAAGGGACGGGTCGCGGAGGGCACGTCCAGCAGCAATGTGTAGGGCGTGCCCGCAATCGGCTCCTCCAGGCTCGCGGCTGCGCCGTCGTCGGGCGCGGCCCCCGCCGTCAGCAGCGCGGCGCCCGAGCTGTCGACGACCTGCAGCCGCCCTCCGACGGAGCGGGCGATCCGGTCCAGGACCAGCTGAGCCCCCGGACGGCGCAAGGCTGACGGCAGGTTGAAGGACGCGAGCTGCTGGGCGAGCAGCTCCACCCGGTCACGCTGCGCGGCGCTCAGCTCGTCTTCCAGACTGCGCGAGACGAGCTGGTTGACCACCACCCCACCCAGGAGCAGCACGGCAACGACCGCCACCGCCAGCAGGAGCGCCAGCCGGACGGACAGCGGCTGGCCCTTCATGCGTCGTCCAGCGCGGCGACCAGCCGGTAGCCGGCGGCCGGCACCGTCTCGATCAGCCACGGGCTGCCGGCGTCGTCATGCAGCTTGCGACGCAGGTTCGCCACGTGCACGTCCACGACCCGCTGGTAGACCTCGTCCGGCCGGCGCGCCACGGCATCCAACAGCTGGTCGCGGGACAGCACCGCGCCCGGCCGGCGAGCCAGCGCCAGGAGCAGCCCGGTTTCGCCAGGCGTCAGCCGGCCTGCGGCTCCATCGGCCAGCGTGAACCGTCGCGAGCCCGGGTCCACCACCAGGCGGCGGTCCGCGAAGGAGAGCACCGCGTCAACCTCGGCCGCCGGGCGCGCGCGGCGCAGGATGGCCGCCACCCGCGCCGTCAGCTCGTGCGGATTGAAGGGCTTGGCCAGGTAGTCATCGGCTCCCAGTCGCAGGCCTGCAATCCGCTCGGCATCCGACGCCTTGGCGCTGGTGATCAGGACGGGCACGTCACCGGCCTGACGGATCGCGTCCAGCACTGCCTCGCCCTGCAGGCCGGGCAACATCAGGTCAAGCACCACCAGGTCCGCACCGTCCCGTTCGAAGGTGGCGAGGGCGGTCGCACCTTCAGCCGCTTCCGCCACGGCGTGGCCGTCGCGCTCGAGGTAGAGGCGCAGCAGCTCACGCAGCCGCGGCTCGTCCTCCACGATCAGGATCCGGGCCTTCATGGCGCCGCATCGTAGTCGCGCGCGATTCAGAGGTTGTGAAGAGCCGAGCAGCCGATCTTGACCCGTTCTTCACGGCTCCCGCCCCAGGATGGGGACTCACGCAACGTGGAGTACCGGATTCATGCGGATTGCGAAGCTGGCCGGTGGCGCCGGCATCCTGGTGCTCGCCAGCGTCGTTGGCGGGACCCTGATCGGTGGCGTACTGGCCGCGCCGCGCACGCCGTCAGCGGCAGCGTCGCCCCGGATCAGCGTCGAGCCGGGCCGGCCACTGGCCGGCGCGGCCAGTGAATACTGCGACGTCTATCTCGATGCCTTCGCCCGCGAGCTCGGCGTCGATCGCGGCGATCTTCTGCCGGCGGCCAAGGCCGCTGCCAAGGCGGCAATCGACGCCGCGGTCAAGGGCGGCGACCTCGACGCCGACCGCGGGGCACAGCTGAAGGATCGCATCGACGCCATCACCGACCCCGGCTGCGGGTTCCTGGGTGGCCTGGGTCGGGCCTACGTCCACGGGTTCGGCCGTGGCTTCGTCCACGCCGATGTCCTGGACGCCGCGGCGGATGCCCTCGACCTGGACAGCAGCGACCTGATCGCCAGGATGTCCAACGGTGACAGCCTGCAGGACATCTCGGCGGACCAGGACGTCGATTACGGCAAGGTCAAGGCCGATGTCCTGGCCGCCGTGGACGCGGACCTGAAGGCCGCGGTCGACAAAGGCCTCGACCAGGCACGGGCCGATGGCGTCCATGACCGCATCGCGGCCTGGCTGGATGCCGGTGGCGAGCCGCCAATGCATCGGCTGCGTGAGCGACGCGGCCCGCAGGGCGGCACCTTCAGGTTCAACTGAGCCCGCTTCCCCAGCGGTTGGGGCCGTCCGTCCGCCAGGGCGGGCGGCCACGTTCACGACTCGAAGCTCACCATCAGCGCGTCGGTCACCGGCTCGTAGCCGATGCCCTGGTAGATCCGGTTGGCGGTGGGATTGCCCAGGTCGGTGTATAGGAAGCAATAGGTTCGCCCCTCGTCGAGCATCGCCTGGCTGACGAAGGCCGTCAGCCGGCTGGCGAACCCCCGGCCGCGCTGAGCGGGGGGCGTGTAGACCGGGCCGATGCGCACGCCGTTCGGCGTCCGCCCCCCGGCGCCGACCATTGACACCGGGCGGCCATCGACTTCCCACAGCCAGAAGCGGCGCGCCCCGCGCTGCCAGGCGTCGAGCGCCCGGGCCAATAAGCCGGCCTCGACGTGCTCGTCCAGTGCCTCCCGTTCGAAATCGACCAGCCAGCTGCCCACCGTCGCGCGATCTGACGCTTCGGCCAATCGCGCCGCGCCCTCAGCCGGGCGGGGGGTGCGAACCTCCGTGAGCCGATAGATGCGCTCTTCGCGCACGACCCGCCACGGGCCGCCACGTCCCGCGCTCCGGGCGTCGGAAAAGTCGCGAACCGCGGCGGGCGGGCCGACAGCACCTGGCAGCGGCTCCAGGGCGAGCTCGGCGGCCAGCCTGACAACGGCGTCGGGGTCATCGAACTCGGAGATGACCAGGTTGTGCGGTGGGGTCCGGATGGCGGCGCCGACCACTCCGCCGGCAGGGCCCGAGACCGAGGCGAGCAGTGGCACGCCGTCGTACGACGCCAGGTCATGGACCAGGTTGGAGAGAATGCCGAGCATCAGGTTGTGCTCGGCCTCCCGCGCCGCCAGGAACGGCTCCACGGCCGCGGCGAACGCGTCGGGCGCGGCGTATCGGCTCACCTGCATGGCGACCATTCTGCCGGCGGCAGTACGCTTCGCGCATGACGAAGATCGGTTACGCCTGCATGCTCGAGCAGTTCCACCCCAGCGACCTGCTCGAGTGGGCGCCCCAGGCGGAGGCCGCGGGCTTCGCGGCCGGCTTCCAGGTCAGCGAGCATTTCCATCCCTGGACGCCGCAGCAGGGCCAGGCGGCGTTCGCCTGGAGCTTCATGGGCGCACTTGGCCAGCGGACGAGCCTGCCGTTCGGCACCGCCGTGACCTGCCCCGGCTTCCGCTACCACCCGGCGGTGATCGCCCATGCGGCCGCCACCCTCGGCGCCATGTACCCCGGCCGCTTCTGGCTCGGGCTCGGCGCCGGTGAGGCGCTGAACGAGCACGTCATCGGCGGCGAGTGGCCGGAGGTCGGCATTCGCAGCGCGATGATGTTCGAGGCCATCGAGATCATCGGCAAGCTGTTCAGCGGCAAGGTGGTGAAGCACGACGGCGAATACTTCACCCTGGAATCGGCGCGGCTGTACACAATCCCCGACCAGCCGGTGCCGATTTACGTCGCCACCGCCGGCCCGGTGAATGCCAAGCGCACGGGCAAATACGCCGACGGGATCATCACCGTGGGCGCCGCGGACGAGAAGATCGCCATGCTGTGGGACAAGTTCCGCGAGGGAGCCCGCGAGGCAGGCAAGGACGCATCGGCCATGCGCACCCAGCTGCAGGTGCACATCAGCTGGGCCGACAGCCAGCCGGCGGCCGAGGAGCAGGCCGTGCGCGAGTGGCCGAACGGCGGCATGCCGTTCCCGAAGCAGGACATCAAGAACCCGGAGGACTTTGCCAACATGGCAAAGCTCGTCCGGCTGGAGAACTTCAAGGATCGGATGCTCATCAGCGCCGATCTGGACGAGCACGCCGCGGCGCTGCAGGGCTACGTGGACATGGGCTTTGACGAGATCTACCTCCACAACGTCGGCCGCAACCAGGCCGAGTTCATCGAGGCGTTCGGTCGCCACGTCCTCCCCCGCCTGAAGCTTTCCTGACCCGATGCGCCCACCGGCGTGGACCCGGTAGCGCTCGGCGCCCTGCTGGCACTGGCCAGCGCCGGCCTGCACGCCGCCTGGAACCTGCGGCTGAAGGCCGCCGACGATCCCCTGCGGACCGCTGCCCAGGCGATCCCCACCGTCACCCTGCTGGCAACGCCGCTCATCGCCGTGGCCTGGTGGCTGGGCGGCCGGCCGACTCTGCCGCTCGAAGGGTGGCTGCTGGCGCTTGGCTCGGGTGCCGTGGAGCTCGTCTACTTCACCCTCCTATCGCGCGCCTACCGGCGCGGCGAGATCTCGTCCGTCTACCCCATCGCGCGGGGCACGGCGCCGCTCCTGGCCGTGGTGGTCGGCGTCGGCCTCTTCGCAGAACAGCTGCTGCCGCTGCAATGGCTCGGGGTGGCGGCGCTCCTCATCGGCGTCTGGCTCACGCGTCCCGTCTCCGGCGGCCGTGGCAGCTTGCTGCTGCCGCTGGCCATCGGCGCCTCGATCGCCGCCTACTCCGCGCTGGATCGCGTGGGCGTCCGCACCGGTCCGGTCTGGCTCTACGCCTGGGCGGCGTTCGCCGCCATGTCGCTGTTCCTGGCGCCGTTCGGCCGAGGCCCGCGCGTTCCTGGGGCCGCCGCGGTCGGGATGCTGACGATTGCGGCCTACAGCCTGGTGCTGCTGGCGCTCAGCATCGCCCCGCTGGCCGTGGTGGCGCCGGCTCGGGAGGCGGGCGTCGTGGTGGTGGCCGCCTGGGGGATCGCTCGCCTGGGGGAGCGGCAGCGCGCCGCGCAGAAGCTGGCCGGCGCGCTGTTCGTGGTGGCGGGAGCGATCCTGCTGATCGCCTGAGCTACTCGATCGCCTCCCAGACGGAGGCGATGCCCTGCCCGACACCGATGCACATGGTGGCCAGCCCGTGGCGGGCCCCGCGGCGCCGCAGCTCGTGGGCCAATGTGGCGACCAGCCGTGCGCCGGAAGCGCCCAGTGGATGGCCGATGGCGATCGCACCGCCGTTGACGTTTGTCTTCGACGCGTCGAGCCCCAGCTCTCGCATGACCGGGATGGCTTGCGCCGCAAACGCCTCGTTCAGCTCCACCAGGTCCATGTCGGCCACGCTCAGCCCTGCCCGGTCCAGCGCCGTGCGCGAGGCGGGGATCGGCCCCAGGCCCATGGTCGCCGGATCCACGCCGGCCACCGCCGAGGAGAGCATGCGCATGATCGGCCGCAGCCCGAGCTCCCGGGCACGGGACTCCGAGGTGACCAGGACCGCAGCCGCGCCGTCGTTGATGCCCGATGAGTTCCCGGCCGTCACGGAGCCGAGCTCGTCGCGCCGGAAGGCCGGCTTCAGCCTGGCGAGCCCCTCGAGGGTGGTGTCCGGCCGCGGATGCTCGTCGGTGGTCACGCTGGTGATTTCTCCCCGCTTGCCGCTGGGCGCATCGACGGGAATGACTTCATCTGCGAAGCGGCCGGCCTCGTGCGCCGCCGCCCAGCGCTGGTGCGACCCCAGCGCGAACGCGTCCTGGTCCTCGCGGCTGACGCCGCAGCGCTCGACCACGTTCTCGGCCGTCTCGCCCATGCTGTACGGGTAGAAGGCTTCGGCCAGCCGCGGGTTGGTGAAGCGCCAGCCGAGCGTGGTGTCGTAGAGCGTCTGCTCGCCGCGCGGGAACGCCGCCGACGGCTTGGCCATCACGAAGGGCGCGCGGGTCATCGACTCGACGCCCCCGGCCACGAACAGCGACCCGTCGCCGGCCACGATGGCGTGGGCGGCATTGATGACCGCGTTCATGCCGGAACCACAGAGCCGGTTCACGGTCGCGCCGGGCACCTCGACCGGCAGGCCGGCCAGCAAGGCCGCCATGCGGCCGACGTTGCGGTTGTCCTCGCCGGCCTGGTTGGCGGCGCCGAGGATCACGTCGTCGACGGCCGCTGGATCGACGCCGTTGCGGTCGAGCACGGCGCGCACGACGTGAGCGGCCATGTCATCGGGCCGGACCTCGCGCAGTGCGCCGCCATAGCGCCCGAAGGGGGTGCGCAGGCCGTCGACCACGACCGGCGTGCGCGCGGGATCGGTCCTCATCGGGCCGATGCTAGCACCGCCATTGCGGCAGGCCGCGCTCCGCGCATTCGTGCTGGCCCCACGGCCTGGCAGTGAATGGCGGCAGGCGGAAGCCGAGCATGACCATGGCGGCCCCGAACGACTTTGTCAGAACGATGGCGGCGTCAACACGAACAGCACGCGCGCCGGTCGTGGGCCGGGGTTCTGGTTCCGATGCGCCACGCGGCTCGGATAGCGGATGGCATCCCCCTCCTCGAGCCGATACTCCTCGTCACCGACCCACAGGTCGAGAGTCCCATCGAGCACGACCAGGCATTCCTCGTCGGACTCGTGGGCATACGCCTCCGGACCCGTACCGCCGCCCGGCTCGATCAGCGATTCGATGACCTGCAGTCGTGCGTTCGGCCCGTCGGTGAGGAACGCGTCACGCGCGCCGAGCCCGGGGTAGGTGACGATCTTCCGGTCGACGCGCCGCACCAGCTGGCCGTGGGGACCCGCACTGTCCAGCAGGGTGCCGATGCTCGTCCCGAGGGCGGTCGCGATCCGGCGCAGCGTGGCAATCGACGGGGTGGCGATGTCGCGTTCGACCTGTGACAGGAAGCTCTCCGTCACCCCGGCGCGATCGGCCACGGCGCGCAGGGTCATCGCCTGGCGGCGCCGAGCGGCGCGCAGGCTGCGGCCGATGAGGATGTCGTCGACGGCCATGGTGCCGATTCTAGGCACGGCGCAGGACGTTGACCACGCGGTCCACGGGTGCGTAGGATCGTGTCCTCGACTGAAGCGTCACTTCAGGAGCATACGTGGCCAAGGCACAGGACGAGGTGGTCGGCTGGTGGGCCCAGGAGGCCCTTGCCACCGTCCCCGGCTCGGACGAGGCGCCGCCAGCCCCTGATCTGCCCGGCACGGTCGACGTGGCCATCGTGGGTGGGGGCTACACCGGACTGTGGACCGCCTGGTCGCTGCTGCAGCGCGCACCATCGACCCGCGTGGCGATCGTCGAGCAGGGACGGTGCGGCCTGGGCGCCAGTGGCCGCAACGGCGGCTTCGTCCACGGCTGGTGGGACCAGCTGCCATACCTCGTCGAGCGATTCGGACCGGACGAGGCGGTGCGGCTGGCGCAGCTCTCAGACGACTCGGTCGGGGACATCGGAGCGTGGTGTGCAGAGCACGATGTCGACGCGTGGTTCCGTCGCGGCGGCTACCTGCGTGTCTCTGCCTCCCCCGCGCAGGACGGAGAGTGGCAGGCCGCCGTCGCGGCCTGCTCGGCGCTCGGTCGGCCGGACGCCTACTTCGAGCTGCCGCCATCCGAGGTGCAGGCGCGGTGCGCGTCGCCCATCATGCGGGGCGCTGCCTTCATGCCGAACGCCGCCACGATCCAACCGGCCCGCCTCGCGCTGGGACTGCGGAGAGCTGTTGCCGCGGCGGGCGCGCAGATCGTCGAGGGCACGCGCGTCAGCGCCGTGCGCGGGCGCGGCCCGCTCACGGTCCGGACGTCGCGCGGGACCCTGACGGCGGACCAGGTGGTGCTGGCGGTGAATGCCTGGGCGGCCGGATGGCCGGGCTTCCGCACGCGCCTGCTGACGTGGGGCAGCCACATCGTCATGACCGAGCCGGTCCCCGACCGGCTGGGGGAGCTGGGCTGGACCGGCGGCGAGGCCATCGCCGACGGTCGGTTCACGGTCCACTACTTCCGCACCACGCCCGACGGCCGGGTGGCTTTCGGCGCCGGCGTAGGGGCGGCCGGGTACGGCGGGCGGGTGGATGGCCGCTACGACCACGATCCGCGAGCCGAGACGCGGGCCACGGCGGCCCTCCATCGCTTCTTCCCGGCCCTGGCCGACGTGCCGCTGGCCGCGGCGTGGGGTGGAGCCATCGACATCAGCCCCGACCGGCTGCCACTCATCGGCTCGCGCCATGGCGGCCGCATACACTTCGCCCACGGCTTCTCGGGCAACGGCGTGGGCCCCGCGCATCTCGCCGGCCGCATCCTGGCTGCCCTGGTCGACGATCCGTCGTCGGAGCTCGCCACGCTGCCGATCGTCAACCGGAGCACGCGCCGGTTTCCGCCCGAGCCGGTGCGGTTCCTTGGCGCACGGGTCATCAGGGAGGCCCTGGTCCGCCGCGACGAGGCGCAGGATGCCGGTGGCCGCGGCTCGCCGGCAGTGCGGCTGGTCGCATCCCTGCCTCGGCTGCTGGGCTACCGGTTCGGCGCCGCGCGCCACGAAAACGATTGACCCGCGGCGTGGTGCCGCCATACCATCGGCCCTGCAGTATTGCTTCAGGTGGGGAACAGAACGCGCGCAGCGCGACGGAGGTTCGACCGAGCATGACCGTGCTGGACAAGTTGGCCCGCCCCTGGCCGGCCGTGTTGATGATCCTGGCCGTCATGCTGGCCGCCTGCGGCACGGGTGGCTCGACCACGCCTGGCGCGGCGTCGGCATCGGCGCAGGAGAGCCAGTCAAAGGCGCCCGAGCCGAACGAGCTGACCGTGCTCGAGTGGGGAGGCTACGAGGATCCCAAGTTCTGGACGGACTTCGCCGATGCCAATCCGACAGCGGACGTCAACTTCGAGCTCGGCAACAACGACGCCGACATCCTTGGCCTGATGGAGGGCGGCAGCGAGGCCGATGTCTTCCACTTCTACACCGGCTGGCAGCAGTTCTATGTGGACGAAGGCCTGGTGCAGGAGATCGATACCAGCAAGCTGACGAACTGGGACAAGGTCCCGGACAGCTTCAAGGCGCTGGGCCAGGTCAACGGCAAGCAGTACTACATCCCGTGGGATTGGGGCTTCACCTCGATCCTCTACAACACCAAGAAGGTGCCGGAGGTCACGAGCTGGGACGCGCTGTTCAACCCGGATTACAGCGGCCACATCGCCATGTGGGACGACGGGCCGGCGGCGGTCACCGTGTCGTCGTACGTCCACGGCTACGACGAGACCGCCATCACCGACGAGCAGCTGGCGTCGATCGAGCAGGAGTGGAAGCAGCAGAAGCCCCTCAACCTCCACTACTGGGACTCGGAATACGAGAACCTGTGCCCCGAGGTGATGAGTGGTGACATCTGGGTCGCCTATGCCTGGCAGGGCTGCTACGCCACCGCGCTCTACGAGGGGACCCCGGTCGCATACGCGAACCCGAAGGAGGGGCGCAACTCCTGGGTCGGTCTGTATGGCATCAGCGCGGACAGCGACAGCCCGGACCTGGCGCTCAAGTTCCTGGACGACAAGCTGGCCGAGACGAGCTGCGGCAATGCCGTGACGCTCTTCTACTACGGCTGCGCCAACGCCGACGTGATGGCCGCCGTCACCGACCCGGTCCTTGTCCAGGCGTTCAGCATCGACGACCCGTCCATCCTCGAGAACACGAATTTCACGCCACCGGTCACCGCGGCGCAACGGGACGCGTGGACGGCGATGTGGACCCGCGTGAAGGCGGAGTGACCATTCAGGTCGCAACTCGCCGCTAGGACGGGGCGACAAGGGAGGCGGCATGCTCGGCCGGCGGGGTCTGCTCCGCTTCCTGATCGTCCCGCCGTACCTGTGGCTGGCGGCATTCCTGCTCGCGCCGGTGGTCCTGATCGCGATCATGAGCCTCCGGCCGGAGGTGGGGCCGATCAACTTCGCGCGCGCCTGGCAGCCGACCCTGGACCAATACCGCACGATCGTCGGCACCGTTGCCTATATGCGGCAGCTGGGCATCTCGGCGTTGATGGCGCTGATCGTTGCCGCGGCGGCCACCGCCCTCGCCTATCCGATCGCGTACTTCCTGGCGTTCCGGGCCGGCGACCGAGCTCCGCTCTTCCTGTTCCTGCTGCTGGTGCCATTCGCCGTCAGCTTCCTGCTGCGGGTCATGGCCTGGCGCCTGATGCTCGGCACCAATGGGGCGATCAACTCGTTCCTGGAGTGGCTGGGCGTCATCCACGACCCACTGGACCTGCTGATCTACTCCCGCGCGGCGGTGGTGATCACCCTGGTCTACGTCTGGATCCCATTCGCGGCCCTGCCCATCTACGCTGCCATGGGCCGTATCGACCGCCGCCAGCTCGAGGCGGCGGCGGACCTCGGCGCCGGCCCCTGGTCGCGCTTCTGGCGCGTGACAGTGCCCCTCTCCCTGCCCGGCGCCGCGGCAAGCTTCTTCATGGTCTTCATCCCGAGCATCGGCGAATACGTCACCCCGCGCCTGGTGGGCGGCAGCGAGACCTACATGTACGGCCAGCTCATCCAGGATCTCTTCGGGCGTGCCGCGTCCTGGGCCTCGGGCTCTGCGGCCGCGGTCATCATGCTGCTGCTCACGGTGCTGCTGGTGCTGCTCGCCACGCGGATCATCGACCTGCGCAGGCTGGCGACATGAGCCGCGCAGCCATCGGCGTCGGTCGCACCCCGGTCCCGCTCCGGGCCGCATACGTGCTGATGCTCATGCTCCTCTACCTGCCCATCGCGCTGCTGTTCCTGTTCAGCTTCAACAACAACACCGTCCTCTCCTTCCCGCTGAAGAACCTGACGCTCGACTGGTACGGCGAGGTTTTTGCGAGTGACGCCCTGCTGGAGTCGGCCCGCAACAGCCTGGTGGTGGGAGCCGCCGTGGCCACCATCGCCACGGCGCTCGGGTTCGCGGTCAGCGTGGCGTTCGTCCGCTTCCGGTTTCGCGGGCGGCTGGCGCTGCTCGGCCTGGCGGTGCTGCCGCTGATCGTGCCGTTCGTGGTGCTGGGGGTGTCGCTCTTCCTCCTGTTCGGCTTCTTCGACGTGCCCCGCTCGCTGGCGACGATTGCCGCCGGCCACACGGTCATTGCCCTCCCCTTCGCCACGCTGATCCTGCTGGCCCGCATGAGCGGTATTGATCCCGCGCTCGAGGATGCGGCGATGGACCTCGGCGCCAGCTACCCGGTGACGCTGTGGAAGGTGGTGCTGCCGCTCATCGGCCCCACGGCGCTGTCGGCGTGGCTGACGTGCTTTGTCGTCTCGTTCGACGAGGTGGCGATCGCCCTCTTCCTGGCCGGCCGCGACCCGACCTTCCCGGTGTTCCTCTACGGGCAGCTGCGCTTCGGCCAACGCCTGCCGATCCTGATCGCGATGGCCGTGCTGCTGATGATCGGCACCATCACCCTCACGCTTATCGCCTTCCGCCTCGGACGTCGCCGCGCATGACTGATCGGCCGGAGCTGGTGGATGCCGGTCGTGGCCCAACGGCCTCGCAGGCAGCGGGCCTGACGCTGGCGGCTGCCCGCCGAGTCGTGGCGGCCGTGCTGGCCCAGGGCGCGGCGATGGGCGTGCCGCTGTCCGTTGCCGTGGTGGATGCCGGCGACCAGCTCGTCGCCTTCGAGCGCATGGACGGAGCCGACCTGGTGAGCATCGGCCTGGCGCGCGACAAGGCATTCACGGCGCTCGTGAACCGCATGCCGACCGGCGAGCTGGGCCCGATCGTCCAGCCGGGCACCGAGTTCTACGGCTACGACTCGGTCGCGGCCGGGCGCATGATCGTCTTCGCCGGCGGCATGCCGCTCGAGCGTGACGGCACGCTGGTCGGCGCGGTGGGTGTCAGTGGCGGCAGCGCCGACCAGGACGGCCGAGCGGCCGAAGCCGGGGTGGCGGCATTCGGGTGAGCGCGCCTACACTCCGCGCGTGCTGACCCGAGACCCGGCGACGCTCGCGCAAACCTTCGCCGGCGAGCTGCTGATGCCCGGCGACCCGGCCTATGAGGCGCGGCGGGCGATCTGGAACAGGATGATCGATCGTCGCCCGGCGCTGTTTGCGCGCTGCCGCACGGCCGACGACGCGCGGCGCGCGCTCAGTTGGGCGCGCGAGCAGGACCTGCCAGTGTCGATCATGGGCGGCGGGCACAACGTGGCCGGCAGCGCGCTGGTGGACGGTGGCGTGGTGATCGATCACGGGCTGCGCCGCAAGGTCAGCCTCAGCGCGGATCGGAGCCGCCTGGTAGCGGAGCCGGGCGCGCTGCTCGGCGCCGTCGACGCAGCGACGGTCCCGCACGGGGTGGCGGTGCCAATCGGCATCAACACCACCACCGGGCTGGCAGGCCTGACCCTGGGAGGCGGCATCGGCTGGCTCATGCGCGCCCATGGCCTCACCTGCGATGCCCTGGTCGCCGCCGACCTGGTCCTGGCCGATGGCACCGGGCTCACCGTCAGCGAGGCGACCGAGCCGGACCTGCTGTGGGCGCTGCGGGGCGGCGGGGGCAACTTCGGGATTGTGACCCGCTTCGAGTACGCCACCGTGCCGCTGCCCGGGCCGGTGCTCGCCGGCATGCTCGCCTTCCCGATGGAGGATGCCGGGCGCATCCTGCGCGCCTACCGCGAGTGGGCGGCAGATGCCCCCGAGTCGGTCACGACCATCGTGGCGCTGCGCACGGTGCTGCCCTCCCCGCAGCTGCCGGCCGAGGTGCACGGCCGCCGCATCGTGGGCATCGGCATCTGCTCGGTTGGCGATCCGGCCGATGACGAGCGGCTGCTCGCACCACTGCGCGGCCTGGGAACGCCGCTGTTCGACAGCGTCGCGCGCAAGCCCATCACCGTCCACAACGCGATGTTCGATGCCAGTGTGCCGCCGCGCAACGGCTACTACTGGAAGTCGCACTACCTGACCGGCCTGAGCGATAGCCTCATCGACATCGCCGTCGAGCATCACCTCCGCGCGCCGCAGCCCTGGTCGTACTCGCTCATCGGGCAGCTCGGCGGCGCGATCGCGCGGGTTGCCGAGCACGCGACCGCCTATGCCCACCGCGAGGTGCCGTACCTCATCAACATCAACGGCGTGGACGACGACCCCGCCCGGGACGACGAGATCGTCGCCTGGACGCGCGAGACGTTCGACGCGCTCGCACCGTTCTCGACCGGCGGGGTCTACGTCAACTTCGTCGGCAACGAGGGCGAGGATCGCGTGCGCGCCGCGTACGGGCCGGCGTACGCGCGGCTGGCTGCCATCAAGGCGCGCTACGACCCGGACAACGTCTTCAGCACGAACCAGAACGTTCGCCCGGCGGCGCCGAGCTCCGGCTGACGCCGGCTAGCTGGCGCGACGTGCCGGATGGGTGGCGGTCACGGCCTCCAGCAGGTGACGAGAGGCGTGGGCGATCTCTTCGACCGCGGCGTTGAAGGCGGCCTCGTTGGCGGGTGAAGGCTTGCGGTAGCCGCTCACCTTGCGCACGAACTGCAGGGCGGCGGCGTGAACCTCGTCGTCGGTGGCGGGCACGTCGAGCGTGCGGAGGGTCTTGATGCTGCGACACATGAGCGCAGTCTAGGTCTCGGCCAGCAGGTCTTCCAGCGAGTCGATGACGCGGTCGGCCGCGGACACATCGGTTTCGGCGAACTGCGGGACGGCGATGCAGGTCAGGCCCGCCGCCTTGGCGGCGGTGATGCCACTGGCCGAATCCTCCAGCGCCAGGGCATCGGCCGGGGGCACGCCCAGGCGTTCGCAGGCGAGCAGGTAGAGGTCCGGCGCCGGCTTGGACGCGGCGACGTCGTCGGAGGTGACCACGGCGTCAAAGGCGTCGCTGATGTGCGCGGTGGCCAGGGCGGTGTCGACCAGGTGCCGCGGCGAATTCGAGGCGAGGCCCAGCCGAGTCCGCCCACGCAGTCGCTCGACCAGCTCCACCGCGCCGGGACGCCCCTCGACCTGCTCGCGCAGTTGGGCGTCCATCAGCTTGATCATCTCGTCCACTAGCGCCGGTCCCTGCTCGCGGGGGACCCCGAGCCGGTCGGCGAAGTAGTCGGCGGTGAAGTCGAAGCTGGAGCCGATGACCGCCATCTTGTCGTCCCAGGTGAACTCGGCCCCGTGTCTGGCAAAGAGCTCGGTCTCGGCGTGGTGCCACAGCAGCTCCGTCTCCAGCAGCAGCCCGTCCATGTCGAACACCACCGCCCGGAAGCGGTCCGGCAGGAGCTCCGCCGCGGTCGCCGTCACGATTGGGAGTCGAAGAAGCTGCCGGCCTGCTCTGCCACCTGGCGCAGCAGCGGGATGACGCGATACCGGCCATCGGGGACGGCGTCGTGCAGCGCGTCCAGGGTGTGGACCACGTGAGCCAGGCCAATGCGCTCGCCCCACTCCAGCGGTCCGGACGGGTAGTTCGTGCCAAGCCGCATGGCGGTGTCGATGGCCTCCGGCGTCGCCACGCCCTCCTCCACCGCTGACGCGGCCTCGTTGACGATGGTGGCCAGCACCCGCGCCCCGATCCCTTCCTCGCTGAGCCGTGGCCGCACGGGGCCGGCAGCCCGCCGCGCGACGCCGGTCCACACCTGGCCGCGGGACCCATCGGCCCCGTAGTCGTAGAACCCCCCGCCGGACTTGCGACCCAGGCGCCCGGCCTCGACCAGCCGGCGCTGGAGCGGATGCGGACGGTAGCGCGGGTCGCCGAAGAACTGGTCGTACACGCTGCGGCTGACGGCGTAGTTGACGTCGATGCCGATGGCGTCGACCAGCTCGAAGGGCCCCATCCGGAAGCCGATGCCGCGCAGCGCCGCGTCCACCTCGGCGACGCCGGCCGAGCCTTCGCCCACGATCCGCAGCGCCTCCAGGTAGAACGGCCGCGCCACGCGGTTGACGATGAAGCCGGGCGTGTCGGCGGCGACCACTGGCGTCTTGCCCAGCAGCCGGGCGAGCTCCTTGGCACGCGTCACCGCCGCGCCGTCAGTCATCGGTCCCGCGATGACCTCGACCAGGGCCATGAGCGCCACCGGATTGAAGAAGTGCAGGCCCAGCACCCGCTGCGGGTGCTGCGTGGCCGCGGCGATGGCCGCCACCGAGAGGCTGCTGGTATTGGTGGCCAGCAGCGTGGCGTCCGGCGCAGCGGCGTCCAGCAGGCGAAACGCGTCTCGCTTCAGGGCCAGGTCCTCGGGGATCGCCTCGATCACCAGCTCCGCGGCGGCTACGCCCTCGAGCGTGGGCTCCGGGCGCACGCGGCCCAGCGCCGCGTCGCGGTCTTCGACCGTCAGATGCCCTTTCTCCACTTTGCGGTCGAGCAGCTTCGCGATCCGGTCGCGGGCCTTCTCCACGGCGCCGGGAATCGGGTCGTGGAGCAGGACGTCCAGGCCGGCCTCGGCCGCCACCTGCGCGATACCCGCGCCCATCGTCCCGGCGCCGAGCACGCCAACTCGCCGGACGCCGCCAGCGCCCTCCGGCGCGTCCTCAGCGGCCAACGAAGCGCGGCTCCCGCTTCTCGGTGAAGGCGGCGACGCCCTCTGCGTGGTCCTGGGACCGCCCCGCCAGCTCCTGCAGCTGCGCCTCGAGGCCCAGGCTCTCCTCCAGCGACGCGTCCTCGGCGGCGTTGATCGAGCGCTTGGCCAGGCCGATAGCGCGCGTCGGGGCGGCGGCCAGCGCCACGGCCGCCTGCTGCACGATGGCCAGCAGCCCGGCCGCGGGAACGACGGCGGTGACGAGGCCGGCGGACTGCGCCTCGGCCGCGGTGAGCGGCTCGCCGCTGAAGATCAGCTGGCTGGCCCGATGCCGGCCGAGCGCCCGAACGAGGGTCCGGGTGGATCCGGAATCGGGCACCAGGCCGATGCGCACGAAGGCCTGGATGAAGCGTGCCTCCTCCGCGGCGTAGATCAGGTCACAGGCCAGCGCCAGGCTCGCTCCCGCGCCGGCCGCGACGCCGTTGACCGCGGCCAGCACCGGCTTCGGCAGGTCGCGTATCGCGCGGACCAGCGGGTTGTATTCCCGTTCCAGAATTCTCCGGAAGTCGCGTTCGGCGGCACCGCCGCGCAGGTCGGCGCCCGAGCAGAAGCCTCGCCCCTCGCCGGTGAGGATCACGGCACGGACCGCGTCGTCGCGGGCAAAGCCCTTGAAGGCCGCCAGCAGCTCACGCCGCATCGCGACGTTGAGGGCATTGAGGACCTCCGGGCGGTTCAGCGTCACCGTGGCCACGCCGTCGGCGAGGCCCACGCGGACGGTCTCGTTCGTGGCGTCGGGCATGCGCAGGATTCTACCGGGGCGGCTCGAGGCCTCCGAGCTCCCGGACGTGAATGATCGGCGAGCGAATCAGCCAGATCACGGCGATGAGCCCGCCGAGGGCCGAGATGAGCAGGGTCTCGCGCACGCCAACCCACGTTCCCAGGAGCCCGCCCACCACCGCGCCCAACGGCCGAATCCCGTAGTTGATGGTGCTGAAGGCGCCGGACACACGGCTGCGCATCCCCTCGTCCGTCACGGACGCCTGCAGGGCATTCAGCGGCACGTCGAAGCACATGACTGCAAAGGCGCCGACGAACTCGGCGGCCGCCAGCGTCGCGGCTCGCAGCCAGATCGGTCCGCCCGCCGCAGCCGCAATGGCGATCGCCCCGGGGAACACCACCGCCCCCATCGCGATCAACCGGCCGGCACCGATGATCCGCGTGAGGGGCGTGGCGGCGGCAGCCCCGAGCAACCCACCCGACGCACCGATGCCCATGGCCAGGCCGATGTTGCCGGCCGACAGTCCCAACTCGCGGCTGGCGAACAGGATCAGCAGCGCCGAGCCGATGAAGTTGAAGAAGTTCACCGTCGTCGCCGATCCCAGGCTGGCGCGCAGATATGGATGGCGCAGCACGTATCGCATGCCGGCCCACGCACGACGCAGCAGCGCCTCGGTCGCCGGCTCCGGCTCGAGACTCGGCGTCCGCAGCCGGCTGAGCTGGATCGCGGAGAACGCGAAGGAGAGCGCGTCGGCCAGGACTGCTACCGGCGCGCTGAGCCACTGGATCAGCACGCCGCCTGCGGCCGGACCGACCATGAACGAGATGGAGCGCGTGGCCGAGAGCTTGCTGCTCGCGTCCAGGAACTGTTCGCGGGCGACGAGCCGCACGAAGAACGAGGCGTACGCGGTGTTGAACAGGACGTGCGCCGTGCCGGCCAGGATGGCGATCACATACAGCTGGCCGAGGGTGAGCAACCCGAGCCAGGAGGCCGCCGGCAGGGAGACCAGGATGAGCAACCTGGCAAGGTCGGCGGCGATCATCAGGCCGCGCTTGCTGCGACGCTGGTCGACCCAGGCGCCAATGAAGAGTGAGGCGATGTTTGGCAGCCAGACGGCGGCGGTCAACAGCCCGACCTCGGCCGGGGTCGCTTCGAGCAGCGTGACGGCAATGAGCGGCAGGGCCAGTTCGGTGACCCGGTCGCCGAGCTCGGACACGGTCTGCGCGGACCAGAAGGTCCGGAACTGTCCATCGCGCCAGAGGCTCTGACCAGGACCTGCAGCCAGGGCCTGACGGCGAGGGACCGGCCGCCGAGCTATCGCCACACCTCGCCGCCGCCAGCCGCCAGGTTGGCGACCACGGCGGCCCGGTTCGCGTCCCACTCGTCCTGCGGGACCTTCGGCAGCAGGTCGTCCCAGGCCGCCAGCAGCGCTCCTCGCAGCTGCAGCATTCCGCGCGGACGCGCCAGGAACCAGACGTGGAAGTGCTCGCTGCCGTCGCCCCAGCGGTTGACGTGCACGCGCCCGACGTCGTCGAGCGCGGCGATGGCGCGAGCCACGCGCTGGATCATCGGCCCCAGGTTGGCCACGAGGTCGGCAGGCATCGCCTCCAGGTCGTGGTGCGCCAGCGGCTGGAGCACCGCGATGATCGGCAGGCCGGACGGCTCTGGCGGGATCCGCAGCACCCACGAGTCGTCGCGCCACACCTCCCACGCCGGGGACGGCGCGCAGACGGGGCAGTCGGCCCCGTTCGCGCCGGCACGAGCAGGTTCGGGGAGTTGTGGCTCCGCCAGCGGCACCGTCTCCAGGTCCGCGTCGAACGGCCAGAGCTCGTCCCTGGTGAGCGGCGCGGTCGAGACGCGCTGCCCGATCGGCAGCCGGCGCAGGTAATCGCTCACGTCGAGTCGCTGCGCAGGACCCAGGAATGCCCGGGCTCGGTGAAGCCCATGGACCGATACAGCCCGTGCGCCGCTTCGCGCGCCGGCCCAGATTCCAGGCTGAGCTGCGCGGCCCCCATGCCCTCCGCCCGAGCGATGGTGTCCGCCAGCAGCGCGCGGCCGATCCCGCGGCCCCGGTGCGCCTCGTCCACCATGAGGTCGGGCAGCCAGGCATGGACCTCGTCCGTCCAGAATGGGCGCTGCCATGCCACGGCGCAGACGCCAACGACCGCTTCATCGGTCTCTGCGACGGTGCATAGGCCGCGCCCCGCTGCGATGTCGGCGAGGTGGGCGGCGTAGGTGCGGCGCACCGCGTCGGTGCGGTCGGCAGCTGGCGTGCGGGCCGCGCCGAACTGGCCGATCAGCGCCGTCACGGCATGGAAATCCTCTGCCGCGGCCGGCCGCATGCCCAGACCGGCCACCGGGTCGCTGGGCGGGGCCTCCACGGGACGCAGCTGGAAGTCGAGCATCCAGTCGCGCAGGCCAGCCGCCCGGAACAGCTCGGCGGCGGCGGTCGCGCCGTCAGGGACTTTGGCCTGGAGCCGATGGCTGCCGCGCAGCCGCCACTCGGCGATGAGCGCCTGGAGCAGCGCTCGTCCCACGCCGCGACCACGCTCCCCTTCCACCACGAACAGCTCCGAGATCGCCCCCTCGAAAGGCGCGAAATTCAGCCGCCGCCGGAAATGGAGGATGCCCAGGCCGATTGCGTCGGGACCGTCCACGGCCAGGAAGGGCACGACGTCGACCGAATCGAGCAACGCATCGAACCGCCCGCTCAGCGCCGCAGGGTCAGCCGTCCCGGGCAGGCCGCGCTGCGCACGGGCGAGGCGCACGGCATCGGCCAGGTCCGCTCGACCCACCGGCCGCAGCTCCACCCCTGCCGGCGGGCGCACCGCCAGGCCGCCGACCGGCCGCTCGGGGTTGCCCAGGCTCATCGGCCCTTGAAGTTGGGCGTTCGCTTCTCCATGAAGGCCGCCATCCCCTCCTTCTGGTCCTCGGACGCGAAGAGGAGGTAGAAGAGGCGGCGCTCGTGGGCCAGCGCCTCGGTCAGGTTCATCTCGTACGCCGCGTTGACGGCCTCCTTGGCCAGCCGCAGCGCCACCGGCGACCTGGTCGCGACCTGCGCGGCCAGGGCCAGCGCATCCTCCTCGAGCAGCTCGTCGGGCACCACCCGCGCCACCAGGCCGCGGGCAAGGGCTTCCTTGGCGCTCATCGGCTCGCCGGTCAGGATCATCTCCATCGCTCGGCTCTTGCCGATCGCCCGTGTCAGTCGCTGCGTGCCGCCGGCGCCGGGGATGACACCGATGTTGATCTCCGGCTGGCCGAACCTTGCGCCCTCACCAGCGACGATCAGGTCCAGCGTCATCGCCAGCTCGCAGCCGCCGCCCAGGCACCAGCCGTTGACCGCGGCGATCACCGGCTTGCGGATGCTGCGCACGCGATCCCACTGGCCGATGCGGTTCGAGGCCAGCATCTCCATGGGCGTGGCGTTTGCCATCTCGCCGATGTCCGCGCCCGCGGCGAATGCCCGCTCGTTGCCAGTCACCACGATCGCGCGCACGTCGTCGTCACGGTCGAGGCCTTCCAGCGCGTCGCACAGCGCGTCCATGACTTGGGCGTTCAGCGCGTTGAGCTGCTTCGGCCGATTGAGGCGGACCAGGGCCGTGCGCTGCTCCGGCTGCCGCTCGACGAGCACCAGCGGCTCGGAGGGGGCGTCAGCGGCGCCTTGTTTCGTCATATGACAACTCGGTTGGCGTTACGCGGCCGGCGAGGTGGGCCGTCGACGACACGGCGGGAGCTTTGCGCACCTGTTCTGAGATGCCTGGACCGGGTGGTGGGCGCTCGAGCGGCCAACGTCATCCAGAGTGGCATCTGACGATTCCCAGGCCCGTACCGCGCTCACGGCACGCCCTCCTGGAGGGCGGTGATCGCCGCACCACAGCCGGCGCAGAACTTCGACCAGGCCGGCAGTCCGGTCTCACCGCAGGTCGGGCAGGTGACCCCGCCTTCCACCGCGGTCCGCCGCAGCGTGAGGTAATCCGGGTCGCGCTTGGCGTGGAAGGCAGCCACCGCCTCGCGCGTCTCGTCGGAGCCGGAGTGGATCGCCAGCCAGTCGCGGGCGTGGGTGATCGTCTGCGACCAGACCAGGTCGCGCCACCAGTTGAGCTGCGCCTTGGTGTAGCGGATCGTCTCGGGCAGCTTCCGGCGCAGGCTATCGGCCAGCTCCGCAACCGTCGCATCCAATGCCTCGCGCGGCACGACCCGGCTGACGAGGCCCCAGTCGAGCGCCTGCTGCGGGCTGATCTGCTCGCACAGCATCACGATCTCCCGCGCCCGGCGGTCCCCGACCACCAGCGGCAGCCACTGGGTCGCGCCGCCGGCCGGCACGGAACCATGCTCCGGGCCGACGTGGCGAATGTAGGTGTCGTCGACCATGACCGAGAGGTCGCAGGCCAGCTGCAGCTCCTGCCCGCCGCCGACGCAGACACCGTTGATGCGGGCGATCGTCGGCTTGCCGATGTGCCGCAACCGATCGTGCATGTCGATGAAAGCGCCCATCCAGCGCCAGTACTGCCCGCTGGTCGCGCCGAAGGTCGCCTGCTCGTCCAGGTCCGCGCCGGTGCAGAACGCCCGGTCGCCGGCGCCCGTGACGACCACCACGGCCACCGCGTCGTCCCACGACGCGTCTTCGAAGGCCCTCGCCAGCTCGCGCAGCGTCCCGAAGTCGAAGGCGTTCAGCACCTCCTGGCGGTCGATCGCGACGGTCGCCACTCCCGTCGAGACGTCCTTGGTGTAGCGGACGCGCTGGAGACCGAGCGATGCAGGATCGGCTGGGGTCGGCGCTGCAGGCTCAGGCATCGAAGCTCCTCCCATCGTCGACGATCAGCAGCGTGGCGCCGGCCGCTGCGAAGCTGCGCAGGTCACGGCCGCTCTCGCGCCCCGCCTCGGAAACGAGGGCCGCATCCAGGTCGGCCCGGGAATCGAACGTCATCTCGGCGACCAGGTAGTAGTCCGGCGCGCGGCCGGCCACGCCATCGGCCCTCGTCAGCCGCAGATCGCGCAGACCGGGGTACTGGCGAACGATGGGGGTATGGACGTCGCGGTAGTGGGCATCGAACGCCGCCGCATCCTCCGGCTGGCGGTAGAGCACGATCAGGCGGGCGGCCACGACTCGAACGTTACTTGTTCGCGAAGTAGTCGGCGTTGATCTGGATGAAGTTCGTCCACTGCTCGGGAACGGCGTCCTCGGCGAAGATGGCGGTCACCGGGCACTCGGGCTCGCAGGCACCGCAGTCGATGCACTCATCGGGATCGATGTAGTACATCGGGTCCTCGTCCGTGGCGTGGATGCAATCGACGGGGCAGACGTCCACGCAGGATGCGTCCTTGACGCCGATGCACGGCTCAACGATGACGTAGGTCATGCAACGAAATCTCCGGCTGGCGGCTGGCGTTGAATGCCGCGACCTGAGGATACACCGATGCGCCGGCCCGTTCGGGGCGCGGCGCATCGGCTTCGCCGGAGACGTTGCGGCCGTCAGCCCGCGTGCCGCGCGGCGTTGGCCTTGATCGCGTCGTGCAGGTACTGCGCCAGGCCCGGTGCGATCGTCTCGTACGTGGCGGTGAAGCGCGGATCGGCCAGGTACATCTCGGCCAACCCGACCTGCATCTCGTACGAGCAGGGATAGAAGTTGCGGTCGATCTGAAGCCGATGCAGCTCTGCCCCCTCCATGGCCTCCTCCGAGGCTGCCGGCTTGCCGGCCCGCATGGCGCCGACGACCTTCTCGACCGCCGCCTGCCCCTCGGCCTTGATCCGCTGCCAGTCAGCCTTGGTGTAGCCGCGCGTCCGACGGGCGGACTCGCGGTAGGCGTCCGTCTCGCCCCAGCGCTCCTCGACCTCGAGCTTGTAGGCGTCGGGGTCGAAGTCGCCGAAGACCTCGAAGCGCTCCTCCGGCGTCAGGTTGATTCCCATGGTGTGTGCCTCCAGTGCCTTCTCGACCGCGGCCACCATCCGCTCCAGCCGTCGAATCCGGTCGCGCAGCATCCCGTGCTGGCGCCGGAGGTGAGCCGATGCGTCCGTGCCGCCATCGGTGATGACCTCCTTGATCTCGTCCAGACCGAACCCGAGCTCGCGGTAGAACAGGATCCGCTGCAGCCGCTCCAGATCGGCCTCGGCGTACCGGCGGTAGCCGGCATCGGATCGGCCGCTGGGCGTCAGCAGCCCGATCTCGTCGTAGTGGTGCAGCGTCCGCACCGTCACGCCGGCGAGGCGCGCGGCGGCTCCCACCGTGAGCGCGCGGCGCTCGGTCTGGCTGTCCATGGGACCGACCATAGACCCTAACGTAACGTCAGGGTCAAGCTCCAGATCAGGCCGATGCGATCTCGGCGGCCGAGGCCTCAGCCCGAAGATGGGCGTAGCCCGGCTTGATCTGCTCGTTGATGATCCGCAGCCGTCCGTCGAACGGCAGGAAGGCGGATTTCATCCCGTTCAGCGTCAGCCATTCCAGATCATCCAGGCCGAGCCCGAAGGCCTCGGACAGCGCCGCCAGCTCGCCGGACAGGGTGATGCCGCTCATCAGCCGGTTGTCGGTGTTGACCGTCACCCGGAACCGGAGCCGGCGCAGCAGGCCGAAGGGGTGCTCGGCGATGCTCGGCACGGCCCCGGTGTGCACGTTCGAGGTCGGGCACATCTCCAACGGAATGCGCCGATCGCGCACGTAGGCGGCCAGCCGGCCGAGCACGACCCGACCATCCGGCCTCGTCGTGATGTCGTCAACGATTCGGACGCCGTGCCCCAGGCGCTCCGCGCCGCACAGCTGCAGGGCCTCCCAGATGCTCGGCAGGCCGAATCCCTCGCCGGCGTGGATCGTGAAGTGGAAGTTCTCCCGGGCGATGAGGTGGAACGCGTCCAGGTGCCGCGTCGGCGGATAGCCGGCCTCGGGACCCGCGATGTCGAAGCCCACCACACCCTCGTCCCGGTGGCGAACGGCCAGCTCGGCAATCTCCACCGAGCGCGCAGCCTGCCGCATGGCCGTGACCAGCAGCCGGGCGGTGATCGGGCGGCCCTTGGCGCCCCGCTCCAGGCCGGCCAGCATCGCGGAGGTCGCCTGGTCCAGGCTCAGGCCACCATCGGTCAACAGCTCGGGTGCCATGCGGACCTCGGCATAGACCACCCCGTCGGCGGCCAGGTCCTCGACGCACTCGGCCGCCACCCGTTCGATCGCCTCGCGGGTCTGCATCACGGCGATGGTGTGCCGGAAGCCCTCCAGGTACAGCTCCAGCGACTTGCGGTCGGCGCCGAGCGTGAACCAGCGGGCCAGCTCCTCGGGGTCGGTGGTCGGCAGCCCTTCGTAGCCGATCTCCTGCGCCAGCTCGATCACGGTCCGTGGCCGCAGGCCACCGTCCAGGTGATCGTGGAGCAGCACCTTCGGCGCGCGGCGAACCGTGTCGAGGTCCAGGCTCGGTCGGGCGGCGGCCATCGTCATCGTGGCGGGCAGCCTACCCGTCGGGCGCCGTGGCGGACAAGGTCGCCCGGCCGACGCGTTACCCTGCGCAGGTGACCAGCCTGCCGTGGAGGTTCGACCATCCGCCGCTCATCGTCGCGGCCATCACGCCGCTGTCCGCGGGCGGCGACGGACTGGACGAGGATGCTGTCTGGCCGATGTGGTCCTTCCTGTCCGGGCACGGAGCCGATGGCGTCTTTGCCTGCGGCACCACGGGCGAGGGCATCAACCTCTCGCTCGACGAGCGCCGGAGGCTCGCCGTCGCCTTCCGGGCCGCGGTGCGTGGCCGGCTCATCGTCCACGCCGGCGCCCAGACGACGCGCGACACGACGGCGCTGGCTGCTCACGCGGCCGAGATCGGCGCCGATGGCGTGGCGGTCATCCCGCCGCCCTACTTCCCGCTCGACGACGCCGCGCTGACCGCCCATTTCGTGGCGGCCGCCGCCGCCTGTGCGCCGTTGCCGTTCTTCATCTATGCGTTCACCGGCCGCAGCGGGTACCCCGTGCCGACGACGGTCGTCGAGCGCGTCGCGCAGGGCGCGGCCAACCTGGCTGGGCTCAAGGTCTCGGAGTCGCCGTTCAGCACGGTCGAGCCGTACCTCGACCTCGGGCTGCCGGTCCTCATCGGCTCGGAGCCCCTCCTGCCACCGGCGTTGGCGCGCGGGGCGGTGGGATCCGTCTCCGGGATGGCCGCGGCGTTCCCCGATGTCGTGCGCACGGCGCTCGATGCGCCGGGCGACGCGGAGCCGACGCTGCGCCAGGTTCGCACGGCGCTGGAGGCGTCCGGCAAGTTCATCGCCGCCGCCAAGCACGTGCTGGGGCTGCGTGGCGTGCCGGTGAAGCCGGACATGCGGGCGCCGCTCCAGCCGCTGGCGGCCGCTGAGATCGGGACGCTCGAGGCGGCGGTCGGCCCCTTCCTGGCCTAGCCCGATTCGCCCGGCTCGGTGGCCACCGCCATCTGGCCGCCGGTGGCGATTCCGGTCTCGCGGTGGAACGGCGAGGTGGCGGCGTCGTTCATCTCGAACCGGCTGGGCGGAGCCGCGGCGGCCAGGCGCGCGATGTCCTCGTCGCTCAGCTCGTAGCCGAAGCGCACGGCGGCCACGTTCTCGTCCTGGAAGCGCCGCGGCAGCGAGTCGCGGATGGCAGGCTCGTCGAACTCGATCCGGGCGAGCCGCAGCAGCCGGCCGAGCGCGATCATGTTGCCGAACAGCTCCTTGCCGAAATGCTCGCTGCCCAGCGAGGCGAAGGGGATCTCCTCGGCGCCCGGCACGTTGAGGCCCAGGTCGGTGACCACCTTGCGGCCGTGGATGCGCAGGTGGCCCTTGTCGGCCAGCTTCAGCATGATGTCCGCCTCCTCGACCACCGGGTTGGCGATCGGGACGTCGTCGAAGATGACGAAGGCGTCGGACATCGAGCCGCGAACGCTGGAGTCGTAGTCGAACAGGACGGTCACCTGCTTGCCCATCCGCGCCAGCAGGGCGCCGAGCACGCCGGCGATGACCCGCACGCCCTGCCCGCCGACCCCATCCAGGGCGATCGCGGTGGTCACGCCTCGGGCTCCACGCCGGCCTCGCGCAGCGCCTCCTCCAGGGTCAGCTCCCGTTTGGCCACCCGCAGCTTCAGATCGGCAGGCAGCTTCGCCATCAGCGCCAGCTTGCGCTGCGCCTCAGCCTTGCGCGCGTCGGCCGCATCCATCGGCGGCGCGGCATCCTCGAAGGTGCGCGGTGCTGCCGGCTGTGGATCGCCACCCGGCGCTCCGCCCACCAGGCCCCGCCCCTCGGCGACCGCCTCGGCCTTCTGCGCGTCGAGCTCGGTCGGCTGGGCCTCGGTGCCGGGGTCGACGCCGCTGGCGCTGATCTCGACCTCCCCAGCCGCGACCGGTGCGCCAGGCGGGGCGCTGGCCCCGGTCCGCAGGAATTCGGGCACCTCCAGCCCCGCCGCCGTCAGCGCGTCCACGAGCGTCAGCTCCTTCCGCGCGATCCGCAGCTTCACGTCGGCGGGCAGCTGGGCCATCAGCGCCGCGCGCTCCTGGGACTCGGCCCGCCTGCGCGCCTTCTCATCATCGCCGGCTGCGGCAGGCTTGACCGCCGCGGGCTCGGCGGTGGATGTCATCGGGCCCGAGGGCTGGGCCGGCAGGGACTCCGGGCGCTCGGGAACCGCCGTCAGCGACGCACCGTTGCCGTTGGTGGAGGCGGCGCCATCGGCCTGGGGATAGAGGATCCCGATCTCGAACGGGTTCAGCCGCTCGGCATCCTTCGCCGCCCGCTTGTAGGTCTTGCGGTAGAAGGTGAGCATGTCGTTCGCGCTGGCGAAGCCGATCCGCCGGCCGTTGTTCTCGATGCACTGGCTGGTGATGTCGACGAACGCGAAGCCCGGATGCTCGATCGCCTCGCGGATCACATTCCGCATGTGGAGCTGGTGGTAGACCGTCGTCTTGGCGTACAGCGAGTGCGGCGAGGAGCGCACCAGGCCCTGCAGGTTGATGGGCGTGTTCGGATTCCCGGCCGGCGAGGACAGCGTCTTCGTGCCGGTCGGGGTGGTGGGTCCGGTCTGGCCGCCGGTCAGCCCGTAGATCTCGTTGTTGTTGCACAGCACGGTGAGGTGCGCGTTGCGCCGGATGGCGTGGATCAGGTGGTTGCCGCCGATGCTGGCGGTATCCCCGTCCCCCGCCACCACGATGACGTTCATCTCCGGCCGCACCGTCTTGATCGCCTCGGCCACCGGCAGCGTGCGGCCGTGCAGGGTGTAGACCGACTCGTACTTCATGTAGCCGCCCATCCGGCCGGTGCAGCCGATGCCGGTCACGATCACCGTGTTCGTCTCGTCCAGGCCCATCTCGTCCAGGACCATGGCCAGCTGCAGCATGATGGTGCCGATCCCGCAGCCGGGGCACCAGATGGTGGGGAACAGCTCGAGCTTGAGGTGCTCCTTGTAACCGAGCTCGGCCATGGGCGCCTCGGGCATCAGCCGACGCCCAGCGGTGATCGCGGCCGAGCCTCGGTCGGCTCGGGCGGGATGGGCGGCTCGCCGGGACCGCCGGACAGCACCCGCTCCAGTCCGTCGCGGACGGCCTCCAGCGAAATGCGGCCACCGAGCAGCGGCACGCGCTTCACCTCGCGACCCAGCGCCAGCGACGAAAGGTCGGCGTACTGGCCGTCGTTGGCCTCGATGCACACGATCTGCTCATAGCGGTCGGCAATCGCCCGCAGCTCGTCGCCCAGCACCGGGTGGATGCGGATCGGCCGGAACAGGGCGTAGTCCGGCGCGAGCGGCGCCGCCACGCGGCTGACGATCCCGTAGCAGATGACCAGCACCGGCGCGTCCACGTTCCAGCCGTGCTCGTAGAGCGCGTAGCGCTCGGCCACCTCGAGGTGGCGGTGCTTGGCGGCGTAGAACTGGCGCAGGTATTCATCGGCATCGGCCGTGGCCGGCTCGCCGACGTTCGGCCCGGACTCGTACATCAGCACGCCGGCGAAGAAGCGCGGGCTGCCCGGCGCGTGCCTGCCAAGGGGCGCGGTCGTCCGCTCCACGACCGTCGCCTGTGCGGCGAGCTCCTCCAGGTCCACGACCTCGTTGAGGTGCGCGATGAACGTGTCCGACAGGATGACGACCGGGCTGCGTGATTCCTCGGCCGCGTTGAAGGCGTGGATCGCGACGCGGAACGCCTCCTCCACGCCATTGGGGTAGAAGGCGATGGGGGTGTAATCCCCGGTGCTGCCGTAGCGCACCTGCATGATGTCCCCCTGCCCGGGCATGGTGGGCATGCCAGTCGCCGGGCCGACGCGCTGCACGTTCACGAAGACGCACGCCACCCCGACCTTCTGCGCGTAGCCCACCGCCTCCTGCATCAGGCTGAACCCCGGCCCGGAGGTGGCGGTGAACGACTTCGCGCCGGCCAGCGAGGCGCCGATGATGGCGTTCGCGCTGGCGATCTCGTCCTCGGCCTGCAGGAAGCGGAACTCTGGATGCTCGGCGGCCCAGCCGGACGCGATGTTCAGGATCTCGGTGGAGGGGCTGATGGGATATCCGGCGTAGTAGTCCGCGCCCGCGGCCACCGCGCCGCGGAACACGGCCTCGTTCCCCTGCGTCAGCCGTCGGGTCATGGTGGGCCTACTCGGCCTTCGCCTCGTGCGCGGCCACCGCGGCCGGGATCATCTCGATCGCCAGGTCCGGGCAGTACCGCTCGCAGAGGCCACAGAGGATGCAGTTCTCCTCCTCGATGATGGCGTCGTTGCGCAGCACCAGCGTGTCCTTGGGGCAGATGTCGACGCAGATGTCGCAGCGCTTGCAGAAGACCGGGTTCCAGCTGATGTTGGCGTAGTCGACCCAGCGGATCCCGTCCTTATGGTCTTCCGAAATGCCGCGTCCGAAGCCGATGGCGGCGGACGTCCGGACAGCCTCGCGGGGTTCGGTCATGGGCCGACGATTGTAGACCGATGCGCCCGGTGGCCGGCCTAGGCCGGCGAGCCACGCCGCCTGCCGGCGGCAACGGCAAGGGATGCCAGCACCACCACGGCGGCCACCGCCCCCACCAGGATGAGGGGGTCGATCCCGGCTCCCCCGCCACCCGAAGAGGACGCGGAAGGTGACGGAGTCACGACCGCGGCGCTCGACGATGGCGACCCGTCACTGGTCGTGGCCGGTGCCGTGGGCGTGGGAGTCGCCGCCGGCGTCGCGATTGGCGTGGGCGTCGGTGTGGCGAGGGCCTCGCCGGTCACCGGGTCGACCATGGTGAAGTGCTTCCACAAATACTCCCGGATGGTCAGGCCCGAGCGATGCACCTTGCGCGCGATGTCGCGCCCCAGGTAGCGGTAGTGCCACGGCTCGTAGTGGAAGCAGGTCGCCTCCGAGAACAGCGCACCATTCGGCGCCTTGGGGTAGCTCATCACCCAGCCGTACTTCCAGGCGTTCGCCTCCATCCACGCACCGGTCGGCGTCGTCGCCCAGTCGCCCTGCAGCGCGCTGCCACCGTTGAGCGTCTGGAAGTCGATGGTCAAGCCCAGCTGATGCTCGGAGTGGCCGGGACGCTGCGAGTAGGTGATCGCGTCGTCATAGCCGTCGACGCCCACCCAGCCGTTGAAGCTCGCCACCTGGTCGGCGTAGCTGCGATACGGGCTGTTGACCGAGATCGGCGTCCCGTTGGCGGCGGCCGCCTCGGCCAGGGCGCGCAAATCGTCGATCGCCACGGCGCGGATGACGCCGGGGCCGGCGATGCCCGCCTCAGACACCGGCACCAGGTCCGGGGGCCTGTAGTTGCGCGGCACGCGCAAGAGCCAGTCGACCAGGGTCGTGCTCCAATGGTCATAGTCCCGCGGGACGGTCAGGAAATTGGCCAGGCGGCAGGCGGGCACCGGCCCGAGCGCCGTTGCCGCATTCGGGGTCATCCATGAGCCACCGAGCAGCCCGACGGCCACGACGAGGGCGCCCAGCGGGGCGCGCAGCAGCCGTGACGCGAGCACGCCACCTCTCCGTGTCGGACGAATCACGCCAACTCCACCACCCTGCCCGGCTGCGGCACCTACGATAGCGCCGTGCGCATCACCGCCGTGAGACGAGCGGCCAGCCTGCTCGTCCTGCTGTCGCTGCTGGCCGGCTGCCTCAGCCTGAGCCCGACGCCTGGCCCTTCATCATCCGGACCGGCATCCTCCGGCGAGACACCATCAGCCGGCAACCCGTCGGGGGAGCCCTCGCCAACGGCCTCCGCCAGTGAACCGGTCAGCGTGCCAGCCGAATTCCCGCTGGCCGTGGTCACCGGCATGACCAACCTGCAGTCCACCATCGGCCTGGACGAAGTCGCCTCGCTGGCCAGCCGCGGCCGGCTGGTGATCCCCTGCGGCGTCGCGGTCAAGGAGCCGGCAATGAGCACCGGTGCCGCCTGTCGGCCGGCTGATCACATCGCCCACTACCTGGCGAAGCACCAGGATCGCGTGGCCCTGCTGCCGGCCGGACTGGTCGAGCCGGCGACCAAGGTCCTGTCGATCGCCGGCGACGGCCCATTCGGCCTCTTCGGGCCGGACCTGTTCGGCGATCGCAAGTCGCGCGCGCTCGACTACCCGCTCATCGGCTCGCCGGGCGGGGATGGCGCCGACTCGCTCGACCCGGCCTGGTTCGCCTACGACCCGTCGCAGATCTGGACACTGACCAACATCGGCAGCCTCTGCTCGAGCCCCATCGTAGCGGAGCAGGCAGTGGTGCTCGGCAAAGGCTGGAGCTGGGCATTCAACGGCGGCACCGCGCGCTACACGAGCGGCGCGCAGGTCGATCCGCCAGACGGCGGGCCGTATTACCCACTCACCACGGCCGAAACCGGCAACGACGGCGCGACGCCCGCGGTCCTGAAGCGCTCGGACCTGGCCATCGCCGATCACGAGTGCCCCATCGAGGCCGATTCGATCTGGGGCGCGAACTACAGCGGCTCGCTGGTCTTCAGCGTGCCTGAAGCGGTCGTGGTCCAGTGGAAGCGCAAGCTCGGCCTGGATGCCGTGTACCTGGCCGCCAACCACATGAGCGATCGCGGCGTGGCCGGCATCGAATCGACGCTGCGCATCCTGGACAAGCACGGCATCCCGCGGACCGGCCTCGGCATGAACCTCCACCAGGCGCTGCAGCCGGCCTACCTGGAGGTCGCCGGCCTCAAGGTCGCACTCGTCGCCTGGAACGACGTCAGCGGCGTGGCCCGGGCCGAGCGTGGAACGCCCGGCGTGCCGTGGATCACCCGCTCCAACGTGTTCCGGGCGGTGCACATGGCTCGACAGGGCGGCGCCGACCTCGTGCTGTGCGACCCGCAGTGGTGGGGCGGCGCCGAGTACCACGACGACCTCTGGCCGCTGCAGGTGGAGCAGCTGAAGTGGTTCGACGCGGCCGGCTGCGACCATGTCATCGGCTCGGGCACCCACGTGGCCGGGCCGCTGCTGGTCCGCAACCGGGCCAATGGGCCAAGCGTCGTGCTCAGCTGTCCAGGCAACTACATGTTCGGCCAGAACTGGTGGCAGGAGGCCTCCGAGGGCATCATCCTGGACATGACGTTCAACGGGAAGACGCTGGTCAATGTCCGGATGCGACCCTACGTCATGCACCTGAACGCGCGCGCCAGCCTCACCGATCCGCAGGGCGACGGGCGCTACGTCCTGGAGCGGATCTTCAAGTACTCGGAGTTCGACCCGCCCCGGTAGTACGGCCGGCCATCGAGCTCAGCGCTCGCCGAGCCGCGCCCGCACCTCGCGCTCCCACCCCGGGAAGTAGCGGCCAATGACCGGCAGGTCGAAGCTGCGCAGGATCGATTCCCGCGGCTCGTGCGCGAGCAGGAAGTGGAACGACTCGGTGACCAGGCGGACAGGATCGGCGTCCGTCGGCGCCAGCTCACGCAGGGTGTCGCCGCTGACCGTGACCGCGTGCGCGGTTGCCGCCGGGTCCGTACCGACCCCCACGTTGCAGCGCCAGCCACGCTCGGTCGCGCGGCAATCGACCCTGACCTCCATCAGGCCGCGTCGTCGGCCTGCTCGAGGCCGCCGGCCTCCGGCACCGGGCCCGTCTCCTCGGCCTCGCGCGGCCGGCCGCTGACCATGGCCACTACGGCGCCGATGATCAGCGCCGCAGCCACCAGGGTGCGTGGGGTCAGGGGTTCGCTGCGGAACAGGACCCCCAGGCCCACGGCGACGACCGGGTTGACGTAGGCGTAGGTGGCCACCGTCGTGACGGGGACGTGATTGAGCAGCCAGACGTAGGCGGTGAAGGCGGCCAGCGAGCCGAACACCACCAGGTACGCCAGCCCGAGCAGTGACGCGCCCGAGACGTGTGCCAGGTCCATCCGCCCCGGCTCCCCGATCGCCAGCCCGGCAACGGCCAGCGCCACCCCACCGGCGAGCTGCTCCATGCCGGTCCCCAGCAGGGCATTGCGGGGCAACGGGCCGCGGCGTGCGTAGAGCGAGCCGGTGGCCCAGGCCATGGCGCTGATCGCCACCAGGCCGACGCCCAGCGGGTCGAGCGCGTCCAGCCCATCCGATGGCAGGAGCAGGATCACTGCGCCGATGAGCCCGAACGCGATGCCACCGATCGCCAGCAGGCTGGGCGCGCGGCGGGTGAGCACCGCCTCGAAGAGGCTCATCCAGATCGGGACCGTGGCGATCATGACCGCCGCGATGCCCGAGGGGATCCGCTGCTCGGCCAGGGAGACGAGGCCGTTGCCGCCCAGCAGCAGCAGCGTCCCGACGATGGCCGCCGTCCGCCACTCCACCAGCCGCGGCAGGCCTGGCTGGTTGGTGCCGCCCCGCGATCGCAGCCAGGCCGCGCGCGCGGCGACGAAGGCGACGAGCGCCGCACCGGCAACCAGGAAGCGGGCGGCGGCGGCCAGCAGGGGCGGCAACGTCTCGACGACGTAGGCAATCGCCAGGTAGGTGGAGCCCCAGACCACGTACACCGTCCCGAGCGCCACGACGACGGACAGCGTGGACGGAGGGCGACCGCGTTCGGGCATGGCGTCATTGTCGCCGACCGGCGGGCAACCCATGCGCCATGGCGCGGCGGCGTCGATTCCGCGGACGGCAGATCGTCGTCAGAATGAGCGTGACCGGGCGGCCACGCCGCGCATGGAGGTATCGGTCAATGAAATACATGGTCCTCATCGCCAACACCGCAGAGGGCTGGGACCACCTGGACGCCGACGGCCAGCAGGCGCTGTACGGGCGGGTCGCCGAGTGGTGGAACGAGCACGCAGCGGCCGGTGAAATCGTGGATGGGCACCAGCTCCAGCCGGTCGAGACCGCGACCACCGTTCGCGTCGCGCGCGACGGCGGCACAACCGTCACCGACGGGCCGTTCATCGAGGGCAAGGAGGCCGTGGGCGGCTACGCGATCATCGACGTGCCGGACCTGGACGCCGCCATTCGCCTCGTCTCCGGCTGGCCGGCGCCGGACATCCTCGAGATCCGGCCCGTGGTGGACAACCCGGGCTGAGCGCGTTGGCGGAACGGCCCGGCGTCGACGCCTCGCTCGAGGCCGTGCTCCGCGAGGAGCGCGTCCGCCTCACCGGCGCGCTGGTCCGGATCATCGGCGACTGGGACCTGGCCGAGGAGCTCGTCCAGGACGCCGCCGTTGCCGCCCTGGAGCACTGGCCCCGAGCGGGCATTCCGGACAACCCCGGCGCCTGGCTGATGACCACGGCCCGGCGCCGCGCCGTGGACCGGCTGCGCCGACAGGCGCGCTACCGCGAACGGCTGGCCCTGCTGACGGCGGAGGCGACGCAGATGGACAGGCCGATTCCAACCGGTGGGCCGCTCGAGGCTGACGACCGACTGCGGCTGATCTTCACCTGCTGCCACCCCGCCCTCAGCCGCGAGGCGCAGGTGGCCCTCACCCTGCGGACGATCGGCGGGCTGGACACCCGATCCGTGGCCCGCGCCTTCCTGGTGCCAGAGGCCACGATCGCGCAGCGCATCGTGCGCGCGAAGCGCAAGATCCGCGACGCCGCCATCCCGTACCGGGTGCCAGAGCTCGCGGAGCTCCCGCCGCGGCTGGGCGAGATCCTGTCGGTGCTGTACCTGATCTTCAACGAGGGCTATCTCGCCACCGCCGGCGACGTCGCCGAGCGCCGGGACCTGGCCGGCGACGCAGAGTGGCTCACGTCCCTCGTCGTGCGCCTGATGCCGGACGAGCCTGAGCCAATGGGCCTGCTGGCCCTCATGCGGCTGCACCTGGCGCGGGCAAGCGCCCGCTTCGCGGCCGACGGCTCGATCGTGCTGCTCAAGGACCAGGATCGTGGCGGGTGGGACGCCGCCACGATCGCCGACGCCCGGCGGCTGCTCGAGCGTGCCCAGCGCATCGGCCGCGCGGGGCCATATCAGCTGCAGGCCGCCATCGTCGCGGTCCATGCCGCCGCGCCTCGCTATGCCGACACCGATTGGGCCGAGATCGTTGCACTCTACGACCGGCTGCATGCCATCCACCCGTCGCCGGTCGTGGCCTTGAACCGCGCCCTGGCGGTGGCGGAGCTCGAGGGGCCGCGGGCCGGCCTGGCGGCGGTCGAGCCGCTGGTCGACCGGTTGGACGGCTATCACCTGTTCCATGCCGCGCGCGGAGAGCTGTTGCGCCGGCTCGGCCGGAACGCCGAAGCGCTCGAGGCGGATCGGCGCGCGCTGCAGCTCACCGACAATCCGGCCGAGCAGCGGCTGCTGACGGACCGCATCGCGGCCGCATCCGCGTAACAGCGGGCCTCGATGGTGCGTTAGGGGGATGCCGCGCCAAGTGCGGTCCCTCCCCAATCGCATGGAGCCGCCGCCCGTGAACACCGCCCGCCGCACCATCTCCAGCCTCGCCACCGCGACCCTGGTCATCGCCCTTGCCGCGTGCCAGGGCGTCGCGCCCGCGACGGCTGGAACGCCGACGGCCGCCACCTCGGCGAGCTCGCCCGCCACGCCTTCGGCGGTGGCGTCGGGCAGCAGCCAGCCGACGGCGCAGCCAACCGCCGATCTCGGCGATTTCAGCTGCGACTTCCCGGTCAAGGGCAAGGCCAGCGTGCAACGTGCTCAGCTCGTCGACGTGCGAGTCGGCACCCACGCGGGCTACGACCGGGTGGTCTTCGAGTTCGCCAGCGGCGTGCCCGCGTTCACCCTGAAGGAGGCCACCCCACCGCTGCTCGAGGATGCCAGCGGCAGGGAGCTCGACGTTGAGGGCAGTGCCTTCTGGCAGCTCGTCATGCCCGACGCCAGCCGTGTCGACCTCAAGGGCAACGCGGTGCTGACCAAGACCGATTTCACGCCGGGCTTTCCCAAGCTCGCCGAGCTCATCGAGGGCGGCGACTTCGAGGCGGTCAGCACCTGGTATTTCGGCCTGACCGGCGACGCCTGCGTCCGGCTCCTGAGCCTGCACGACCCGTCGCGCCTGGTGTTCGACATCGAGCACTGACGGCGGGGCTCGGTTAGCATCGGCCCTCCCACACCCACACCGCGGGAGAACCGATGGCTGATCGACCGATGCCGCCCTCCGGGGCGCTCGACACCTCCAAGTCGTACCGGGCGCGAATCAAGACGGAGCGCGGCGACATCGCAGTCGACCTCTACGCGGACAAGGCGCCGCTCACCGTGGAGAACTTCATCAACCTGGCCCGCTCGGGCTTCTACGACGGCACCACCTTTCATCGCGTGATCGCCGGCTTCATGGCCCAGGGCGGCGACCCGACCGGCACCGGCCGCGGCGGGCCGGGCTACCAGTTCGGGGACGAGTTCCATCCGGAGCTCCGACATGACGCCCCGGGCATCCTGTCGATGGCCAATGCGGGACCGGGCACCAACGGCAGCCAGTTCTTCATCACCTACGGCCCCACCCCGCACCTGGACGATCGCCATTCGGTGTTCGGGCGCGTCACCGAGGGCCTGGACGTGCTGCAATCCATCCGGGAGCGGGATCCGGGCCGGGATCGCGAGCCTGGCGATCGGATCGACACCATCGAGATCGAGGAGCGCTGACGAGCCAGTGGCACGTCGCCTGACGCTCGCCGACATCTCGCACCTTCCCTACCCCGGCACCGCGGTCCCCGGCTCCATCCGGTTCAGCCCCGACGGCGGCACGCTGACCTACCTCCACAGCGCGGAGGGCACGCTGGTCCGCTCGCTGTGGTGGCACGACCTGGCCACCGACGAGCGGCGGGTCATCGCCAGCCCGCTGCCCGAGACCGAGGAGGAGGCCTCGCTCTCACTGGAAGAGCAGCTGCGCCGGGAGCGCACCCGGACCAGCGAGCTGGGCGTCACCGACTACGCCTGGGCCGACGGGGCTGCCCGACCGACGATCGTCGTCCCCCTCGGCGGCGAGCTCCTCGTCTCGCTCGATGGCGCGGCGGCCCAGGCCCTGCCGGGCATCCACGGCGTGTCCGCTGCAACGATTGCCCCCGACGGCGGCCGGGTCGCGTACGTCGCGGACGGCGACGTGTGGATGACGCCGTTGGACGGCAGCCAGCCGCGACGCCTGAGCCGGGACGCCGCGCCGGGCATCTTCAACGGCCTCGCCGACTACGCGGCCGCCGAGGAGCTGGATCGCTTCGACGGCATGTGGTGGAACCGCGACGGCTCCGCGCTCGCGTACACCCACGTCGACGAGCGCCACGTGCCGCCATTCGTGATCGCCCACCTCGGCGCTCCGCGACCCGAGCATGAGGAGCATCGGTACCCGTTCGCCGGCGGACCAAACGCGCAGGTCAGCCTGCGGGTGGTCGCCGCCGGCGCCGGAGATGGCGGAGTGGACGTTCCGCTGGAGATCGGCGACGGTTACCTGGCGAGGGTCGTCGCGGAGCCGTCCGGTGGCTGGCTGGTGGCCCTTCTGCCACGGGACCAGCGAACGCTGCGCTGGCTGCGCGTCACTCCATCGGGCCAGGCGCGGGAGCTGTGGACGGAGGCTGCCAGCCCGTGGATCAACCTCGACCACGACACCCGCCTCCTCCGCGACGGCCGCATCCTGCGTACCACGGAGCGCAGCGGCTTCCGGCACCTCGAGCTTCGCGCGGCCGATGGCGGCGCCGGGCCGGTCCTCACCGCCGGCGAATGGATGGTCACGCAGGTCGTGCATGTCGACGAGCGGCGCGGCGAGGTGCTCTTCATCGGCACGCTGGACGGGGCGGTCGAGCGGCACCTGTATGCCGTTTCGCTGCATGCGGCTGAGCCGATCACCCGGCCGGCGCGGCTCAGCGCCGAAGCAGGGTGGCACGAGGTCGTCGTCAGCCATGACGGCATGCGCTGGGTGGACACCTGGTCGACCGCGGAACGCTCCCCGGAGGTGGTCCTCCGGCACCGGGATGGCGATGCCGTCGTCGTCGTGCACCGCGCCAGCGAAACCGCCGAATCACTTGGCATTCGCGCCCCGAGCCTGTTCCGGCTCGTGGCGGGCGACGGTTCAACCCGGCTGGACGCGGCGCTCTATCGTCCCGCCCAGCCCGCGGCCACGCCGCCGCCGTGCGTCGTCTGGGTGTACGGCGGTCCGCATTTCCAGTACGTGACCCGGTCGTGGTACGTCAGCCAGGAGGGACTGCGCCAGTACCTCGCCCAGTGCGGCGTGGCGGTGCTCGTCGTCGACAATCGTGGGGCCGCTGGTCGGGGGCTCGCCTTCGAGGGCGCGATCGCCGGCCACCTGGGCTCGGTCGAAGTCGCCGACCAGGTCGCCGCGGTACGCCAGCTGGCCGATGCCGGGGAGATCGACGCCGGACACGTGGCGATCACCGGCACGAGCTACGGCGGCTTCATGACCCTCATGTGCCTCATCCAGCACCCGGAGGTCTTCGGCGCCGGCGTCGCGGTGGCACCGGTCACCGACCAGGCGGGCTACGACACCGCCTACACCGAGCGCTACCTCGGTGATCCGAACACCGACCCAGCCGCCTACGAGCGGTCGAGCCCGTTGCCGCGCGCCGCGGAGCTGCCGGAGTCACTGCTCCTCATCCACGGGGCGATCGACGAGAACGTCCACCTGCGCCACTCGATTCGGCTGACGGCGGCGCTGCAGGCGGCCGGTCGTCAGGTCGAGCTCGTCATCCTGCCCGCCGACCGGCACCGCCCGAGGACGCCGGACGGGCTCCGTACCAGGGACGCGCGAACGGTCGCCCATCTCCTCACGCACCTCGGCGTGCCACTGCCCGACGAGCTGGCAGCCGGGCCGGGAACCAGGCCGGCGCAGGCGGGGTAATCACGGCACACAACCCCCGCATGGAGTGGAGCCGATGGCACGCACCGCAAGGCACCGCGCGCTCGCCGCGCTGGCGGCCGCCGCAACCCTGACCCTGCTCATCGCCTCGACCGCCCTCGCCGGCGGCTGGGCCAGCGCGACGCTCGACCAGCAGCCAGCCGATCCGGGGGAGGGCGGAACGCTGGTGGTGGGCTTCACCCTGCTGCAGCACGGCGTGACGCCGGTCGACTGGGGCCAGCCGGTGGTCCAGCTCGTCAATGCGGAATCCGGCGCGCGGGTGACCGCGGACGCCGTGCCGTCCGGTGCCACCGGCCACTGGACCGCGGAGCTCACCGTGCCGGCGGCAGGCAGCTGGGCGCTGGAGATCCGCCACGACCTCGAGGTCGTCCCGGTGAACTTCAATCCGATCAGCGTCGGTGGTCAGGGGCGGGGGGCCGCAGCGACAGCTGGCACGACCGTTGGCCTGCAGCCCGCCCTGCTGGCCGCGATCGGCTTCCTTGGCGCGCTGGCCGTCATCGCCGGGGCCTTCGGCATGGTCGCCTGGCGGCGCGCCAGGATGGGTGCGGCTGGGATCTGACCCGTGCCACAGGAATGGCCCGCCGGGCGAGACCGGCGGGCCATTCGTTCGCACGCCGGCCCACGCGGGGAGCGCCGTGGCCGTCGTGGCGATTCAGGCGGCCGCTGCGTACAACAGGTCGTAGGTAACGGCCGGGTCGGGCGCGAACGCCGTGTGGGTGGCGCACGAGCCACAGACGAGCTCCTCGTCGGCCTCGTCCACCACGAACTCCGCTTCGTCCATGCACCAGGGACAGGTCATCTGAATGCTCATGCGTCGATCCTGAGCGTGGCGCGCGACACCTAGCCTGTCGCAAAGCGGCCGTCCTCCGGCCAATGTTGGCGGACCGGGTACTTGCGTACTTGCGCAACCAGTGACACAATGGACCTCGATGGAAGCGGTCCTCGACACTGACACGATGCGCGATCGCAGTGCGGCCGTGGCCAGGGCACTGGCCGACGCCAAACGGCTCTGCGTCGTGGAGCGGCTGGCCGACGGGGAACGATCGGTCAGCGAGCTGTCGCGCGATGTCGGCTGCCAGGTCCCCAACATGAGCCAGCACCTCGCGGTGCTGCGCAGTGCGGGCATCGTGGCCAGCCGGCGTGAGGGCAACACCGTGTTCTATCGGCTCGCGGATCCAGGCGTCCTCGAGGTCTATCGGCTGTTGCAGAAGGTCGCCCGCTAGGTCGGCGCACAGAAAGGAACCATTCAGAACCCATGTCGAACGCACGCGAAGTGACCGACGCCAACTTCGAGGAGCTGGTGCTCAACAACGAGAAGCCGGTCATCGTCGATTTCTGGGCCGCCTGGTGCGGTCCGTGTCGCCTGGTGGCGCCCGAGATCGACAAGCTCGCCGAGAAGTACGCCGGCAGCGTCGAGGTCATGAAGCTCGACGTGGACGCGAACCCGCACACCGCCATGCACTACGGGATCATGAGCATCCCCACCGTGGCCTACTTCGCCCCGGGGCAGCCGCCCCGCGCGGCAGTCGGATTCCGGCCGGCCGAGCAGCTGGAGCAGGCCTTCGGCCTGGACGCCCTGGCACAGAGCGCCTGATCCCGGCGGCTCACCCCACCACGCCCGCTCCGCCGCCCGGAGCGGGCGTTTTGCTGTCCGGCATACTGCGGTCCAATGCCCGCCCGTCCACGCGCCACCTCCCGGTTGAGCCGCCTGGCAGCAGCACTGCCCGTCATCCTGCTGCTGCTGTGCGCCTCGCCACCACCCGCGGCGGCGGCACGCGGTGGGCTGGTGGTCGTGGCCCAGACGCGCTACGTGGTCGAGCCCGCGGCGCACGTCGTCCACGTCACCGTCGACGCGGTGGCGACCTCGCTCGAGCCAGACACTACCGCGGGTCAGACGTACTACACCGGCGTCAACTTCGCGGTGCAGCCCGGCGCCGCCAACGTGAGTGCGACGTCCGGAGGCCAGGGCATCGGCGCCTCCGTCAGCCGGCGCGAGGACGATTTCTCGGTCATCAGCGTCAGCTTCGGCCGCGGGATCTTCTACCGCCAAAGCTACGCCTACACGGTGCGGTTCGACCTGGTCGACGCGGGCGGCAAAGGCACGCGCGACCTGCGCATCGGCTCCAGCCTGGCCGCCTTCCCGGTATGGGCCTTCGGCACCGAGGGCGAGTCAGGCAGCAGCGTCAGCGTCGACCTGCCCGATGGCTACACCCCGGACGTCCAGGGCGAGCCGATGCAGCAGGGCCATGCCGCCGGGGGCGGCATCCGGCTCAGCGCCAGCCCCAGCGATCCGGTGCGCTTCTTCGCCTACGTCACCGCCGATCGGCCCGGCGCCTTCGCCAACACGAGCACGCGCGTGGACGTCAACGGCGTCAGCACCTCCGTGCTGGTGCGCAGCTGGGATGACGATCCGTCCTGGGGGCGGCGCGTCACCAACCTGATGCGTCGCGGCCTGCCGGTGCTCGGCAAGCTCATCGGGTTCGACTATCCCGGCCAGGAGCCCAGGTCGCTGACCGTCGAGGAAGCGGCAACCTCGCGGCTGGGCGAGTACGCCGGGATCTACGACCCGGACGTCAGCCTCATCCAGATCCGTTACGACGCCGATGCGGTCGTCACGCTCCACGAGGCCGCCCACATCTGGTTCAACGCCACCCTCTTCAAGGATCGATGGATCGGCGAGGCCTGGGCCGAGTACTACGCCGCCCGGGCCGTCGCCCACCTCGGCGCCCACGGCCGCACCCCGGTGCTGACCGACACGATGCTGCGCTCGAAGATCCCGCTGAACGACTGGGGGGCGATCGGGGTCGAGTCGCTCGAGGTTGAGGATTTCGCCTACGCGGCGACGTACGAAGTCGCCCGTGAGATCGCGGCGCGAGCCGGCAACGCCGACCTGCGGCTCGTCTGGGAGGCCGCCGACGCCGACCAGGAGGCCTACCTGCCGATCCACCACGCCCCACCAGCGCCGGCACACGTGGCCTTCGACGTCGAGGGCTGGCAGCGGCTGCTGGACCTGCTGGAGGAGCGCAGCGGCGACGACTACAGCGACCTCTGGCGGCGCTGGATCGTGGACGACCAGCAGCTCCCGCTGCTGGCCGAGCGCGAGTCGGCCCGGCAGCGCTACGCGCAGGTGGTGGCAGCCGCCGGCGACTGGGAGCTGCCGGCGTCGATCCGGCACGAGATGGGGCTGTGGCAGTTCGACGATGCCCGAGCGGCATTGGAAGCGGCCACCTCCGTGCTGCACCAGCGCGGCGCCATCGCCGCGGCCGCGCGTTCCCTGGACCTCAGCGCGCCGCCGACGCTGCAAGCCACGTTCGAGGGCGACGGCGGGATGCAGGCGGCGGCCGCCGAGGCCGACGCCGAGCGGCGGACCATTCGTGAGCTGGAGACGGCGGCCGGCCATCTCGGGGCCGGTGATAGCCTGCTGGAGACCATCGGCCTGCTGGGCAACGATCCACATGGCCAGCTTGCCGCGGCCCGCGCCCGGTTCGAGGACGGGGACCTGGCCGCTGCCGACCGGCAGGCGGCCGAGCTGGTCGCCTCGGTCCAGGGCGCGGCGGACGCTGGGCGGCTGCGCGTGGCCGCCGCGGGTGGCGGCGTCCTGCTGGTGGACGGCATCTGGCTGTGGCTCGTCCGCCCGCGACGTCGGCGGCCGGCTGCTCCGCTGCCGGCGTGAGGGCAGTCACTCGGTGAACCGCTCGATCCTGGCCGTTCTGCTCGG
>DATBJR010000047.1:0-11682 GCA_036556325.1 Candidatus Limnocylindria bacterium | reverse complement strand
CATGAAAGCCGATAACACCCGAAGCCGGTGGGCCAACCGCAAGGAGGCAGCCGTCGAAGGTGGGATTGGTGATTGGGACGAAGTCGTAACAAGGTAGCCGTACCGGAAGGTGCGGCTGGATCACCTCCTTTCTAGGGAGTTCCCGGTCATCCGGTTCGCCGGAGGGCCGAACCTTCCAGGTCGATCGACCGATCAGTCAGCGTCCATTCGCGAGGGGATGGACACCCGCGCGAGCGGGGATCGGATCGTCCTCGCCATCGAGACCTGAATCCCGCCGATCACGCGGGTTCCTGTCACTCTTCACCTGTCGAGCCACGTCAGAGCCGTCCCGCTGGGGCGGCTCTTCGTTCGTCCGGCGGGCTGCGCGCGTGGTTGCGTAGCCGCGAAGCGCCGGGGTACGATGCCGGCCCCGAGGGGCGTTTAGCTCAGCTGGTTAGAGCACTGCCCTGATAAGGCAGAGGTCTCTGGTTCGAGTCCAGAAACGCCCACCACCTCACCCCTCGAGCAGCGGCCGGAGCGCGTCCATGCCAGAACCGCAGCCCCCGGAGGCCGATGCGGCCGGCCGGCCGACCGGGCCGCTGGCCCAGCCCAACGAGGGTCGCGAGCTGCACGCGGCGATCGACGGGGTCGTCTATGCCCGCCAGCCGGTGCGGACCCACCTGGTGACCGCCGCCGATGACGCCGTCGACGTCGTCCGCCGCTACGCCACCGGGCTGGACGTCGACGTGGCGTTGATCGCCGTCAGCGAGCGGATGGTCGCGATCACCGAGGGCCGATCGCACCGCATGGTCGACATCCGGCCCGGCCGCCTGGCGCGGCTGCTGGTGCGCTTCGTCACCCGGCCGGGCTACGGCATCGGGCTCGGGACGGCGGAGACGATGCAGCTGGCCATCGACGAGGTCGGCGTGCCCCGGATCCTGCTCGCCGCCGCGGTGAGCGCGGTCACCAAGCCGTTCGGCGTCCACGGCCTCTTCTACCGGATCGCCGGCCCGCAGGCCGCGGCCATCGACGGGCCGACCAGCTACACCATCCCGCCCTACAACGAGGCGGCCACGCTCGGGCCCAGGGACCCGGACGATGCCGCGCGGCGGCTGGCGGCCGCGCTGGATCGGCCGGTGGCGGTCATCGATGCCAACGACGCCGGCTGCAACGTCCTCGGCGCGAGCCCGGGGCTCGACCGCCTCCTGGTCCGCCGCCTTTTTGCCGATAACCCGCTGGGCCAGGCGCGCGAGCAGACCCCGATCGCCATCGTCCGCCGGGTGGCGTGGCCTGCCGGACAGCCACTCCCGCCGGAGCCGAAGCGACGGCTCACGCCTCCGTAGGAAGCATCGGCCCATGCGTGACTGGCTGATCGCGCACATCTCCTCGGGAGTCAGCGACCTGACCCTCGACTGGCCGCTGGACCCGCTGCCGCTGCTCGTGGCGCTGGCCGCGGCGGTGGCCTACTTCGTGGCGTGGCGCTCCGTGAACGCCCGACATCCCGCCAGCCCGATTCCCACCTGGCGCCTGGCGGCCTGGCTCGGCGGCCTGCTCGTGATCCTGGCGGCCCTGGACTCGCCCATCGACACCCTGGCGGAGGACCTGCTGTCCGCCCACATGGTCCAGCACCTGCTGCTGACCATGGTGGCTCCGCCGCTGTTGGCCTTCGGCGCCCCGGTCCTGCTCGTGCTGCGCGTCAGCCGGCCCAGCCTGCGGGCGACGGTCATCCTGCCGCTGCTGCATTCACGGCCGGCTCGCGTGGCATCCTCGCCGATCACCGCCTGGCTGCTCTTCACGGTGGTGATGTGGGCCGCCCACTTCACGCCGGTCTTCGAGGCGGCACTGGAGGACGACCGCATCCACGTCCTCGAGCACGTGGTCTTCATCGTGGCCGGCTACCTCTTCTGGTGGCCATTGGTGGGCGCCGACCCGATGCCCGGCCGGCTCCGCTTCGGGCCCCGGCTGGTCTACGCCCTGGCGCAGATGCCGGTGATGGCCGCCGTGGGGCTGATCATCTACTTCGCGCCGGCGGTCCTCTACCCGCACTATCTCGAAACCGCGCCGGCCCGCGGCCTCGACCCGCTGGTTGACCAGCAGATCGGCGGCCTCTTGATGTGGGCGGTGGGGGACGTCGTGATGATCGGCGCGGTTACGCTGCTGGTCGCCGGCTGGATCCGCGCCGACGCGCGTCGAACCGAGCGACGGCAATGGCCGCCTGCAGGCGATCCGCGGGCGCAGGGGCGGGGCGTCGACTAGAGGACGTACAGCGTCGAGAACAGGAACAGCCAGACGACGTCGACGAAATGCCAGTAGTAGCTGGCCGCTTCGACCGCCGTGTGATGCGCCGGGCTGACGAGGCCCACCCGGGCCCGGTTCGCCACGATGGCGATGAACGCCAGTCCCACCAGCACGTGGAACCCGTGGAAGCCGGTCAGGGTGTAGAAGATCGATCCGAAGGTGCCATCGCGCAGGCCGAAGCCGTTGTTGGCGTATTCGTAGGCCTGGATGGACAGAAACGCCAGCCCCAGCACGATGGTGGCACCCAGCCAGCGCAGCAGGTGCCGGCCACCACTACGCTGCACGGCCCACACGCCGAGCTGCATGGTCACGCTGCTCGAGACCAGGAGCAGCGTGTTGAGCCCGGGCAGCAGGATCTCGGGCCGCTCGCCACCGAACCCTTCCGGCGGCCATGAGCCGCTGTCGGCGCGGATGACGAAATACGCGGCGAACAGGGCCCCGAACAGCATCACCTCCGAGGCGATGCCCAGCTTGACGCCGAAGAGCATGTTGCCCTTTTCGGCTTCCGGATCGCCCACGACGCCGCCGGCGTCGTGCCGCGCGAGTGCTTCGGCGCTCATGGCTGGGGGTGCCCTGGCGCCGGTGCCGGGACAGGGCTCGGCGAAGCGGAGATCGGCGGCGACCCGTAGCGATACGGGGTGCCCGTCACCACCGGGATGTGCTCGAAGTTCTCGATCGGTGGCGGCGACGAGGTCTGCCACTCGAGCGTCTGCGCGTTCCACGGGTTCGCCTCGGCCCGTGGCCCGTGCTGCCAGGAGCGGACCATGTTGTAGAGGAAGACCGCCACCGACAGCGCGATGTTGAACGCCATCAGGCTGACGAACAGGTTCACCGGGCCGAGCTCCGTGGGATAGTCAGCCACCCGCCGTCGCATGCCCTCGATCCCCAGCCAGAACATTGGCAGGAAGGTGAGGTTGAAGGCGATGGTGAACCACCAGAAGTGGATCTTGCCCAGCCGCTCGTCGTACATCCGGCCGGTGATCTTCGGGAACCAGTAGTAGGTGCCGGCGAAGAGCCCGTAGATCGTTGCGCCGATGATGGTGTAGTGGAAGTGCGCCACCACGAAGAACGTGTCGCTGAGCACGATGTCGGTCGGCACGTCGGCCAGGTAGACGCCGGTAATGCCGCCGATGAGGAACGCCCACAGGAAGCCGAACACCCAGAGCATCGGCGTCTTGAAATGGATCCGCCCCATCCAGATGGTGCCGAGCGCGGTGAGGAAGACGACCCCGGTCGGGACCGAGATGAGCTCGGTGGTGAGCATGATCGGGATGTGGAAGAAGGTGGCCATGCCGCTGACGAACATGTGGTGCGCCCAGACCATGAAGCTCAGGACGCCGATCATCACGAAGGCCAGCACCGCCAGCGGGTAGGCGAACAGCGGCTTGCGGGCGAACACGGGCACGATCTCCAGGATGGCGCCGAGGCCCGGCACGGCCATGATGTAGACCGCCGGGTGCGAGTAGAACCAGAAGAGGTGCTGGAACAGGATCACGTCGCCGCCGCGGGTGGCGCGGAAGAACGACGTGCCGAGCACGCGGTCGAACAGCAGCATGGTGAAGGCGCCGGCGACGACCGATGTGGCGATCAGGCCAAGCGTCGCCGTTACCGTCAGCGCCCAGACGAGGATTGGCATCCGCATCAGGGACATGCCGGGGGCCCGCATGCGGAACACGGTGGTCAGGAAGTTGATCGAGCTGAGGATCGACGAGAAGCCGACCGTCACGAAGGCCATGATGTAGGCCTGCTGGCCGAGATTGGCCTGCTGGCTCAGCGGCGGGTACGCGGTCCAGCCGGAGTCGAAACCGCCGAGCAATGGATTGATGGCGACCAGCAGGACGGCCAGCGGCAGCATCCAGTAGCTGAGCGCGTTCGCCTTGGGGAAGGCCATGTCCCGCGCGCCGACCATGATTGGCACCAGGTAGTTGCCCAGGCCGCCGATGATCGACACCAGCGCGACGGTGATCATCATCGCGCCGTGCGTGCTCATGGTCGTGTTGTAGACCTCCTTGTCGAAGGCCAGGCCGGGCTGCGCCAGCTCGAAGCGCATCAGCATCGCCGCGCTGCCGGCAGTGACGAACAGGGCGAAGGCCGTCACCAGGTACTGGACGCCGATGACCTTGTGGTCGGTCGTGAACCGGAAGTAGCGTCGCCAGTCGCCGGCCGTTCCGTGCCAGGCATGCTCCTCCTCGGCGTTGATGGGACGCGCCGTTGCCCAGGTCAGCCAGAAGCGGAAGGCGCCGATGCCGAGCAGGAAGCCGAACAAGGCGAACAGATAGCCAAGCCCCAGCAGCTGGCCGGGCTCGGCGCGTATCCCGAGGCTGCTGGCCGCCAGCAATCCACCGGCGCCAATGGCACCACCCAGGGCGGCACCGGCGACGGCGCGTGTCAATCCTGGGCTTCCGATTCCAGAGCGCCGAAGAGCAACCGTCATTGCGCATGCTCCTGTGGTGGGAGGGTGCTCAGCCAGGCATTGACCGCGGCTTCGTCCTCGACGACGAAGGTCATGATCATGTCGGTGTGGCCGAACCCACACAGCTCGGCGCAGCGACCGCCGTAGGTGCCGGCGACGGTTGGCGTCGTGTAGGCCTCCGTTGTTCGACCCGGCACGACGTCCTGCTTGACGCCGAGCGCAGGAAGCCACATCGAGTGAATCACGTCATCCGATTGAAATGTCAGGTGCACCCGACGATTGATCGGGATGTGCAGCTCATTCGATTCCGTGCCGTTCGCGTAGTGGAATTCCCATGCCCACTGCTTGGCATGGACCTGGACCTCGAAGTCGGCCGTCTGCGCGCCGCGGATCTCGACCAGGCCAATCGTCCCGTAGACGAAGAGCCCGATGACCATGATGAAGGTCACGATCAGCCAGCCGGCCTGCAGCGTGCGGTGGCCATGCAGCGGCGGGCCGTCGCCATCCCCCTCCCGGGCGCGGAAGCGCCACGCGGAGTAGGCCATGCCCACCACCACCAGCCAGAGGACCGGCATCGAGACGACGGTCAGCACCGTGAACGTGCGATCCTCGATCGCCGCCTCATGCGAGGCGATTTCCGGCATGGCGCTGATGCCCGCGACGAGCGCCATGCTCGCCGCGGACAGCACCCCCCAGGCGGCAACCGCGATCAGCAGGTGGCGCCGCGCGGACATGGGTGACGGACGCTCAGCCGTGACGGACGCTCAGCTGACCGTGAAGTCCGTGTGCATGCCCTTCTGGTAGTGCAGAAGGTCCTCATCGTGGATGTTGCAGAAGATCACGTAGTGACCAGGCTGCAGGTCGAGCGTGATCGACTTGTCCGAGCTTCCCGCGGGGACCGTCTCGATCTCGCTGGGATCACCAACCTCGCTCAGCTGCGGGTCGTCTTCGACGACTTCGCCGTCGGCGTTCGTCGGCAGCGCGTCGGACTGCAGGTCGGTCTTGCGGATGACGAACTCGTGCTCCTTGTCGCCGTCGTTCGTCACGTTGATCGTGATCTTGCCGGCAGTGAAGTTGGAATTGGCCAGGGTGATGGCCCATTCCTTCTCGGTCGCTGTCACGGTCTGCGTCCCGTTGCCACCATTCCCTCCGGAGCAGGCCACCGTGAGGCCGGCGATCGCGATCAGGGCGGTGACCCTGCGAAGCATCGTGGACACGCTCTCCTCCTCGCTGGGCGGAACAGGACCCGGGCATGAAACTGCTCGCGACTCACGCCCCGCCAGCGGACAGGATGGTTCGGGAGTTGTCCTCGTTCCTATACTCCGAACGAGCCATTTCTGGGAGTCCGCTTTGACCACCCCTTCCGTCGCGTCGCCGACCGCCGTGGATGGAGCGGGCGCCGCGCCCAGCGCCGGGTCGGTGGCCGCCGGTGTTCCGCAGGCTCCGGGTCACGTTCGGCTCAGCCGCGAGCTGCTGCGCCGCCCGCGCCTCCTGCAGACCGGCCTGGACGTGGCGGCGGTCGTGTTCATCGGCATGGCCTTCTGGACCACCAGCATCAGCGCCGAGTTCCTGTTCCATTGCGTGTTCGTGGTGCTGGTGCTGAACGCCTTCCTGTTCGGACTGCGCGCCACCCTGATCCGCATTGGCCTGGTGTCGCTGCCGCTCCTCATCCGCGCCGATGCGGCTGACCTGGGCATGGTGCTCCCGCCGTTGGAGCTCACCGAGTGGCCGTTGATGTTCGTGATCGCCGTGCTCGTGGCCTGGATGGCCGATATGCGAGCTGCGACCTCGCGGCGCTACGCCGGCCTCTTCCGGCTTGCCAGCGAGCGCCTGCTGACGGTGGTCGAGGACGAGCGACGACGAGTCGGCGGCGAGCTGCACGATGGAGTCGGCCAGGTGCTCACCGCGCTGACCCTGACGCTGGACGCGGCCGCCGAGGAGACCGAGGTGTCGCGCAGCCATCGGCGCCTGGAGCGGGCGCGTCGCCTGGCGGACACCGCCCTGGCCGACACCCGCGACCTGTCGCACCGCCTGCGACCGGCGAGGCTCGAGGAACGCGGGCTGGTGGCCGCCGTGGCCGATCTCGCGGCGGAGTCCGAGTTCGAGATCGGCCTGGCGATCGCCGTCCCCGCCAATGACCCCGGGCTCCTCAGCGGCACGGCCACGATCGAGGTCTTCCGCATCATCCAGGAGGCCCTGGCCAACGCCGCACGGCACAGCGGCGTGGCACGCGCCGACGTTTCCATGCAGAGCGAGGGAGGGAGGCTCCTCGTCGACGTGGTCGATGCAGGCTCGGGGTTCGACGTGGAGGCCGTTGCCGATTCGGGCATCGGCCTGGCCGGCATGGCGGAACGGGCCAGGCTGCTGGGCGGCGAGCTCTCGATCGCCACCAGCCCCGGGGCCGGCACCGCGGTCCACCTGTCGGTGCCGACCGGGGCGGCCGCCCCCGACGGGATCGCCTGAACGATGGCGGGACGGATCAGGGTCGGCGTGGTCGACGACCATGGGCTTGTCCGCGAGGGGCTGCGGCTGATCCTCGACGGCCAGCCGGACATCGAGGTGGTCGGGGAAGCTGCCGACGCGACCGGCGCCTTCGCCATCGCCGCCTCGGACACGCCGGACATCATGCTCGTCGACCTGACGCTGGACGGCGCCGACGGCGTGGCGCTGCTGCGCGACCTGAATGCGAAGCACCCACGCCTGCGGGTGATCGTGGTGACCATGCACCAGCATCCCGAAACGGTGCGCCAGGCATTCCTGGCCGGAGCAGCCGGCTACATCGTCAAGGGCGCCGCCGCCGCCGACCTGCTCACCGCCGTGCGCGCGGTCGCGCACAACCAGCATTACGTGCATCCCGTGGTCGCATCGGTGGTGGTCGTCGATTCGCTGCGCTGGCTGCGGCAGTCAGAGGGCCTGACACCACGCGAGTGGGAGGTGCTGCGCCTGGTGACCGCGGGGCGCACGGCGGTCGAGGCTGGGAAGGCGCTCGGCATCAGCGCCCACACCGTGCGTCGGCACCTCGCCAACATGGCGACGAAGATCGGCGTGCGTGGACGCGTCGCGCTCACCCGCTACGCGGTCGAGCACCACCTGGTCCAGGAAGAGGCATGACCGCCGGTCCGCCACCGGACCAACGATCGTCGCGGTCCGAGGTCGTTCTCGCCGCCCTGCCCGCCGTGGCCCTCGCGATCCTGACCTTCGTCGCCACCCGCCCGCTCGGGGCGCACGACGTGGGCTCGCTCCCAGCCGCGGCGTCCGGCGCGCCGGTGGTCGGCATCGCCATCGGCGACCGCGCCCCCGATTTCGTCCGGCCCGACGGCACCCCTGCCCTGGTCGGCCTGGACGAGCGGCCCGTTCGCCTGGCGGAGTTCGCCGGCACACCGCTGTGGATCGTGTTCTGGGCCACCTGGTGCACGCCATGCTCCCAGGAGGCGCCCGAGATCGAGGCCGCCCAGCGCGCCCATGCGGCCACCGGGCTGCGCGTGCTCGCCATCGCCGTCCAGGACCCGGCGTCGTCCGTCGAGGAGTTCATGCGCCGATACGGGCTGGACTACTCCGTCGCGCTGGACACGACCGCCGCCGTCCGCGATCGGTACGGCGGCTGGGGTCTGCCCATCCACTTCTTCGTGGACGGCAGCGGAACGATCCGCGACCGCTACATCGGCCAGCTGTCGGCCGACGGCATGGAGGAGCACCTCCGCTCCATCCTGGGCAGCGCGCTAGTGCCGAACCGGTAGCTCCTTCAGCGCCGCTTCCAGCTCGCCGCGGGTGACCATCGTGTCCCACGAGTCGAGGATCGTGCCGTCGGCGCCGATCAGGTAGACCCATGGTTCGCGCAGGTCGCCGCTCGGCGTCTGCAGCCAGTCGCGAGCGGTGTCGTTCAGCTGGTTGGCCTCGAAGTCCCGGTAGATCTCAACATGGATGAACGCCGCCCGATCGGCGTACTTGTGGCTCAGCGACGCGACGAGATCGGTGATCGGGCCGCAGAAGCGGCTGACGCAGTAGACCGGCGTCGAGAAGACGACCAGCGCGGGCTCATGGGCCCGCAAGGCGTCGGCGATCGAGATGCGGTGCAGCTCGGGATCCGGGATGTGGCCCTCGGTCGCGGCACGCGAGTCGATGGCGGCCGGTGGGGTGTCCGGCGTGCCGATGACGGCGTTGTCGCTGGCCAGCGCCTTGTCGCCGGGCTGTGGGAGCGTGGCCTTGGCGAGCACCTCGAAGGCGGCATCGGCGCTGAACGGCGTGCCGTCGCCCATCCGTCCGCTGCTCGTGACACGCCAGTAGCCGGCCGCCGGGAAGGTGATCGGCTCGACGCCGTAGAGGCCTCGACCGTCGGCGGGCTCGGTGAGGGTCGGCGCTTTGCCGGCGCCGGAGGGCGTGCCTGGGATGGGCAGGAATTTCGCCGATGTCGCGGCGACCTTGATGCCGGGCGGCGGTGAGGCCTTGCCATCCCCCAGGAAGGCGAAGCTCATCTGCACCGTGCCGAAGCTGAGCCAGCGGTTGTCGGCCGCCAGCAGGGCCACGATGAGGCGACCAGGGTGGTCGGCGACCAGCTGGTAGCTCGCCACCTCGGCAACGATCCCGCCACCGCTCGGCGAGGCGCCGTTGCTCGCTGCCGGGCTCCCACCGGGCGCGTTGCTGCAGGCGGAAAGGAGGAGCGCCAGGACAGCCGCGAGGCCGCTCAGCCGCATGGCGGCGGGGTCTGGCCGATGGCGCGCAGGGCCGCATCGGCCTTCGCCGTCAGGTCCTGCAGGTCCGCGGTCAGGGTCTTCTGGGTGGCGATGGTCGCGAAGTCGGCCTCGACGCGCTGCATCGACTCGAGGACCCCGGCCGCGAGGCCGCGGTCGAGACCCGGTGCGGCTGCCAGCGCATGCAGCGCGGCGTGGGCGGTGTTGACGAAAGTGCGTCGGGCGGTCGCGGTGTCGGGCAGGGCGGCAATCGCGCGGCAGAGTCCCGAGGAGGCCACCGTGAGGTCGGCGCCCGGAGCGAAGCTCGCACCGGGTGGATTCCCCATTGCGCCGCAGCCGGAGGCCAGCAGCGCGGTCGTCATCACGGCCAAAAGCATGCCTCGTTTCGCAGCTGCCATGGGGCGCCAGTCTAGCCGCGACGGACCGCTGCCTCGCCTGGGGCGTCGGGAGCCTGCGGTCGCGGGCACCGCTACAATGGCGCACCGATCGGGGATGTAGCTCAGCTGGGAGAGCACCTCCTTTGCAAGGAGGGGGTCAGGGGTTCGAGTCCCCTCATCTCCACCAACTCCCGCCCATGTCGATCCGGAGGGCCGGATGAGCAACCCGAGCGCGGAGTACGCGGTCACCATCGATCGCAGCGTCGAGGACGTGTTCGCCTACGTCGCCGATGGCGAGAACTGCTCTGCCTGGCGACCGGGAGTCGTGGACATCAAGCGGATCGGCGGCGAGGGGCTCGGCGCTCGCTACGCACAGGGCGTCCGCGGCCCCATGGGCCGACGCATCGCGGCGGATTACGAGGTGACGGCGTTCGAGCCGAACCGGCGTATCGAGTTTCAAACGACGACGGGCCCGGCGCGACCCCATGGTCGGTACCTGTTTGCCGCGGACGGTGGCGGCACCCGCCTGTCGTTCGCCCTCGAGGCAACCCTGGATGGCCTCAGCGGCCTGTTCATGGGCGGCGCCGTGCAGCGGACCATGAATGACGAGGTTCGGACCCTCGACAACCTCAAACGCGTGCTCGAAAGCCGGTCGCAAGATGGTCCGCCGGAGGCCTGAACCCAGCATGCCGTCGCCTTGACCGGTTCAAAGCCGGGTGGTACAGTTACCAGACTCTCGCGAGGTGACCCCTCCAGGTCGGCCTCGCGATCTGTGTGAAAACCCCAGATCGGCAAGGTCCTCGGACCGCTGCGCGTGACCGCGCGTCGCGCCCATCGGTCAGCGGACACTCCGCTGGAACTTAAAAACCGAAGACTGGAAGCATTCGATTTCGTCGAGGAAATTTTCCGACGCGACCGACGCACGCCGCCAGCCTCGTGCTAGCCGCGTGAACGTTAGGTCAAGCTACTAAGGGCGTTCGGTGGATGCCTTGGCGCCAAGAGCCGATGAAGGACGTGGCAGGCAACGAAATGCTTCGGGGAGCTGCGAGCAAGCGTTATCACCCGGAGATCTCCGAATGGGGAAACCCACCCAGGGTCATGCCTGGGTACGACCGACTGAATCCATAGGTCGGATCGAGGAAACCGAGGGAACTGAAACATCTAAGTACCTCGAGGAGCAGAGAACATTCCGTGAGTAGTGGCGAGCGAAAGCGGAGAAGCCCAAACCGTGGCTGCGTGACAGGCTGCAGCCGTTGCAGTCGCGGTGTTGTAGGGCCGGCTTGCGGAGCGCTGCAGTGCCCGCAGAGAGTTACCAATCGGTTCGTTAGCAGAAGTGGCCTGGAAAGGCCCGCCAGAGAGGGTGACAGCCCCGTACGCGAAAGCGATCCGACTCTCGGCCGTGTCCCTGAGTACCACGTGGAAGGTCTCTCATGTGGGAAACCGGGCGGACCACCGTCCAAGGCTAAATACTCTTGGCGACCGATAGTGAACTAGTACCGTGAGGGAAAGGTGAAAAGCACCCCGGGAGGGGAGTGAAACAGTACCTGAAACCGAATGCCTACAAGCAGTCAGAGGGTGTTGTCCATCGGCTTCGGCCGGCGGATAGCCTGATGGCGTGCCTTTTGAAGAATGAGCCGGCGAGTTACTCGTAGGTGGCAAGGTTAAGCCCGTGAAGGGCGCAGCCGCAGCGAAAGCGAGTCTGAACAGGGCGTTGAGTCGCCGCGAGTAGACCCGAAACCGAGTGACCTACCCATGGGCAGGTTGAAGCGGGAGTAATGTCCCGTGAAGGACCGAACCCACTAGCGTTGAAAAGCTAGGGGATGACCTGTGGGTAGCGGTGAAATGCCAATCGAACTCGGAGATAGCTGGTTCTCCCCGAAATAGCTTTAGGGCTAGCCTCGGGGGTTCAGTCACGGGGGTAGAGCAC
>DATBJR010000046.1:0-19296 GCA_036556325.1 Candidatus Limnocylindria bacterium | reverse complement strand
GCGTGACGGCGGAGGCGGATCTGTCGATCACGAAATCGGGACCCGCAGCGACGGTGGCTGCTGATCCAGAAGGCCTTGGCTACCGCCTCGAGGTCGCCAACGGGGGACCATCGGACCACGCCGGCCGGATCGTCATTCGCGACAAGCTGCCGCGCGGTGAGGGCTTCGATGCGGCTCGCAGCGATCCGCGATGCGCGGCCTCCGGACGGATCGTGACCTGCGTCCTGCCGGCTGCGCTGCCAGCCGGCGAGAGCGTCGCGGTGGACGTGCGTGTCACGGTCGACACCTCGGCAGTCGGCAGCATCCTGCGCAACTCGGCGTCGGTCCGTTCCATCGGGACGCTGGACCCCGATGCCGCGAACGACGTCGCCGCCAGGGTGAGCACCCGCGTGTTTTCCGGGTCGCTGCCCGATACCCACGCTGTCGAGCGCTTCGCGCCGCTGACCAGGGCGCTGAGCGCGGCTGCCGCGCTGCTCGTGCTCCTCCTCGCCAGCCTGCTGGTCGCCGTCAGGCGGGTGCACGGACATCACCGCGCTTGAGGCATGGCGCATGCGGTGATCCCCCGCGCCATGGAGTCCGAACCGGTCCAGGCCGCCTCGGCGGCGCGCGCTGGCGACGCGACCCTTGACGACCTGCGGGCCGCGGCGGCCGGCTGCCGGGCCTGCGACCTGTATCGCAACGCCACGCAGACCGTGTTTGGGGCTGGTGGCGAGGGCGCGCGGCTGATGCTGGTGGGGGAGCAGCCGGGCGATCATGAGGACATCGCCGGCGAGCCCTTCGTGGGACCCGCTGGCCGACTGCTGGATGATGCCCTGGCCCAGGCCGGCATCGACCGCTCGACGGTGTACGTGACCAACGTGGTGAAGCATTTCAAGTGGCGTCGCGCGCCCAGCGGCAAGCGACGCATCCACCAGAAGCCCGATCGCGCGGAGGTGGCCGCCTGCCGCCCCTGGCTGGAAGGCGAGATCGCCCGCGTTCGGCCGCGGCTGGTGGTGTTGATGGGCGCGACCGCCGCCCAGGCCATCTTGGGAGCAGCCTTTCGCGTGACCAGGCAGCACGGCAGCGTGCTGCCCACATCGCTCGGGCCAGTGGTGGCGACCATTCACCCCTCCGCGGTCCTGCGCGCCCGGACCGCCGACGAGCGCGCGCAGGCGTTGTCCGGGTTCGTCGCCGACCTGCGGGTTGCCGCGCACGTCATCGGCGGATGATCCTGTGCGCGACACGCAGGCGGAAGGCACAGGCATGGCGACCAGCACCGCGCCGTTCACGGGGTTTCAGCCGGCCGCGATCGAGTTCCTGATCGAGCTGGCGATGAACAATGAGCGAGCCTGGTTCCAGCCCCGGAAGGCGGAGTACGAGCGCCTGCTCAGGGAGCCGATGGAGTCGCTCGTCAGCGCACTGCTTGATCGCTTCCGCGCCAGGGACATCCCACTCGAGGCCGATCCACGGCGGGCAGTGTTCCGCGTCTACCGCGACACGCGCTTCTCGAAGGACAAGTCGCCCTACAAGACGAACGTCGGGGCGAGCATCCCGTGGGTCGCCGCGGGTGGCGACGGCCCGCACGGTTTGGGCGTGTACCTCCACTTCCAGCCGGGCGACAGCTTTGCCGGCGGCGGCATGTACATGATGGAGCGCCCGCGTCTCGATGCCTTCCGGCGCCTGGTGGTCGAGCAGCCCGACCGGGTGCTGGCGGCGGTGGAGGAGCCGGCCTTCACGAGGACCTTCGGCGGCGTGCACGGACACGAGTCGCTGAAGCGGGTGCCACCTGGCTACCCGGCTGATCACCCGCAGGCCGAGCTGCTGAAGATGAAGGATGTGACCTTCGGCCGAGCCCTGGACGACGACGAGTTCCTGTCGCCCGACCTGGCCGACATCCTGGCCGATGACTTCGCCACCGCCGTCCCGGTCTTCCGCCTGCTGGCCAGCCTTCCCGGCTGATGCCGCTCGAGACCTATCGCGCCAAGCGTGACTTCGGCAGGACCCCCGAGCCCGAGCCGGGCGAGGTCGGGGATGGGTCCGGTCGCTTCGTCGTGCAGCGGCACCGCGCCACGGCCCTCCACTACGACACGCGCCTGGAGATCGATGGCGTCCTGGTGAGCTGGGCCGTGCCAAAGGGGCCGACCCTCGATCCGGACGAGAAGCGCCTGGCGATGCGCACCGAGGATCACCCGATCGAGTACTTCGCCTTCGAGGGCGTGATCCCCAGGGGCGAATACGGGGCGGGCGACGTGATCATCTGGGACTGGGGCAGCTTCGAGCCGGAAGAGACCGACGACCCCGGTCGCGCCCTGCGCGAGGGGGAGCTGAAGTTCCGCCTCCTGGGCGAGCGCCTGCGTGGCCGCTACACGATCGTCCGCACCGGTGGCCGCTTCGGCGCGGACGACCGCGAGAAGTGGCTGCTGATCAAGAAGCGCGACGAGGCCGCCGTGGCCGGCTGGGACGCCGAGGACTTTCCGCAAAGCGTCAAGACCGGCCGGACCAACGACGAGGTGAAGGCTGGCCTCGAGCCCCGTTTCCAGCAGCCGCCCCCGACCCGCGACGTGGCACCGGACCTGTCGCGCGCCCGCGACGAGCGTCAGCCGGAGTTCGTGGCGCCCATGATGGCCACCCTGACCGATACGGCCTTCGACGACGACGACTGGCTCTACGAGGTCAAGTGGGATGGCTACCGGGTCGAGGCCGTGGTCAGCGGCGGCAAGGCCCGAATCTGGACGCGCAACCGGATCGACGCTGCGACGTACTTCCCGAATCTGGCGGGTCCGGCAGACTGGATCGACGCCGGAGAGGCCATCGTCGACGGGGAAGTCGTCGCATTCGATGAGGAGGGGCGCCCGTCCTTCAGCCGCCTCCAGGAGAAGACCGGCCTGCGTGCGCTGGAGATGGCGACCCGCCGGGCAGATCCGGACGCTCCGCGGCTCACCCGCGAGGAGCGCGAGGCCATCCCGATGGCCTACATGGTCTTCGACCTCCTGCACCTCGAGGGCCGCTCCCTGCTCGACGTGCCGCTCGAGGACCGCAAGCATCTCCTGCGGCGGGTCCTGCGGCCCGACGGCCTGGTCCGCTACGCGTCGCACGTGGTGGGGGACGGGGTGGAGTTCACCAGGGCAGCCGCCGACAAGGGACTGGAGGGCATCGTCGCCAAGCGGCGACGCAGCAGCTACCAGCCGGGCCGCCGCAGCCGCGACTGGCTGAAGATCAAGCTGCGTCGCGAGCAGGAGATCGTCGTCGTGGGCTGGCTGCCCGGCCAGGGAACGCACAAGGACCTCGGGTCGCTGATCGTGGCCGTCAACGACGAGGGCGGGCTGCGCCACGCGGGCCAGGTCGGGAGCGGGATCAACGCGCGCATGCGCAAGGAGCTGCTGGCGGCCATGGAGCCGATCCGTCGCGACACCGCGCCGCTCGTCAGGCAGCCCCGCCTGCCGCAGGCGCGCTGGGTCGAGCCGCGCATCGTCGTGCGGGCCGAGTTCACCGACTGGACGCGCGACGGGCTGCTGCGGCAGGCCGCGTTCAAGGGCATCGAGCTCGACCGTGACCCGGCCAAGGTCGTGCGGGAAGAGGCGGTGCCGGCCGCCCGGGTGGTCCAGCAGGCGCCAACGGCCAATCGGCGTGCGAGCAGGCGTGGCAAGGAAGATCCCGCGCCCGGTCCACCACCGGCCGCGAATGCGAAGGCGACGCCTGAAGAGGGGTGGCCGCCAGCGGAGATGGACCTCACGCCCGCCACGAAGGCGGAGCTCAGAGCGCTCGACGAGATGAGCGGCGATGGCCACTGGCAGGTGGCCGGCCACGAGGTGCGGGTCACCAACCTGGACAAGGTGCTGGTGCCGGCCGATGGCGAGCATCGGGCCATCACCAAGCGCGACCTGCTGCGCTACTACGTCAGTGTCGGGCCCACCGTCATCCCGCACCTGGCGGGGCGCGGCCTCAACCTGCAGCGGTTCCCGGATGGCACGGGCCGCAAGGGGTTCTGGCAGAAGGACGTGCCGGGCCATGCGCCGAGGTGGATCACTCGCTGGGGGTACACCGGGCACGAGGGCGCAAAGGATTACGTGGTGGTCGACAAGGTCGCCACCATGGCGTGGCTGGCGCAGGAGGCCGCGCTGGAGATCCATCCGTGGACGTCCCGCACCGTTTCGCCGCAGGAGCCGACCTTCGCGCTGATCGACGTCGATCCCGGAGAGCACACCACCTGGCAGGAGGTCCTGACCCTGACGCGCCTGTACCGGACTGCCCTGGAGCACCTCGGTGTCATCGGCCTGCCCAAGACCACGGGCAAGCGCGGGATCCAGGTCTGGGTGCCGGTGCGGCGCGGCTATTCGTTCGCCGATACCAGCGCCTGGGTGGAGTCGCTGTCGCGGATGATCGGCGGCCTCGTCCCGGATATCGTCAGCTGGGAGTGGGCCAAGCGGGACCGCAAGGGGCGCGCGCGCCTGGACTTCACCCAGAACGCGGTCAACAAGACGCTGGTGGCGCCGTATTCCGCACGGCCGGCGCCCGGCGCGCCGGTCTCGGCGCCCATCCGCTGGGAGGAGCTGGACGATCCGAAGCTCCGCTCCGACCGCTGGACCATCGACACCCTGCCACGACGTCTGGCCAGGGTGGGGGACCTGTTCGGACCGGCCATGGAGCTGGCCCAGGAGCTGCCGGCGATCTAGCGGGTCCGCGTCACCATGAGGCCAGGCAGCAAACGCGCCACGGCGATGCCCGCTCGCTGCGGGACTCCGTGGCGCGCTTCTTCCCCCGCTGAGCGGGTCGTCGGGGCCCTAGAAGGGCCAGCCGCCGCCGGTGCTGATGCTGCGCATCGTTGGGGGTTCTCCTGCGTCGTGTCGAGCGGCACAGCCCCGGTGGCTGCGTCCGTGCCTACACGTTCAGGGAGAGAGGTCCGGCGGACAATGACCCATGGGTCCACCTGGAAGGCCAGTGGGGCGGTACTTTCGGCTGGCTGCTGGGTCAAGTAACGCTTGTCACGCCGTGTACACTGCGCCCATGCCTCGAACCAAGACCGCGGCCCGTCCGACCGAGCACGACGCCGCGCTGGCGCGGCAGATAGGCGAACGCATCAGGGAGGCGCGCCGGCGCGCCGGGCTCACGCAGCAGCAGCTGGCCGGGGACCGATATACCAAGGCCTATGTCAGCGCGCTGGAGACCGGCATCGCCCGGCCGTCGATGGTGGCGCTGAGTTTCCTGTCCGAGCGGCTCGGCCTGCCGCCCAGCCACTTCCTGGACGAGCAGACCCCGGCCTGGACGCGCCTGGAAGTCGACATGCAGCTTGCCTCGGGTGAGTGGCAGGCGGCTGCTGACGGCTATGCGGCATTGCTGGCGGATGGGCTGGACGATCAGGTGCGCGCCGAGATCCTGCGCGGTCAGGCCGAGGCGCTGGTTCGGCTGGACCGCGGTCGCGAGGCGGTGGCCGCCGCGGCCGAGGCGGCCCGCATCTTCGCATCCCTCGGACGGGTATCGGAAGAGGCGCTCAGCCGATACTGGCTGGCCTACGGGCTCTACCTGTCCGACGCCGAGGTCGACGCGCGCAGCATGCTCGAGGGCCTCCTTGCCCGGGTGCGCGCCGGGCTTCGGGTCGAGCCCGAGTTCGAGATGCGCCTGCTCATCGCCCTGGCCGCCGTCGAATCGAAGACCGGCAACTTCGCCGAGTCGCTGGCCAACCTGGAGGCGGCGCGTGGCATGGCCGATGACCTCGACGACCGGCGCCGCGCGATGTTCCTCTTCAACCTGGCCATCAGCTACCGCGAGACAGGCGACGTCGAGGCCGCCATCCGTGCCGGAACGCAGGGACTTGCCCTGCTGCGCGCGGCTGGCTCCTCGTTCGAATCGGCCCAGATCGAGAATGATCTGGCCCTCGCCTACCTCGCTACCGGCAACCTGGGCCGTGCTCGCGAGCTGGCGGGGGAGGCGCGGCGCGAATTCGAAACCGCGGGCGACGATCGCTACCTGGCGGCGGTGCTCGACACCGAGGCACAGGTTGCGTTGGCCTCCGGCGAGGGCAGCGAGGCGCTCAGCCTGGCGCGGCGCGCAGTCGACCTGGCCAAGCGTTCGGGCAACGCGATGGCGGAACTGGGGGCGATGCTGACCGAGGCCCGCGCGCTCCGCGCGGCCGGCGACACTCCGACCGCCGAGGCTCGGTTCGCCGAGGCCGCGACCATCGCGCGGCAGGGGACCGTTCCCTCCCGGCTGCGGGACGTCCTGCGTGAGTGGGCCGAGCTGCGGGCGGAGGCCGGCGATCACCGCGGCGCGTACGAGCTGACGAACGAGGCGCTCGCAGTCAACTGACCCCGGCGGCCTGTCAATTAAGTATTGACAGGTCCGGTGCGGTGCGGATAGTCTGCGCCCGACGAGTTGGTGTGGGCACCCGCTGGCACATCCGGCGGACCAGCTCGAGCATTGGGGGAGACGGGATCGGAGAGCGGGCACATCTCCGATCCCGTTGCGTTACCCGCGTTCGGGCTAGCATGCTGAGCATGCCTCGACGCCTCTTCATCTTCGATCCCCCAGATCGGTTCACCTCCGGCACCGTCGGTCTGCCCGGCAACCGTGCGTTCTACCTCCAGGCGCGCAAGGGACGCGCCGTGGTCAGCGTGGCCCTCGAGAAGGCCCAGGTGGCGGCGCTTGCGGACCGCCTGGACGAGCTGCTGGCCGTCGTGGACGAGGACGGCACCTCGCCGCCGGCCCACGCGACCCCGACCGACGATCGGCCGCTGGACGAGCCGCTGGTCGAGGTCTTCCGGGTCGGCGCCATGGCCCTGTCCTGGGATGCCGCGGCCGAGCGCGTGGTGATCGAGGCGCAGCCCCAGGACGAGGCCGGCGACTACGTGGAGGCCGCCGATGACGACGAGGCGGGTCCGGACCTCATGCGCGTCCGCATCGAGCGCGACCAGGCCCGTGCCTTCGTGCGCCGGGCGCAGGAGCTGGTGGCTGCCGGCCGGCCGCCCTGTCCGTTCTGCGGCCAGCCGTTGGAGCCAACCGGGCACTTCTGCCTGGGGCGCAACGGACAGCAGAACTGAGCACCATTGGCCGAGGCCCAGCGCAACCGCCGCCCGGTCATGCCGGGTTCGATCCGGAGCTGCGGATCGACTGGCTGGGCGCGCACGAGCTCACCGGCGAGCTGCCGGGGCGGCTGGGCCTGACCTTCCTGCCCGGCAAGCGCGGCGCCTCGATTCGCTACCCAGGGCACGTCTATCGCCGCGATACGGCCGAGGACCTGGATGCCATGCGGCGAGCCGGCGTCGTGCTGCTGGTGCTCCTGGTCGAGGATCGTGAGCTGCGGCGCTGGGGCGATCCGCGGATCGCGGAACTCGCCGCGGGGGCCGGCCTTGACCTCGCGCGCTTCCCGATTCCCGACGGACACGCCGCCAGCTCGGCTGCCCAGATGGACGACATTCAGCAGCTGATCGACGGGGCTCGCGCCCGTGGGGACGTGGCGGTGGCCTGCATGGGAGGGGTTGGGCGCACCGGCATGGTGGCCGCCTGCGCGCTCGTGCGTGCCGGTCAACCCGCGGAGCGCGCCATTCGGCGGGTTCGGGCGATCCGGCATCCCACGGCGGTGGAGACCGCTGAGCAGGAGCGCTTCGTCCGGGACTACGCCCGCGGGAAGGCACCGCCGCCCTAGGGCGCCGGGGTCAGCTCTCGGCCTTGGCCTCGTGGTGGATCAGCTTGCCCGTCTGCTCCTCGAACTCGAGCATCAGGCGCCGCAGGAGCGCGTTGAGCAGCTCCTTCTCGGACTGATCCAGCGCACTGGCCACCAGCGCCTCCTTGCGCGCCTGGGCGCCGACGGTGTCCTGCCAAGCCTGCCAGCCGGCCTCGGTCAGCTCCACCTGCAGCGCCCGGCGGTCGTCCGGATCGGGCAGGCGGCGAATGAGCCCGGCCGCCTCCAGCCGATCGAGACGGTTCGTCATGGCGCCGGACGACAGGCCGATGTCCTCCGCCAGCTTGCCCGGCGACTTCCGATACGGAGGCCCCGACCGCCGAAGCGCGCCGAGGAGCCACCACTCGCCGCGATCCAGCTTGAACTCGGCCAGCGTCTCGTTCATGGCGCGGTCGAGGTAGCGCTGCAGCTTCTGGATGCGCTCGACGATGCCCTCCGTGGCCAGGTCGAGGTCGGGCAGCTCTCGCTTCCAGACCTCCAGCATCCGGTCGACGTGATCCTGGGCCGGCGCCGCGGGTCGTGATTTGGTGACCATGTCGCCTCGATTCTCCACGTCAAATGTCTTGACGTCAAGACATCGGCTTGCTAGACTGCCGTAAGTCGTTCGACATCAAGATTCTTTCAGTCGAACGAAGGAGGGTCACGAAGTGCAGAATCTCATGGACTATGAAGCGCTCCGCCTCGACTTCCGGCCGCGGCGCGGCGGGCCGGTTGTCCGCGGCCGAGGGTCCCGGACGTATGGCGTTCGTCGCCGGGTCGGCGGCTGGCTCGTTGGCGTCGGCTCGCGCATGGCGGGCGACGACCATGCATCGTTGCGCTCCGCCGCCGACTCGGGCTGACCGGGCACGCGGTCCCGTAGACTGCGCCGCATGGCCGCCCGCTACGACGCCATCGTCATCGGCCTGGGCGGCATGGGCAGCGCCACGGCCTTCCACCTCGCCCGACGAGGCCATCGCGTGCTGGGCCTGGAGCAGTACGGCCTGCTTCACGATCGGGGCTCTTCCCACGGCCTGACCCGCATCATTCGGCTGGCCTACCACGAGCACCCGTCCTACGTGCCGCTGCTGCGGCGCGCGTACGAGCTGTGGCATGAGCTCGAGCACCTGGCCGGGGAGCAGCTGCTGATCACGACCGGCAGCATCGAAGGCGGACCGGAGGACGGGCCGCTGTTCCGCGGTGCGCTCGAGGCGGCGCGCACCCACGAGCTGCCGCACGAGGTGCTGGACGTCGCCGAGTTGCGACGCCGCTTCCCGGCATACGGCGACTTCGACCCGAGCACCCGGGTGGTACTGCAGCCCGATGGCGGCTTCCTGCTCGCCGAGCGGACGCTGCTGGCCCACACCAACCAGGCCCTCCGCCACGGAGCCGAGCTGCATTTTCACGAGCCGGTGCTCGACTGGGCGACCACCGCCGGCGGCGGCGGCGTCCGCGTGGTCACCGAACGCGCCGCCTACGAGGCCGATCGCCTCGTCATCTGCGCCGGCGCCTGGGCAGGGCGACTGGTGCCAGCACTCGAGCCGCTGGCCGTGCCCGAGCGACAGGTGCTCGCCTGGCTGCAGCCCGCGCAGCCGGAGCTCTTCGCGCCGGCTCGTTTTCCCGTCTTCGTGCTCGACGTGGAGGAGGGCAACTACTACGGTTTCCCGGAGCACGACGTGCCGGGCTTCAAGTTCGGGCGCTACCACCACCTGCGTGAGCCGATGGACCCCGATGATCCCGACCGCACCACTCACCCGGAGGACGAGGCGATCCTGCGCGCCTTCGCGGCACGCTACTTCCCCGCCGGTGCCGGGCCCACGGTGCTGCTCAAGGCCTGCATGTTCACGAACTCGCCGGACGAGCACTTCGTCATCGACCGCCTGCCCGATTCACCCCAGGTCAGCATCGCTGCCGGGTTCAGCGGGCATGGCTACAAGTTCTGCAGCCTGGTCGGCGAGGTGATGGCGGACCTGGCGCTCGATGGTGCGACCAGCCACGACATCGGCCTCTTCAGTCTCGCGCGATTCGCTTCCTGAACGTACCCCCCGGGTACTGCATCAGACCGCACCTGGGCGGTTGGGTGTGATGGCCATGGTTCATCGGCTGATCCGGCGGTACCACCTCGCCATAGGCACCCGCCGCCCCGCCCGCCATGCTGCCCGCAGTTGCACATCTGGGCACGCGGCAGAGGCGGCACCTGCCCACCGCCAGCGCCCCGGACGGATCCGGAAGTGCCCTGCCTGCCTCCCCAGCCTTCGGGCCGGGGAGGCATTTTCACGCGCCGAGGGGAAGGGTCTGTTGCACCGGTGCCCGAGCCTGCTCTGCGGCAATTTCCACGAAGCGACACAGCGCGTTGGCGAGCTTCATCTGCAGGGGGGTATGCACTCGCACGGCCAGCAGCTGCGGCGATGCCACGATGGATGCGATGCACCGCCCGCGCGACGTGGCCACGTTCAGTCGGTTGAGGGAGTAGAGGAACTCCATGTTGCGCGGCATCTCCTCAGGCGAGGAGGTCGCCATGGAGTAGATGACCAGGGCCGCCTGCTGGCCCTGGATCTTGTCGACGGTCCCCACCCGCGGCTCGGCGTGGATATTCAGGCGGAGGAGCGATTCGGCGAGAACGCCGGCGAGCAGCTCGGCCTGCGCGTTGTACGGGGCCACCACCAGGACCTGCTCGGGCCCCAGCGGGGACGTGGCGCCGTGCTGGTCGGTCCAGCTGCCTTGCAGGACATGCTCGTACAGGTCGGCCACCAGACGAGCCTCTTCCTCGGACGAATTGCGGTTGCCCTCGTGGAGCACGGGCAACCAGCGCACGCCGGTTCCGCTCAGCGCGCCCGGGGCGGACAGCGATTGGAGATTGGCCTCGGGCGCAGAGCGCAGCTCCCCGGCGTAGAACACCTCGCTGGTGAAGGCGTTCACGTCTTCGTGGAGCCGATGTGTCGCACCGAGGAAGAGCCCACGCGACGCGTCGATCACCGGTCTGCCGTCCAGCACGTGCTCCAGTGCGGATTGGTCCACGCCCTCGGGATGCGCCCCCTTCCTGACCTGCGATAGCTGCTGGGGATCCCCGAGCAGGACCAGGTTGCGAGCGGCTCCCGACACCGCAAGGACATTGGCGAGCGACATCTGGCCGGCCTCGTCGACGAACAGCGTGTCGACGGCAGATTCGAACTCCGGCCGCGCCCACATCCAGGCGGTGCCGGCGGCGACCTGGACGCCGTCATGGAGCGCGTCGAGCACCGTCCCGTTATCGGTGGTGTGCACGTAGCGCCACGTGGCCTGCAGCGTCTCGTCACGATCGACCTTGCGGATGGCGGATACCGGCACGCCACGCTCGATCGAATGGTCGAGGACCTCGTCGAGCAGGTTGGTCAGCGCCTTGTGCGTGAACGCCACGATCCCAACCCGGCGCCCGGCGCGGAGCAGGGCGAGGATCATCTCCGCCCCGGTGTACGTCTTCCCGGATCCCGGGGGACCCTGCACCGGCAGGACGGACTCATCCAGGCGCAGCACGAGATCCGGCGCAGCCGCCGCACCATCGGCGGCAATGCGTGCCCCGGGGACCTGGCCGACGCGTGGCGGCCGCCCCAGCAGGAAGTCGCGGGCTGCCTGCCAGGGGCCCTCCGCCGTCATCGAGTTGTCCGCCACCCAGGCGCCGAACCGCTCCAGCGCTCCCTTCTGGGCGTCGGCGATGATCGGGCCGTGGGGGATCAGCGAACGCGGATGCGGCCGCTCGGCGGCGACGCTCGACATCAGGTCCAGCGTGCCGGCCAGCGCGTCCAGGGCCACGATCTTGCCGGCGGTGCTCTGCGTGGCCGGATCCACCGGATCGTCACCCACTTTGAGCCGATACGCCTGCTCGGGGTCGAAGGCGTACCGATGGACCACCGACCGTTTCGGCCGATCGACCTCGCGAACCCAGGTGAGCTGGCCGATGGCCTCCTCGTCCCTGGACGCGAGCTCTTCGTCGGAGCGCCGGCAGCGGTCGAAGAAGGCCCACCACTCGACCTTCTCCTCGCGCCGATGCCACTCCAGGACGTTGGCGAGCAGCCACCGCGCCTGCAGCTCCGGATTGGCTGCCCGCTCCTCGGCATGAGCGCTCACCCCGTCGAGCAGGCGAGCGGCCAGCGCCTCGATCCGTCGATCGCGCTCGCTTGGCGGCTTCTCCAGGTCCTCCTCCATGGTCCGACGCGGCAGCGCATCCAACCCGAGGATGCCAGCCAGCTCCGCCCGCCGGGCCTCGAGCCAGTCACGCAGCTCGGCGTTCGAGCGGCAATCGTCCTGGTTGTAGAGCGCGATGCCGTCCAGGATCGCCCCGTCGGCGGCGCCGGCGCTCACCGATTTGATGTAACGCTCGTAGGCGACCACCGAGGAGCCCGCCTCTTTGAGCGCCGCCTCCCGGTCCAGCGCGTACAACGCCTCCAGCTTCTTGATCGAGTAGCTCTCGACGCCGATGCGCAGCCCCTGGCGGACCACCTTGTAGAGGTCGACGAAGAGCTCGCCGCGCATCATCCGATCAACCTCGGCCTCGCGCGTCGCGTGGCGCGTCGACAGCATTCCCATCCGGCCGCGCTCGTACGCCGCGTAGTGGTAGACATGCATCTCAGGATCGGCCCGCCATCGGCTCACCAGGAAGTCGATGAAGCCTTCGAAGGCGACCTTCTCCTCGCTGCGCGAGTGCGCCCACCAGGTGTGGAAGGTGGGTCGCCCGTCCGCGGCTGGATGCGAGGGATCCCACACGCCGAACAGGTATTCGAGTCCATCCTCCTCGGCGAACGGATCACCCTCCATGTCGAAGAAGAGGTCGCCGTGTGAGGGTTCCGGCAGCCAGCTGAGCCCCCGATTCGGCTCGAGTGGCAGGAATTCGTAGCGCGGACGATCCGTCGTGCGCGACGCGAGCTGCAGGCGCGCCTGCTGGTGGAGGCCGGTCATGGCCGCCTCGCCCAGCTTGTCGACCTGTGGCAGCGGCTCCGGCAGCTCCGCGAGGGCGGCAAGGGTCGGGATGCCCGCGTCCCGCAGGCGGCGCGCCTGGTCCGATCGCATCGAGGCGACAAGGCTGAGGTGGTCGCCATCGCGGCGCAGCGCCGCGCACATCGGCTGCCAGCGGCAGACCTCGCAATGGCTGACCGGCTCCGGGATCTCGGGCAGTGGGTAGGCGAGTGGGCTATCCACCGCCACCGCCGCCAGGAAGCGTCCCTTCACGCTGCGGTAGTAGGCGGCATAGTCGTCGACCCGATGGGTGTCGACCGTGTGGCCACTGCCGCCCAGGGCGACATGCATCTCGGCCGGCATCACCCCCTGGACGGAAGCGACCAGGTCCGAGTAGACGCACATCTGGATCAGGGCGCTGCCCTTGGTGCGCCGGGCCAACTTGGTGTCGGCGACCTCATAGTGGAAGTTGCCCAGCCGCGACGGCCCGTCCCGGCGGAGCAGGAAGTCGGCATAACCGCGCCAGGTGCCGTCGAAGAGCGTGGCCTGGTAGATGACATCGGCACCCTCGCGCATCCGGCGCGTGGTGAGCTCGACATCGGCCCGCAGCTGTTCCGCCGGCGTGAGGATCGGGTCGCGCGGGTTCCGCCCGTCCACCACCTCGAGGCCCTGTCCGCGAAGGTAGGCCAGGTACCGGCGCTCGTGCTCCTCGCCGCGCTCGCGAAGGACCTCGAGCTCCTCGTCGACGCGCTCCTCGGCGCTGATCAGCCCCGACAGCTGGGCACGGTCCAGCGTCGTCAGGTGCTCGCAGGCCAGGAACCCGACGAGGTCGGTCGCGCTGTAGACGGTGACGCCGTCCAGGTCTTGCATTGCTCAGAGGTTCCCCCGTATGGACCGAAGCCTACGGGACCAATGTGACAGCTCGTCGGTCGCAATCGCGCTCACGGAGCCGGGCGCGCTAGGGAGGAGGCTCCCGGCGCTCGCGGACAAACGTGATGGCCCACGAGCAATCTGATGCCACGGACACGGACAGCGGCGCGCCGATCACGGCGTGGTGGGCTGCGAAGAAGCTCGGGTACAGCTGGCCGGGTGCCGGTACGCCGCCGACGGTGGCGGTGATCGCGCGCACCGGCTTGCCGTCGTTGGCAACCAGATCAACCGAGAAGGAGCAGCCCAGCGGGGTTGGCGGCGCTGCCAGCCAGATGATCGAGACGTGCGCATCGGGCAGGATCACGGGGCCCGCATCGCTGTCGGACTCGCCGGCGAAGCCGGCCAGGTACGGGTTCTTCCGCACGTCGAAGCTGGCGGGGGCGAGGAACGGGTCGTCCTGCGTGCCCGTGGCGACCCAGCCGGTCTTGAACCCCAGATCCGCCCGATTGGCGTCGGCGACGAGGTACCAGCCGGTGTCGTCGACCCACACCGGACCGAGCGCGACGAGCAGCTCGGCCCCGACGCCAAGGCTGGTCAGGACGCGCTGATCCACGCCAGGCCGGGAGCGCACGCGCAGTCCGGGGGCGCTGACTGACAGGCGGTCACCGGCGCTGAACCGGGGGACGGCCTTGAGCCCGGGGGTCGGGGACGGCCGGGCGGTGGGGACGTTCGTCGGACTGGGCGTCGCGGAGAGGCTGGCGGTCGGGCGTGGGGTGCGCGTCGGCTCGCGGATGTCGACCAGGCACCCGGTCAGGAGCAGGGCAGCGATGAGCAGGCAGGCTGCCGAGCCAATCGGCTTCATGGACCCCTCCGGACGCAGCACCCGCGGCAGTATGTCACCGCGCCGCCGTCATCGATCCTTCACGCTGCCGTCGTATCCTGCGGGCATGACAACCAAGATCGACAAGACCGACGCCGAGTGGCGTGCGGAGCTGACGCCGGAGGAGTACCACGTCCTGCGCGAGAAGGGAACGGAGCGCGCCTTCACCGGCAGGTACTGGGACGAGCACGCCACGGGCGTGTACCGCTGCGCGGGCTGCGGCGCTGGGCTGTTCAGCAGCGACACGAAGTTCGAATCGGGCACCGGTTGGCCCTCGTTCTACGAGCCGGCTGATCCATCGGCCGTGGCGACCGACAGCGACAGATCGTGGTTCATGGTTCGCACCGAGGCGCTCTGCGCATCCTGCGGGGGCCACCTGGGCCACGTCTTCGACGACGGCCCAAATCCCACCGGGCTGCGGTACTGCATCAACTCGGCTGCCCTGAAGCTGGACACGGCGGAGAAGCCGGCCGAGGAATAGCGTTCCATCCGTCCGGCTGGCTCGGAAGGGCGCGGGACAGGAGAGCTGTCGCGGGCCGAGCGTAGGCTGCGCACATGACTCGGCGCATCCTCTCCATCGACGGCGGCGGCGTCCGCGGCGTGATCCCCGCCGTCGTCCTTGCGGCGCTGGAGGATGCACTCAAGGGCCGAGTGCGTGACCACTTCGACTTCGTGGCGGGCACGTCCACCGGCGCGCTGATCGCCGCCGCCGTGGGGGCCGGCGTCCCCGCGCAACGCATCGTGGAGATGTATCTCCGGCGGGCACCTGATCTCTTCGGCAAGGTGCCGATCATTTCGACCCTGCGGCGCATCGCCTACGGCCACATGTACGACGTCACCAGGCTGCATCGGCTCATCCGCCAAGAGCTGGCGGCGGAAGGCGCAGCAGATTGGCAGCTGAACGACCTGCCGCTGGACGTCATGGTCACTGCCAAGGGACTCGACGACGGTCACCAGTGGTACTTCGTCAAGGATGGTCCCCGCAACGCCGGCAGCACTGGCAGCCTGTCGCTCGCCGACTGCCTGACGGCCTCTGCGGCGGCCCCGACGTTCTTTGCGCCGTGGACCATCCGCGGGCTGGAGTCGCGCGGGCCGATGGTGGATGGCGGCACGGGCATCGCCGGCAACCCGGTGTACCAGGCCTGCGTGGAGGCCTTCGGCTACACGGACCGTTACCGGCCCGGCGAGACGATTGTGGTGTCGCTGGGCACCGGGCAGTTCCTCGAGCGTCGACGACCGACGTGGATCTACGCCTGGCTCGGATGGCTGCTGAGCGAGCTGCTGCGTTCCCCTGGCGAGCAGCAGACGGAGCTCGTCGACCGGCACTTTCCGGACGCGACGTTCTACCGCGTGGATGTTCGCCTGGAGCGTGAATTCTCGCTCGACGACGCCGGGCAACTGGGCGCCCTGCACGAGATGGGGGAGCGGCTTGCCGCCCGCATCGACTGGCCGGCCCTCCTTGATGGGCAGGACAGCGAATGGCTCGTCACGCGGCGCCGGCGTCAGCCACGCACCTACGCCGAGCCGGTGTAGCGGTACCGCCTGACTGACGAGAATGGCGGCGAGTCCAGGTCCGCGATCGTGCCGCGAGTTTACGTCGCGGCGCTGGCACGGCCTCTGCACCCTCCCGGATCGCCATGGTGGATGGCGATATTGTCGACCTGGGCCTGTTCATCGTGCGCGTGGCCGTGGGCGTCGTCTTCGCCGCGCACGGTGCCCAGAAGCTGTTCGGCTGGTGGGGCGGGCCGGGCATGGAGCGCTGGACCGGCGTGATGCAGGGCATGAGCGTTCGGCCGCCGCGGCTGTGGGCGATCGTCTCGTCGCTCAACGAGTTCGGTGGCGGGCTGCTGTTGGCCATCGGCCTGCTGACACCGCTGGCGGCAGCCGTGCTGGTGGCACAGAGCGTGGTCATCATTGCCCGGGTCCATTGGGCCAAGGGCTTCTGGAACACCAAGGGCGGATACGAGTATCCGCTGGTGCTGGGCGCGGTCGCGCTTGGGCTGGCGTTCACCGGCCCGGGGGCGTGGTCGCTCGACGACCTGGTGCCGGTGGCAGTGCTCTACCAGCCGGTCGTGATCTGGATCGCGGTGGGGCTGGCGCTGGTGGTCGGGCTGATCGCCATCATGATGCGACCGGCGTCTCCGCAGTCCGGGGCGTGACGCGCGCGTAGACGACCGTCTGCCACACCCACCCCGCGTGGCGGTACCGTGGCTCGAGCCCGGCGTCGCGGGCGAGACGGTCCACCAGCCGATGGTCGTGGACGTACATCCGGAAGTCGTCCGACCGGCGGGTGAGGTTGATGAGCCAGGCCGCAACCCGCAGTGGCCAGCGGTTCACGGGGTAGACCAGGCCGTAGAGCCGTCGCGCCCGTTCGGCGGATCGACTCACGAGCCGAGCCGCGTCGGGGTAGCAACAGATGACCCGGTCCAGGGTGACCACGTCCGCGGGCTCCACGTCGTCCGCCAGCTCGACGAAGTCGCCATGACGGTAGTCGGTTCGGTCCGCGAACCCGCGATCTGCGGCCTCGGCACGGGCCGCCGCGATGAACGGTGCGGAGGCATCCACGTCGAGCGCAGAATCCATCCCGGCCCCGAGCAGCTCGAGCTGGATGACGCCCACCCCGCCGCCGATGTCGAGCAGCGTGCCGGAGGTCGCGCCCCGGGCGATCAGCGCGTCGAGCAGGCGGCGCGTGCTCCCGTCGGCGCCGTGGGCGCGATAGTCCAGCACGTCGCGGCGCGCGTCCTCGGCGTTGAAGTGCTCGTCGTAGTCGACCGTGCAGCAGTCCTTTGCCACGCACCGAGTCTACGACCCGGCGGCCGATGGGCGCCTATGCTGCGCCCATGATCGAACGGACCACGCTCGAGCTCGCCGACGGCCGGCAGCTGGACTGCTTCCTGGCCGATGGCGACGGCACCCCGATCGTCTACCACCACGGCACGCCGTCGTCGGCCATGCCGCCGTACGGCTGGGCCGATGCGTTCGCCGAGCGCAGCCTGCGCTTCGTCGCCTGGAGCCGGCCAGGCTACGCCGATTCCACCCGCCACGAGGGCCGATCCGTGGCGAGCGTGGCCGATGACGTGCGCCAGGTGCTCGATCAGCTGGGCATCGACCGCGCCTACACCATTGGCTGGTCCGGTGGCGGACCGCACGCCACCGCGACGACCGCGTTGCTGCCCGATCGCATCGTGGGGGGCGCCAGCATCGCCGGCGTGGCCCCGTACCCGGCGGCGGGCATCGACTGGTATGCCGGCATGGGGCCGGAGAACGTGGAGGAGTTCGGTGCTGCGCTGGAGAGCCCCGAAGCGCTGGCGGCATTCCTGGACCGCTTCTATCCCGCCTTCAATCAGGTGACAGCCGATGAGATTGCCGATTCGTTCGGTGGCCTGATCGATCACGTCGACCGCGGCTCGCTGACCGGCGAGTTTGCCGAGAACATGGCCGCCACGACCCGGGACGGGCTGCGGAACGGCTACTGGGGCTGGTTCGACGACGACATCGCCTTCACGCGAGACTGGGGCTTCGAGATGGGCGCGATCGCCGTGCCCTTCCACGTCTGGCAGGGATCGCACGACAGAATGGTGCCGTATGCCCACGGGCGGTGGCTGGCCGACCACGTCGGCAGCTCGTGCATCCATCTCCACCCCGACGAGGGGCATCTGACGCTGGCCGTGGACGCCATCGGCCGAATTCTGGACGAGCTCGTCGGCGGTTAGTGGCCGAGCCGGTGGCAGGCCGGCCGGGCGGCGGCCGAGGGCGTGGCCGCTTGCACCGCGCAGGGAAGGGCCGTAGGCTGCCCGGACTGCCCCGCTGAAGCCACCCGAGCACCGCCCGAGCATCGTGTCGCCTTCACCCTTCCAGCCCGGCGCCCAGTCGCGCCGCCGCTCCTTCCGCACCATCGCCGGCCTGCGCCGCATCGCTGTTGCGGGCCTGGCGTCCACCCTCTTGTGGGGGGCGGCACTCCCCACCGTGGCGCACGTCCCCGGCGAGATGGGCATGGTGGCCAGTGGCGTCGGCCCTACCCACGGTGCGACGGCCGCCGGCCAGATCCGTGCGCCATCGCCGACGAGGACGCCACCCAGCCTGCAGGCGCTGACCTCCGGCAGCATCGGCCACGACATCTCGTTTCCGCAATGCAACAAGGGGTTCCCGCAGAACGCGGCGTTCCGGATCGTCGGCGTCAATGGCGGGCGGGCATTCTCCGCGAATCCCTGCCTGGGGACGGGTGAGGGGCCCAGCCAGCTCCGCTGGGCGGGTCGCTGGGCGTCCTTCTACGCCAACACCGGCAGTCCCGGGCCCCGCCTCAGCAAGCGCTGGCCAATCGGCCAGCGCTACCCGCGGCGGTGCACGAGGGACGAGCCGCTGGGCAAGGGCTGCGCCTTCGACTATGGCTGGAACGCGGCCAAGGATTCTTACCTCACCGCCGTGCGGGCCTACATCTCGCTCGGCTGGGCATCCCCCGGTGCCACCCGGACCCCGGTGCACAATCGCTGGTGGCTGGACGTCGAGACCAGCAACTCGTGGCGCCGCAACAAGCGGCTGAACGTCGCCACGCTGCAGGGCGCGGTTGCCTTTCTACGGTCGCGCGACGTGGGGTTCATCGGCTTCTACTCGGCCAGGCACATGTGGGAGGCGATCACCGGCAACACGCTGGTCTTCGCCGACCATCCCAGCTGGGTCGCCGGCGCCAGCACGCTGCGAGGTGCGAAGCGCCTCTGCCGCGAGCCAGCGTTCACTGGCGGTCGCACCAGGCTCAGCCAGTTCTTCCGCCACGGTTTCGACGCCGACGTCGCCTGCTGAGCGGCGCGGGGCGCGGGGGGCGTCGGCTCGCTCGCTTGCGGGGCCGACCGGGGCTCCATACGCTGTGCAGCGCCGCCCCTTCAGCCAAGGCCCCGAGCCCAGGTGTCCAGACTCGTCAACAGGCGGGTGCCCGGTGGCGGATGATCTCTGCCACATGGCCCATCGACCGCAGTACTCCGACCGCCTGATC
>DATBJR010000045.1:0-17636 GCA_036556325.1 Candidatus Limnocylindria bacterium | reverse complement strand
GGCCGTTCTTGATCTCGATCTCCTCCTCCATGGGCACGAGCACCTGGAAGATCTGGTCCTCGACGCCCATCGACTCGATGCGGTGCTCGAGGTTGGCCTTCACCTTGTTCTCGTAGCCGGAGTAGGTATGGATGACGTACCACTGCTTGGCCGACGTGCTCTCGTCCCCGGCGAGCAGGGGTGCCTCGCGGCTCAGCCGGGCTGCCTGCTGCGCCTCAGCGCTTCGGGCGGGCTCGTGCGCGGGCTCGTCCCCGTCCTCGGTGCCATGCTCCACCTCGTCGAGGGTCACCTCGGCGTCCATCGGCGCAGTGTCGTTCGGCTCGGCTTCGGCCGGCTCGGTGGCAGGCTCGACCTCGTCAACGGTCATTTTGGCCTCCATCGGCTCCGCCTGGTCAATCATCTGGTCCGCTTCCAGCGGAGTCTCGTCCGCCTCGTCGAGGGAGGTGGTGCGCAGCCCTTCATCACTCATGATCAGAACACCTGGTGCAGGCCGAGCGTCATCAGCAGGTCCAGCACGGCGATGTAGGCGCCGACGGCGATGGACACCGCGATGACGATCAGGGTCAGGTTGACCACCGTCTGGCGCGTGGGCCACGCGACCTTGCGCAGCTCGGACCACGCCTCGACGAGGTAGATCTGAATTCGGCCGAACACGGTTTGGTCAATCAGCTCCTGGATGCATACGATTTGCCGATGCGGTCGGCGACGTGGTGGCAGGGGCGACAGGACTCGAACCTGCAACCGCTGGTTTTGGAGACCAGTGCTCTACCAGTTGAGCTACACCCCTCCGCGTCGCCCTACTTGGTCTCCCGGTGCAGCGTGTGCTGCCGGCAGCGTGGGCAGAACTTGTTGAGTTCCAGCCGCCCCGGGTCGTTCTTCTTGTTCTTGCGGGTGCTGTACGTGCGCTCCTTGCAGGTGGTGCACGCCAGCGCGATCACTGGTCGATTCTCGGCCTTGGCCACGGTTGATTCCTGTCGTCAGCTCCGGTTCGCCACCGGATCCGGCCAACCTTAACTAGGGCAGGGGTCCCGGGGGAAGTCGGGTGATTCTACGGTTCGAAGCACCTGAGTGTCAACGGAGGGTGGGTCACGCGTGCCGGAGCACAAGCCTGCCTTGTGCGGGGCAGATGCGAGCGGAGCGCTAGAGGTTGCCCGTACGGTCCTCGGGGCTCGCCGCCCGTTCGCGCCGAGCCAGCACGATCCGCGTGAACGGCAGCCGAATGTCGCTGAACACCTCGATGCTGACCAGGAACCCCAGCAGGAGGAACACGATCCCGAGCAGCTCGCCGACGAAGAAGGCACTCGTCGCCCCGAATCGGTTCGCCCCGCTGGTGAACGCCGGAATCGTCGCGCCGATCGCGATGAGAATCGTCGCCGGGACGCGGCTCGACAACCGACCGCGGAACAGGGCCGCCACGGCCCCGGGCAGGGAGGCCACCAGGTTGACCGTGATCGCCAGCGGCGCCTTGATGATGTTCACCATGAGGGAGCCAACGCCCTGATCACCGCGCAGCGAGTAGCGCATCACCCGTCGCTTGGGCATGAAGACATAGGCGCTGTACAGCGCTCCGAGGCCGAGGGCGAAGGCGCCGGTGATGTTGAAGAACGGGGTCAGCAGGCGGAGGTAGCCGGGCATGAGCTCGCCGGTCGGGATCAGGGTCTGCGGGTCCAGCGAGTAGCCCGGCGCTGGGAGGGCGGCAGTGATGACCATGATCGCGCCGGCAATGCTGCCGATCACCATGACCGCACCTGCCACGTGCGCCCAGCGTTCCTCACCACGGGCAGTCAGGATCCCGATCGTGATGGCGGCCATGATGGCGACCGCGAAGTAGATGAGCGGCGCCGGGCCCGAGTTCGCGTAGTTGTACTTCGCCTGGCTCAGCGCCGTGAAGAGGCCGGCCAGCAGCAGCGAAACGGCGAACGCATAGCCGAACCGGGTGCGAGCGAGGAGGTAGGCGGTACCGAGCCCCAGCCAGCCGGCGACATACACCGCCCCGATCAGGTACCAGGCGCGGTAGAGCGCCTCGCTCCAGCCGAAGGCGCCCCCCAGGAACTCCGTGCCGGCGCTGATGCCGTACCACAGCAGGCCCAGCGTCCAGACCAGCTGGTACGGCTGCCGCCGCCGCAGCCACTGGTCGCCCACCAGCACCGCGAACACGAAGGAGAGGAGCGATGAGAAGAACGGCAGGACGACGTTGGGATCCACGTTGACGGTGACGGCCTCCATCTGCGACGGGATGGAGCCCACGTCCGGGCTCGAACCGGAGACCTCTTCCTTACCAAGGAAGTGCTCTGCCTACTGAGCTACGTGGGCGCGCCGTGATTCTCGCCGAGCGACCGAAGGTTGGGCAACCATCGGTCTATCTGGGCAAATCTTGGTATTAGATTCACCCGTCATGAGCCGATGCACTGGTGGGCAGGGAGGGAATCGAACCCCCACAGTCGAAAGACGGCTGATCTACAGTCAGCGGAGCTCACCACCTGCTCAACCTACCCACAGATAACGACCGGCATCGGGGTGCGCTGCCGATCGAGCGGCGAGTATAGGCGAGGGTCCTGCGGCCCTCAAGCGGTGGGCGGCTGCCCTTCTCGAGGCTGAGTGTCCGCAGATCACGGCCCTCGCGCACGACGAGCTCGTATTCGTACGCCTCGCGCACGACCCGCATCCCCGCCTTCTCGTACAGCCGCGTGGCGCCGGTCAGCGACTGCGCATCGACGCCCAGCCCGGCGCGCGTCTTGCCGCGGTCGGCCAGCAGCCGGAACGCGCGGCGCAGGATGGCGAGCGCCAGTCCGCGCCGGCGCCAGTCGCGCCGCACGCCGAGCGTGCTCACCCAGCCGAGGTCCGGTTGTCCCGGTCGCTGGGAAGAGCACAGCGCCATGCCGACGATCTCGTCGTCGGCCTCAGCCAGGATCCACAGCTCCGGCTCGGCCTGGAAGAAGCGCGTCCGGAAATGCCACCACTGCTCGAAGGGGCTCGGCACGAATCCGTAGTGATCGCTGAAAAAGTCGTTCTCCGCCGCGTGGATGCGCCGTGCATCCCGGTCCAGGTCGACCGGGCGCAGGACGATCCCCGCCGGCCACTCGGGATCGGGCAGCGGCGCCGCCGCCACGAGGTCGATCTCCATGGTCCAGTCGGTGCGGTCGCGGTGCCAGCCGGCGCGCTCCAATGCCTCGATCGTCGGCTCGTTGACGGCGGCGACGTCCGTGTGCAGTCCCACCCGCACGCCGGCCGGAGCGAGGTGAAGGTTCTGCGGCGCGCGCTCGGCGGCCCAGCCCAGGAGGGGGTCCAGGACGTCGGGCCGGCGATGCTGCGGGTGGACGCGCTGGAAGAGGTACGGGGCGACGTGCAGCTCCTCCCCGTCGTAGTACTCGGCAATGGCGAGGGCCTGGCCATCGGGCCCCAGTACCAGGTGCGAGTCGGTGGCGGCGGTGAACGAGGGCAGCGAGTACGCGCCGCGCACCATTCGCTCGGTCACGTCGGTCACGCCGAAGTCGGCAATGGCCGCGGCCTCGCACAGCGCGACGATGCGGGGCACATCGGTCGCAGGATCGACGGGGCGCGCGGTGAAGCCGGCCGGCAAGGTCGTCATGGGCTCGGTCATCATAGGCCGCCCATGCTCCGCATCCTCCGACAGCCCAACTTCGCGCGCCTGTGGTTCGGCGGCCTGATCTCCATGACCGGCGACTGGATCCTCATCACCGGCCTGCCGTTCGAGATCTATCGGCTGACCGGCTCGACCACTGCGCTGGGCATCATGGCCATCGCCTTCCTGATCCCGTCGATCACGCTCGGCTCGATTGCCGGCGTGTTCGTGGACCGCTGGGACCGCCGTCGCCTGATGGTCGCCATCGACCTGATCCTGGCGGTCACCATGCTGCCGCTGATCACCATGGAGACGGTCGGCGTCTGGGTCTCGTACGTCGTGCTGCTGGTGGCCTCCTGCCTCGATCAGCTGTTCAACCCGGCCGAGGGTGCGCTGCTGCCGAACCTGCTCGAGAACGCCGACGACGACCTCGTGACGGCCAACGCGCTGAACGGGCTGAACAACCACCTGGCGCGCCTGATCGGCCCGGCCCTGGGCGGGATCATCGTGGCCGTTGGCGGGATCCTGTCGGTGACCCTCATCGACGCGGTGTCGTTCCTCATCGCCGCGTTCCTCATCTGGTCCATCCGCTCGTCACGGACCAGGGCCGTGCGTCACGACTCGCTCGAGCACGAGGCGGCCACGGCCTGGGCGCGGCTGCTGCGCGAATGGCGGGACGGCCTGCGGGTCATCTGGCACCACCCCGTGCTGCGTGCCCTGCTGCTGTTCTTCGTGATCACGCGCATCGGCGAGGGGCTGACCATCACCCTGTTCGTGCCGTGGACGACCGACGCGCTGCACTCGGACAGCGCCGGATACGGCGCCCTGCTCTCGACGCAGGCCATCGGCGGCTTCGCCGGCGCGTTCGTCATCGGGCGGCTCGGGTCACGGATCGATCCCCTGCGACTGCTGATCGGCAGCGCCCTGCTGTTCGGGTTGATCGACCTGGGGCTCTTCACCTATCCGGCGATCTTCCCGCATATCGAGCCGGCGCTTTTGGTGATGGTCATCGTCGGCGTACCGGGCGCCGGGATGATGGCGGCCATCGCGACCCTGCAGCAGACGCTCGCCGCCGACAGCCATCGCGGCCGGGTCATCGGCGCCATGGCCGCGCTCGGCTCGCTCGGATCGCTGGTGGGCGCAGTGTCGGCCGGTTTCCTGGGCGAGTTCCTGCCGGTCGTGCTGCTGCTGGTGGTCCAGGGCAGTGGCTACGTCATCGGCTCCCTGGTGGTGGGTGCCATGACGCGCGGGCAGCGCGTGCCAACGGCGCGGTTGCTGCCCGAGGCATAACGCCACCTGGCCCTCGCCGAAGGGGCCAACGGCACTGGTCGGCGTGTCCCGCAATCCGGAAGGTGACCGTGTGGCAGCCGCCGTGTCGCTTGCCACGCGCAACGTGAAGGAGCTGTTCGATGAGCCGCAGACGCCTCGTCATCATGGGCGCCGCCGGGCGTGACTTCCACGATTTCAACGTCGTCTTCCGCGAAGATCCGACGGTCGACGTCGTGGCCTTCACCGCCACCCAGATCCCCGGCATCGCCGACCGTCGCTACCCCGCCGAGCTCGCCGGCGATCTGTACCCCGCCGGCATCCCCATCCGCCCGGAGGCGGAGCTCGAGACGATCATCCGTGACGCGCAGGTGGACGCCGTGGTGTTCGCGTACAGCGACGTCGCCCACGAGACCGTCATGCACGCGGCTTCGCGCGTGCTGGCGGCGGGAGCCGATTTCGACCTGCTCGGCCCGCGTCGCACGATGCTCGCCAGCCGACGCCCGGTCGTGGCGGTCGGCGCCACGCGCACCGGGGCGGGCAAGAGCCAGACCACCCGCTACCTGGCAGGAGCGCTCGCGGAGCAGGGCCTGAAGCCGGTGGTCGTTCGCCATCCCATGCCCTACGGCGATCTCGCGCGGCAACGGGTCGAGCGCTTCGCGACCTACGCGGACCTCGACCGCTTCGACACCACCATCGAGGAGCGCGAGGAGTACGAGCCGCACCTGGACGCCGGCCACGTGGTGTACGCCGGGGTCGACTACGAGGCCATCCTGCGCGAGGCCGAAGGTGAGGCGGATGTCGTCGTCTGGGACGGCGGGAACAATGACTTCCCCTTCTACCGGCCGGACCTGTTCATCGTCGTCGCCGATCCGCTGCGGCCCGGCGATGGGCTGCACTACCACCCGGGCGAGGCGAACCTGCGCATGGCCGATGTGGTGGTGATCAACAAGGTCGATTCGGCCGACGGCGATGCGGTGGCCGCCATGCGCCGCTCGCTGGCCGATGTCAATCCGCGCGCCGTGGTGCTCACCGCGCGCTCGGAGCTCACCCTCAACGGCGCCCCGATCGAGGGCCGGCGCGTGGTGGTGGTCGAGGACGGACCGACGCTGACGCACGGCGGAATGCGCTACGGGGCCGGGATCGTGGCCGCGCGCCGCTTCCGCGCCGCCGCGACGGTGGACCCGCGGCCCCAGGCGGTCGGGTCGATCGCCGAGGTGCTGGCCGCCTACCCGTCTCTCGGACCGCTGGTGCCGGCCATGGGCTACGGCGCCGACCAGGTGCACGAGCTGGAGGCGACGCTCAACGCGGTGGACGCCGATCTCGTCCTGGCCGCGACGCCCATCGACCTGTCGCGCGTCATGACGCTGAACAAGCCGATCACCCGGGTCCGCTACGACCTCGTGCCCGAGGACGGGTCGCGCTTCGCGGAGCTGCTGGCGCCCATCGTCGGGGCCGCCCGTCGCGAGCCGGCTGAGGTGGCGGGCTGAGCCGGCAGCAACCTAGGGCCACATCGGCGCCGTTCGCATCGGCTCCGTGAGGAAGTCGACGAGCCCGCGCATGTAGACCTCCGTGTCGTCGTACATCGCCAGGTGGCTGCCGTTCGGGCATTCCAGGTACCGGCCGTTCGGCAGCCGCTCGGCCATGGAGCGCATGTGCGCGGGATCCATCGTGTCGTGCGCCGCGCCGATCACCAGCGTCGGCACGGTGATCTCCCGGAGGTCATCGAAGCGGTCCCAATCGGAGAGGCTGCCCTGCATGCCGAGCTCGCTCGGACCCTGCATCGGGACGTAGATGTCGGGATTGATGTGGGCGAAGGTGCGGACCACCGGGTCCGGCCATTCGTCGACGGGCCGGCGCAGGACGTGATGGACGTAGTGGTGCTGCTCCAGCAATGCCATGTACCGCGGATCGGAGGTGTCGCCGCGCGCCTCGAAGTCCTTGATCTCGGCGAGCGCATCGGGGTCCATGGCCGGCATCAGCACCCCGTGCGCGTAGGCGTTGTACGCCGGACAGCTCGACATCATGTTCGAGATCACCAGGCCCTTGAGGTGCTGCTGGAAGTGCAGCGCGTACTCGATCGCCAGCAGGCCGCCCCACGACTGGCCAAAGAGGTAGAAGTTGTCGCGGGTCAGCCCCAGGGCCTGGCGGACCTGCTCCACCTCGTCAACGAAGCGGTCCAGCTGCCACAGCGAGGAGTCGGCCGGCTGGTCGCTATGACCGGCGCCCAGCTGGTCGTAGTAGTAGTACTCGACTCCGGCGGCGGGCAGGTAGTCGTCGAGGATCTCGAGGTATTCGTGGGTGGCGCCCGGTCCGCCGTGAAGCAGGAGAAGCTTGGTGTCCGGGTTGTCGCCGACGCGCCTGGTCCAGACGCGGTGCCCACCGGACGGCGTGCGGATCGGGATGAAGCGGACGCCGTCGCCGCTCACGGCGTGGCGAGCTTGGGGCGCAGGCTCTTCATGATCCGCTTGGCGGTGCCGAAATGGACATCCACTGCCGGCGCACGGAAGAAGGCGACCACGACCTGGCCCGACCTGAAGACATGGACGATCTCGGTCACGGCCGTCCGGCCCGCGGGGCCAGCCGAGAAGACCATCAGCTGGTCAGCCGATACGGCCCGGATGGCGGCGATGCTCGCGCGCAGCCCGAGCGAGTTCAGCGCGCGCTTGCAGACCGCCGCCGCGTACGCACGGCTCAGCGTGGCCGGTGGCTCGTGGTCGGCCATGGCGATGATCCTGAGCCGACCCTTGCCGGTGGCCGGTCGCAGCAGCGCCACCTGTCCGTTCCGGTGCTCGGCGATGGTCCAGGCCGCGGGGTAGGTGACCATGAAGTCGCCAAGCACCGAACCCCGTCGTTCGAGCGTGACCGGGCGCGGGAACGGCGTCGGCGCCGTGCTGCGCGGGTGGTAGGAGGAGCACGCCGTCAGCGAACCCAGCAGGACGACCAGGATCGCGACGGACTTCGCTCGGTCGATGGCAGCTATCGCCTTCTGCGGCCTCGTGCTCACGCCAACCGGCACCATCCTAGGCCGTCTGCCGGTGCGATGAGCGTCCACCACGACGAGGGTCAGCGCGTCAGCACCATCAGGCGATAGCCGCCCAGGATCCGGACCGCCAGGTCCCGGTTGAGCCGATACAGCACGCGGCGTACGGGGCCCACCACCCAGCGGTTGAACCGCCCGCCCGGGAAGAGGACGCCGTAGGGCGTGTAAAACCAATCGAGGATTTCGTAGCCGGTCTCTTCCAGAGTTCGGAGCGCGGTGTCCTTGTTGAAGTAGTGCAGATGGACGTACTGCTCGCGCTGGCGCAGCAGCGCCCCGCCTCGGAGCGCGTTCTGCACCGACAGGTCGAGCGAAAAGTGGAACAGCTGGTACGTGCTTCGCGGCTTCAGTCGTCGCAGGAACGAGAAGTAGTCCTCGACGTGATCGACGACCTCCAGGACCAGCATCAGGTCGAGCGGCGGCGTCTCGATGGCGGTCGCATCGGCCAGCGCCACCTGCAGGCGGTCGTTCTCCCTTGCCTTCGCCAGCCTGATCGCGTCGGGGGCAATGTCCCAGCCGAAGAACCGGCAATCGGGATCCATCCGCAGCTGCAGCTGCCGCAGCACCTCACCCGCCCCGCAGCCGACCTCGCCGATGGACCTCGGCGCCAGGCCGTGCCGATCCAGCATCTTCAGGATCTCGCCCGCCTTCCACTCCGAGGTGTGGACGTGCCAGCCGGGATTGCGGCGCAAATATTCGCCGGTGAGATGGGGGTCGGCCCGCTCCGGGGCGTCGGCTGGGGCCGGCGCCCGGACACCACCGTCGCCGGCCTCGCCGGATCCCTCCGTCTCGAACCGCATGGCAGTGTCCTTCACCCCCTGCTCAGCGCCCATCCAGGTCGTGGAGCCGACGGAGGGAATCGAACCCACAACCGGCGGTTTACAAAACCGCTGCTCTACCGTTGAGCTACGTCGGCGCTCCGACGATTCTACGGGGCCCGCCCGGCCCGAGAGCGCTGGCGAACGACCTCGAACAGCAGCAGGGCGCCGGCGGTCGCCGCGTTGAGCGACGCGACGTGCCCGGTCATCGGAAATCGGACCAGCAGGTCCACCCGGCGGCGCGTGGCGCCGGACACGCCCTGGCCCTCGCTGCCAACCACGATCCCCAGTGGGCCGTGCAGGTCGGCTTCCCAGGCCGTGAGCGGCGCGTCCTGCTCCGCGGCGACCAGTCGCAGGCCGACCGCCTGCAGGTCGCGCAGGGCCTGCCCCAGCGAGTCGACCCGGGCCAGCAGGAGATGCTCGCTGGCTCCTGCGCTGGCCTTGACGGCTGCCGCCGACAGGGGCGCGGCAGCGCGGACCGGAAAGACCACGCCGTCCACCCCCGCGGCTTCGGCGGAGCGCAGCAGCGTGCCGAAGTTGGTTGGATCCTGCAGGTTCTCCAGCACCAGGATCAACGGGTCGTGGCCGGCCCCCGCGGCGCGCGCAAGCATCTCCGGCAGGTCGGACCAGCGCCGTTCCCCCACCTCCAGCAGCACGCCCTGGTGGCCGTCGAACCCGGCCAGCCGCGTCAGCCGGTCAGCCGGCACGCGCTCGACCGGGACCGATGCCTCGCGGGCCGCGGCCAGGACGGTTTTCAGCTCGGGGCTGGGGCGGGCGCTGCTCGACACCAGGAGCCGACGCGCCCAACGCTCGGCGGCCAATGCCTCGGCCACCGGCCGGCGACCCCCGATCCACTCGGTCAAGCCCGCTCCACGGTGGCGACGGCGTAGGCGGCGATGCCCTCGGCCCCGGCAAAGCCCAGGCCGTCCGACGTCGTGCCCTTGACGCTGATCCTGTCCGCAGCCAGCCCGGTCAGCTCGGCCAGGCGCGCCACGATCTCGTCGCGGCGCGGCGCAATCGGGGGACGGCGCGCGACGACCACCAGGTCCAGGGAGGCGGGCCGCCAGCCGCCATCGCGCAGCCGGCTGACCGCGACGCGCAGCAGCTCCCCGGAATCGGCGTCACGGAAGCGCTCGTCGTCAGGCGGGAAGAGGACGCCCACGTCCCCCAGGCCTGCGGCACCCAGCAGCGCATCGATGACGGCGTGCAGCGCCGCGTCGCCATCGGAGTGGCCCACCAGCCCAGCTTCGCGCGGGAACGCCAGACCCGCCAGGTGCAGCTCGCGGCCCTCCTGGACACGGTGCGCGTCGAACCCGATCCCGGCCCGCGCGTCCCGCGCAACCTGCCCGGGCGTGACCGGCGCGCTCCGGGCGGCCAGGGTCGCGCGCAGCGCCGCCTCGTCGCCCGGCTCGGTGAGCTTGCGGTTTGCCGGCTCCCCCTCGACCGACCGGACCGGGATGCCTCCGGACGCCATGGCCGACGCCTCGTCCGTCGCCGGTCGACCCCAGGCGTGCGATTCCTCCATGGCGGCGCGCAGCTGCCTCAGGGTTGCGCCCTGCGGCGTCTGCGCGGCCAGGACCGTGTCGCGATCCACCATGCCGGTCACCGTGCCCCCGGCATCGACCGTCTTGAGCGAATCGGCGACCGGGACCAGCGGTACGACACCGGTCCCCGCGCGGACGCCGGCCACGACCCGGACCATGAGCTCCACGGTCGCGGCCGGTCGGGCGGCATCGTGCACCAGGACCGGCGTGTCATCGGCCACGCGTGCCGCGGTCAGGGCCGCGATCCCGGCCACCACCGAATCGGTTCGCTCCGCGCCGCCGGCGATGACGAGCACGCGATCGCCCGAGTCGGGCGGAAGCGCCGCGGCGTAGCGGTCCAGCGCATCGGCCGGAGCCACCACCGCCACCAGCGACATGCCGGGTACGGCGAGGACCGTGTCCAGGCTCCAGCGCCAGACCGGCCGCCCCCACATGTCGATCCACAGCTTGTCACCGCCGAAGCGGCGGCTCTGGCCGGCCGCGACCAGGATGGCGGCAACCGGCTGGGTCATCGGGCCGGCTGGGGCGCCTCGCGAGGCTGCGCGAAGATCATGCGCCCGGCCACGGTCTGCAGCACGCGAGTGACGGTGATGGGCACATCGGCATCCATGAAGCGGCTGCCGCCTTCCACCACGATCATGGTGCCGTCCTCGAGGTAACCGACACCCTGGCCCGGCTCCTTGCCCTCCTGGATGACCTTGACGGTCATCTCCTCGCCGGGATGCACCACGGCCTTGACCGCGTTGGCCAGCTCGTTGATGTTCAGGACGCGGATGCCCTGCAGCTCCGCCACCCGGTTGAGGTTGAAGTCATTGGTCAGGATGGCGGCACCGGAATCGCGCGCGTAGGCGACGAGCTTCGCGTCCACCTCCCCGATCTCCGGGTAGTCCGACTCGCTGACGACCACCGGGCTGATGGAGTCGCGCTGGAGCGCCGCCAGCATCTCGAGCCCGCGCCGCCCGCGGTTGCGGCGGATGGCGTCCGGCGAGTCGGCGATTCGCTGCAGCTCGTCCAGCACGAAGCGTGGCACGACCAGCGTGCCAAGGATGAACCCGGTGCGACCGATGTCCACGATGCGCCCATCGATCACGGCGCTGGTGTCGATGACCACTTCCTGCGGGCCGGCCCGCGTCCGCCCGCCGGGCAGCACGGAGCTGACCACCGGAACCAGCACGTCGCGCTTGTAGAGCGTCGCCCACAGCATCCCGAGCGCCAGGGTGATCGCCGCAGCGGGCGGCAGCAGTGCACCCAGGGTGCCGCCCAGCGCCGACAGCGGGACGCCGACCAGGAGGCCCATCAGCAGGCCGATGATCACCGAGCCCACGCCCAGCGCGTACTCGGCGGCTCCCGCCTCCGCCAGCCGATCGACCGCCCAGCGCGTCGGATAGACCGTGATATAGGGGATCGCCAGGTAGCCGAAGAGCAGCGATGCGGCGACCATGGCCATCAGGAAGGCAGGCCGATTGGCCGGCGCCACGATGTCGCCTCGCGTGTCGAGGATGAGGAGGCCGAGCGCGAACCCGACGAGCGTGCCGAGCAGGGCTCCCACGAGCTGGATGATCTTGGTCATGGTTCGATGAGGCCGATGAGGATTCGCCGTCGCGGCCGATGAAGAGCGATGAAACAGATGACGCCATGCCGCGAGCCCCGCAGGGCGGCGGCCACCTTAGCACCTGTCCCCCGCTGCGGCAATGGATTGGCGAGGTGGCTCAGGCCCCTTCGAGCGCCAGCCGAACGGCCTCGCGAACGTCGGTCGCCGCCACCAGGTGGCGCTCGGCGGCTCCCTCGCCCCCGCGGGATGGTCCGGTGACCAGCCGCTCGAAGCCGAGCCGCCGCGCTTCGGTCAGCCGGCGTCCGGCACGCGTGGCGTGGCGAATCCGCCCGGCCAGCGACAGCTCCCCGGCGAGCACCGTTCCGGCCCGGACCGGCCGCTCACGGAGGCTCGAGGCGAGCGCCATGGCCACCGCCAGGTCCGCGGCCGGCTCCTCGATCCGGAGGCCCCCCGCGACATTGACGTAGACGTCGTGACCGGTCAGGTTCAGGCCGGCATGCCGGGCCAGGACGGCAATGAGCATCAGGACGCGGCTGACGTCGATGCCCGTGGTGGCGCGGCGCGGCGAGCCGGCTCCCGACGGCGCGACCAGTGCCTGGATCTCCACGGCCAGCGGCCGCGTGCCCTCCAGCGCGATGGTGATGGCGCTGCCGGCCACCGGCGGCTCCTCCGACTCCAGGAAGAAGCGGCTGGCATCGGCCACCTCCACCAGCCCCTCGCCGCGCATCTCCAGCACGCCCACCTCATCGGTCGAGCCGAAGCGGTTCTTCGCCGCCCGCACCAGCCGCGTGGAGCCGAGCCGTTCGCCCTCCAGGTAGATCACCGCGTCCACGAGGTGCTCGAGCGTGCGGGGCCCGGCCACCGTGCCCTCCTTCGTCACGTGGCCGACCAGCGCCACACAGGTGCGTCCGGCCTTCGCGACCTCTGCCAGGCGGGCGGCCACCTCGCGGACCTGGCCGACGCTGCCGGCGGGACCGCTCAGCTCCTCCGCCGCCAGCGTCTGGACGCTGTCGACCACGGCGAGGGTCGGCACCTCGGACGCGATGGCCCCCAGCGCCGTCGAGAGTTCTGTGGTCGCCACCAGGGCGAGGCCGCCGGTCACCGCGCCGATGCGCTCTGCACGCCCGCGCACCTGGGCTGCTGATTCCTCGCCGGTGATGTACAGCACGCTGCCGCCGGCAGCGGCCAGGCGGGCGGCGAGCTGCAGCAGGAGCGTGCTCTTGCCGATGCCCGGGTCGCCGCCGAAGAGGACGATCGAGCCGGGCACGAAGCCGCCTCCCAGGACGCGGTCCACCTCGCCGATGCCGCTGACCAGGCGCTGGGCCTCGGCGGAGCTGACATCGGTGATCGGCGAGACGGTGCCGACCGGCAGCGCCGCCAGCGGCCCGGCGCTGCGCGCCGCACGCGCCGCCGCGGGACGGGCGACCACGGTCTCGACCAGCGTGTTCCAGGCCTGGCAGGACGGACATTGGCCGGACCAGCGCGGCGTCTCGGCGCCGCACTGCTGGCAGACGTGGACGGTCCGGACGGCAGGCATGCGGGCCATGGTGCCACGCGGCCGCTTACGGCGGCGTTATCGGCCTGCGCCGACGGGGATCAGCGAGCCTTGACGGTCTGGCGCTCGGCCTTCTTGGAGATCGAGAGGCCCTCACCATTGGGCACGGCGTCGACCACGATCGTGTCGCCCGGCTCGTAACTGGCCATCAGCATCTGCTCGGCCAGCGGGTCCTCGATCTGGTTCTGGATCTCGCGCCGCAGTGGCCGGGCGCCGAACGCCTGGTCGTAGCCCTTGGCGATGATCGAATCCTTGGCGGCATCGGTCACCACCAGCTCCATCTGCTGGCCGGCCAGCTGCGCCTTCACCCGGGCCAGCAGCATGTCGACGATCTCACGGATCTCCTCGCGGCTCAGCTGGCGGAAGACCACCGTGGCATCGATGCGGTTCAGGAACTCGGGCCGGAAGGCGTTTTTCAGCTCGCCCAGGACCTTGTCCTTCATCCGCTCGTAGTCCGCGGTCGCCTGCGCCGCGACGTCCGCCGCCCCGGCCCGGAAGCCGATGGAGGTGTCCTTCTGCAGCTGCTGGGCGCCGACGTTGCTGGTCATGATGATGATCGTGTTGCGGAAGTCGACCCGACGGCCCTTGGCGTCGGTCAGGTGCCCGTCCTCCAGGATCTGGAGCAGGATGTTGAACACCTCCGGGTGCGCCTTCTCGATCTCGTCGAGCAGCACCACCGAGTAGCTCTTGCGCCGAACCGCCTCGGTCAGCTGGCCGCCCTCGTCGTAGCCGACGTAGCCGGGCGGGGCGCCGACCAGGCGCGAAACGTTGTGGCGCTCCATGAACTCGCTCATGTCGATCTTCATGAGCGCGTCATCGCTGCCGAACATGAACTCGGCCAGCGCCCGCGCCAGCTCGGTCTTGCCGACGCCGGTAGGCCCCATGAAGATGAATGAGCCGATGGGCCGCTTGGGATCCTTGAGCCCGGCCCGCGCGCGCCGCACGGCCTTGGAGACGATGTCGATGGCCTCCTGCTGGCCGACGATCCGCTTGTGGAGTGCGTCCTCCATGTGCAGAAGGCGCTCCGACTCCTCGGCGCTGATCCGGATGACCGGGATGCCAGTCCACATGCTGACGACCTGCGCGATGTCGTCCTCGGTCACCTCGGGCACGTCCTTGGCCGCTTCCTCGTGCCAGGCGGCCTTGAGCTCCTCGATCCGCTCCTTGGCCTGCGCCTCTTCGTCGCGCAGGCGGGCAGCGGCCTCGTAGTCCTGGCCGGCGATCGCCTCGTCCTTCTGGACGGTGATCTGCTCCAGCTCGCGCTGCGCCTCCTTGATCTGCGGCGGCGCCGATGCCTTGCGCAGCCGGACTCGCGAGCCCGCCTCGTCGATCAAGTCGATGGCCTTGTCTGGCAGGGCGCGGTCGGCCACGTAGCGCACCGAGAGGTCGACGGCGGAGCGCAGCGCCTCGTCGGTCATCTTCACGTGGTGGTGCGCCTCGTAGCGCTCGCGAATGCCGAACAGGATCTCCACCGCCTCGTCGACGGTCGGCTCCTCGACCATGACCGGCTGGAAGCGGCGCTCCAGGGCCGCGTCCTTCTCGATGTACTTGCGGTACTCGTCGAGGGTGGTGGCGCCGATGCACTGCAGCTCACCGCGCGACAGCGGCGGCTTCAGGATGTTGGCCGCATCGATGGCGCCTTCTGCGGCGCCGGCACCCACCAGCGTGTGCAGCTCGTCGATGAACAGGACGCTGTCCGACGAGCTGCGCAGCTCCTCGATGATCTTCTTCAGCCGCTCCTCGAACTCGCCGCGGTACTTGGTGCCGGCCACCAGGGACCCGATGTCCAGGGTCAGCACCCGCTTGTCGGAGAGCGTCTCCGGCACGTCGCCGCTGACGATGCGGTGGGCGAGTGCCTCGGCGATGGCCGTCTTGCCGACGCCGGGCTCACCGATCAGGGCCGGGTTGTTCTTGGTCTTGCGACCGAGGATCTGGATGACGCGCTCGATCTCCTTCTCGCGGCCGATGACCGGATCCAGCTTCCCGGAGCGCGCCAGCTCGGTCAGGTTGATGCCCAGCTGGTCGAGGGTCGGCGTCTTCGACGGCCGCTTGGACTCCTGCGCCGGCGAGACGCTGGTGCTCTGGCTCAGGACGTGGATCACCTGGTGGCGCACCTTGTCCAGGTTCACACCCAGGCTCTCCAGCACGCCGGCGGCGATGCCCTCGCCCTCGCGCACCAGGCCGAGCAGCAGGTGCTCGGTGCCGATGTAGTTGTGCCCCAGCCGCCGCGCCTCGTCGATGGCCAGCTCGATGACCCGCTTGGCGCGCGGCGTCAGCCCGACCTCGCCGACCACCGGGCGGTCGCCGCGCCCGATGATGAACTCGACCGCGGTGCGCACCTTGGACAGCTCGACGTTCATGTTCTCGAGCACGCGCGCGGCAACGCCCTCGCCCTCGCGCACGAGGCCGAGAAGCAGGTGCTCGGTGCCGATGTAGTTGTGGTTGAACCGCTGGGCCTCATCCTGCGCCAGGGTGAGGACCTTTCTGGCTCGGTCGGTGAACTTGTCGAATCTGTCCATGTCGCGCGTTCTCGCTGGTTCGTCGGCCGGCGCGGGTACCACCGACCTTCAAGGAGTGTACGGCACCACTCATGCCCGGTGCCTTCAATAGGTACTACGTCGTATGGCTACCCTGACGCGCACCGTACCGCATTGGATGCATGAGGCGGGCCCGTTTCCGGACCCGCCTCGGCGATCGCTGGGACGAGGCTGGCGTCAGGCCTTGGCACTCTCCGCGGGCTCCGCGGCGGTCGCCTCGGCTTCAGTGTCGTCGACCTCGGTGGCCTCCGCCTCGGTGGCCGCCGCTTCGGTCGCCTCGACCGGCTCCTCCGCGGGAGCATCTGCATCGGCGGGAGTTGCCGGCTCATCGGCCGCCGCCTCGGTCGGAGCCGCCTCTTCGGCCGGAGCCACAGGCTCCTCGGACGCAGCAGGCTCCGCGGGGGCCGCCTCGTCGGCAGGCTCGGACCGGAACTGGTCAAGGAGGCCGGATGAGGCAAAGGCGGCGGCCATCGTGTTGTCGATCCCCTCGTCGGGCTCCCGGATGGCGTCTTCCGGACGGTAGTCACGGTCGCGCCGGTCGCGACCGCGCTCACGGCGGGCAGGCCGCTCGTCATAGCGCGTGGGCATCGGCGACGGCGCCGCAGCCGGGGCCGAGCGTTCGTCTGCCTGCTTGAGGCTCAGGCCCAGCCGATGGCGCTCCGAGTCCAGGCTGATGATCTTCAGCTTGAGGACCTCGCCCTCCTTGACCACGTCACCGGGGTGCGCCACCCGCTGGTTCGACAGCTCGCTGATATGGATCAGGCCCTCGAGGCCCTCCTCCACCCGCACGAACGCCCCGAAGTTCACGAGCTTGGTGACGGTGCCGTCGATGAGGTCGCCGATCTGGTACTTGGCCACCGACTCCTGCCACGGATCGGGCTGCAGCCGCCGAATCGAGAGGCTGATGCGACCACGCTCATGGTTGATGTCGATGACCTCGGCCTCGACCTCCTCGCCGATGGCGTAGGCGGTCTCCGGGTTGTTGACCTTGTTCCACGACAGCTCGCTCTTGTGGACGAGGCCGTCGATGCCACCGAGGTCGATGAACACGCCGAACGGCGCGATGCTGCGCACCACGCCGGTGACGCGCTGACCGACCTGCAGGCTGCTGAACAGCTCGTCGCGCTTCTCGCGGCGCTCCTCGTAGAGCGCGACCTTCTCCGACAGGATCAAGCGGTTCGCCTTGCGATTGACCTCCAGGATCTTCAGCCGAAGCGTGCGCCCCACGAAGGGCTGCAACTTCTCGGCGATCTCCTGCGCGGCGTCACGCGGCTGCTCGTCCCGCGGTCGGCGCGGGAAGTCGACGATCTGGCTGATCGGCACGAAGCCACGCACGCCCAGGTCGACGATGAGGCCACCCTTGTTGTGGTCGATGACCCGTGCCTCGACGATCTCGCCGGCGTCGAAGCGCTCCTGCATGGCCCGCCACTTGCGCTCCAGGCCGGCGCGGCGCAGCGACAGGACCGCATGGCCCTCCGGCGACTCCGGCTGCAGCACGTAGACGAGCACCTCGTCCCCGACCTTCAGCTCGGGCCGGGAGTCATCCCCGCCGTCGCGCGGACCGCGGCGGCCCATCAGCTCGCGATTGGAGACGACGCCTTCGCTCTTGCCGCCGAAGTCGACCAGGATCTCGTCCGGGTCGATGCGGACCACCGTCCCCTCGACCACGTCGCCGTGCTTGAGGCTCTTCACCTCGTTCTCGGGCGCGTCGAGCAGGTCCGCCATCGTCATGCCGGTCTCG
>DATBJR010000044.1:0-8286 GCA_036556325.1 Candidatus Limnocylindria bacterium | reverse complement strand
ACCTGCTGCAGAACGCGGCGCGCTACACCAATGACGGCGGCGCGGTCATGGTCGAGCTGGCGGCGGCCGAGCGCGGAGGCGTGCGGTGCGTGATCGAGAACACCGGCCCGGAGATCCCCGCCGCCGAGCTGCCGCTCATCTGGGAGCGGCTGTACCGGGTCGACCCGTCGCGGGCCCGCTCCAGCGGCGGCGCGGGGATCGGCCTGGCCATCGTGCGCCAGATCGTCGAGGAGCACGGCGGGCGGGTCGGGGCGACATCGGCCTCCGGTCGGACCCGCATCTGGTTCGAGCTGCCCGCGTCCTAGCCGGACGCGGGCCGCCGGTGGCTCGATTCACAGAACTGTCACGGTCGCGTCACCGTGGGGACACGCCTCACCCGCAGGCTGGAGGTCGAGCCGTCCATCGGCGGCCACGACCAGGGTGGAACCGACCGCGCCGCTCTCCCGGTGCCTGGCCTCAGGCCGGGAACAGCGTCACGAAGGCATCCACGTCGATACGCGGATGTCCGCTCGTCCCCAGGTTGACGACCCTGATCCGATGCGCCCCGCTCTCGGTCCAGCTGCGCGCGAACACGAGCTGCCGGTCCTGGCGCGTCGCGGCGTGGAGGTTCACCCTGCCGGCATAGGCACCGTCGACGTAGACGGCCGCCGAGCCGCGGGCCGGTCCCCGCACCGCCACCCAGCTCACGCTCGACCCGGTGAAGGCGAATGTCGCGGTGGCGCCCGCCACGGTCGAGGCGGCGAGCCCGTCACCGGAGGCGAGCGGGTCGGCGGTCAGGTGCCACCCACCCCGGTAGCGGATCGCAGCGTCGTCCTCCTGGATGCGCCGGGCACGGAAGCTCGGACCGAAGGCGCCATCGCTCGCGTTGCCGGCACCGTCGGTAGCAGACGAGGCGTAGCGGTAGCGGATGCCGAAGTGCAGGCCCTGGACGATCGCCGAGCTGAGGCTGCCCGGCAGGGCCTGGCTCACCCATGCCCCGGTCCCCGTTCGACGCTGCAGCGCGTAGGCGGCGATGCGGCAGCCATCCGTCGCGGACCACGCCGTCCGCACCGGGACGGTGGTGCCGCCCAGCGTCACGCCGACCGGCAGCGTCGAGGCGGGAGCCACCACGTTCGGCGGGTTATGGTCGCTCACCCGGGGCGGCAGCGCGGCCTTCAGGGCCAGAATGCGCTCGTAGGAGGCACGCAGCCGCACTGTCGGCAGGTCCCCGGCGAGCGCAGCGTTCAGCAGCGCCCGATACGTGGCGCTGCTGGCCGACTCGGAGCCGGTCAGCAGGATCATGTCCGTGCCCGCGACAGCGGCCTTGACCGCCAGCGAGGTGGGGGAGACGCCGCGGGCCGCGGCCGTGCCGTTCAGCGAGTCGGTGATCGACACGCCCCGAAAGCCGAGCGTGTCCCGCAGGAGGCCGATGCTGATTGCACGCGACCACCCTGCCGCGCGGTAGCGGTCGTACGCCCGGTAGGTCGCATTGGACAGCATGATCATCGGGATGTCATGGCCGATGGCGGTCCGATACGGCTTGAGATCCGGCGCCAGCTGCGCGGCCGAAGCCCCCAGCGTCACGACGCTGCTGTCGGTGTTCCGGGTGGCGCGACCGAGGCCGGGGAAGTGCTTCATGGCCGGGACGTTGGAGCCGGCGACAGCGCCCCGCGCGAAGGCATCGGCCAGGCGGGCAGTGGTCGCCGCGTCGAACGACCAGGTTCGGCCATCTCGATACAGGAACGAATCGGTGGTCTTCGGCACGTCGGCCACTGGTGCCAGGTTGCCGTTGACACCCGCGCAGGCCAGGGTGTGGCCGGTAGCACGGCCCTGGGCAAAGGCGACCGAGGTACTGCCCAGGGCGCCCATCTGCGGCGGCGACAGCGTGGGTGGCGCCCACGGGAGACGTCTGACCAGGCCACCTTCCTGGTCGGTGGTGATCAGCAGCCGCGGCTGTCCACCGCCGCTTGCCGCAGCCTGCAGGCGCCGCGTGATCCGGGCAAGCTGCACCGCCGAGCGGATGTTCGCGCCGAACAGGATCACGCCGCCGACTTCGCCTCGTTCGATGCGACCGAGGAGATCGGTGCTGGGGGCGGTGCCGTGCATCGCGACCACCAGCTTCTGGCCGATGAGGGCCGACAGCGGGACCGCCGCCAGGAGGTTGGCCTTCGGGCGTGGCGGCGGCACATCGACGCGGGCAGCCATGGCCGGCTGCGCGGCGCTGACCAGCAGCAGGCACAGGGCGACGACCGCGGCACGCGACGGGCGGCCGACGAACGAGGGCCGCGGCGCAGTCACGCCCGGCACTCTAGCCGACCGGAGGGGGCATGCATGCGATACAGACGCGTGGAGGGCATCATCGCTGCATGGCCGACGACATCGTCCTTCGCCCCGCTCGCTCGGCCGATGGCCCGGCCATCGCCGACGTGTGGCTTGCAGCGTTTCGTGAGACGTACCGATTCCCACCGGCCCACAGCGATGCCGACGTGCACGAGTGGGTGCGCAGCGGACTCCTGCCGGCCACCGAGACCTGGGTCGCGGTGGCCGGCGGCGAAGTCGTGGGGTTCATGGCGCTGCGTGGCAAGCGCATCGAACAGCTCTACCTGCGGCGGCCGTGGACTGGACGCGGCATCGGCTCGCGGTTGGTGGGAATCGCCAAGGAGCGTTCCCCACATCGGTTGGAGCTGTGGACCTTCCAGGCGAATACCGGCGCGCGACGCTTCTACCAGCGACACGGGTTCGTGATCGCCGAGATGACCGACGGCGCCGCCAACGAGGAGCGGCAGCCGGACGTGCGCTACGTGTGGACGGGCGCCATCGGCTAAGAAACCTTTGCCGTCACTCACATCGAATTCCCAGACTCGACCGTCATGGTGGCGGCATGCAGCAGCGAAGCGACCAGCCGGCCAAGCAGTCTCGTCTCCGTCGGCTCAAGGGGCTGGCAGTCGCGACCACCGCCGGCCTGGGCATGCTCATCTGGGGCGCCGTCAGCGGCACCGTGGTCGCCAGCGATCCCGTGGCGACGGACACGTTGCAGCCGGTGACCCAGGACACGACCGACGACTCCACCTTCTTCGGCGCGCAGGGCCCGGCGCCCGGGCTCAGCCAGACCAACGCCGCGCCCATGACCCGGAGCCATGGCTCATGAGCCTCACCACCTACCGCTTCTGGTCGATGGGCACCGATATCAGCGTCCTGCTGCCGTCGGACCATCGCCGCGAGGCGATCCGCGTGCAGCGGCTTTTCGTCGATTGGGATCACCGCCTGAGCCGATTCCGGCGCGACAGCGAGCTGTCGCGCGCCAACGCCGCCGCCGGCGCCGACGTGGTGGTCAGCCCGCCGACGCTCGAGGTCATCGAGGCCGCGCTGTGCGCGGCCCGTGCCACCCACGGTCGCTTCGATCCGCTGCTCGGCGCACGGCTTGCCGAGCTCGGCTACGACCGCACTTTTGCATCGCTGCCGGTCGACGGTCCCGGCCGCCCGCTGGCGGCCTGGCGCCCCGGCCTGTGGCGCGAGGTGCACGTCGATCGCGTCCGCTCGACCGTGCGAGTGCCGGTCGGCGGGGCGCTGGACCTGGGCGGCATCGCCAAGGGCATGGCGGCAGACGCCGCCGTGGCGGCACTGCGCGGGGCGGGCGTGCCGTACGCGCTGGTCAACGCCGGCGGCGACCTCTCGACGCATGGCGTGCCACCGGGGAGCGGCGGCTGGGCGGTGGGCATCGACAACGTCGACCTGGGCGGGGGCGCTGCCGCACTGGCGCGCGGCGCGCTGGCGACCTCCTCGACGTTCGGCCGGCGCTGGTCGCGCGGCGGGGTGGCGCACCATCACCTGCTGGATCCACTGACCGGCCTGCCTCTCGAGGGTGAGCTCGCCCAGGTGACCGTCACGGCCGCCAGCTGCCGCCAGGCCGAGGTGGCCGCCAAGGTCGCCATGCTCGGCTCGGTAGCCGAGGCGACCGCCTTCGTCCTGCGCCACGGGATGACTGCCGCCCTGGTCACGCGTGCGGGCGAGCAGCTGCGGATCGGCCATTGGACCTGACCACGGCCCACACGCTGACGTGGGAAGTCGCCCGTGTCGGCGGCATGGTGGCGTACGTGCTGGCCACCGCGTCCGTGGTGCTTGGCCTGCTGCTGTCGCTGGGCGTCCGCTCGAGCCGCTGGCCGCGCTTCATCACCAACGAGCTGCATCGGTTCCTGACCGTCCTGACCCTGGTCTTCGTGGCCATCCACACCGCGGCCGTGCTGGTCGATCCGTTCACGGCCTTCACCCCGGCCGAGGTGCTCGTCCCGGGCCTGGCGCACTACCGGCCGTCGTGGATTGCGCTGGGCATCGTGTCGGGCTACCTGGCCATCGCGATCTGGGCTTCCGAGTACGTCCGGGGGCGGATCGGGTACGCCTGGTGGCGCCGTTTCCACTACCTGGCCTTCGCCGTCTTCGGGCTCGGCGCGCTGCATGGCGTGGGAACGGGCTCGGACACCCGAGAGTGGTGGGGCCTCGCCATCTACGGCATTACCGCCGGCGCGGTGGTCTTCCTCATCGGCTGGCGCCTGGTCCGGGCCCTGGCGCCGGGCTGGCGCGACGCGGCCGTCGGCGCCCTGGCCATCGCCCACGCGGCGGCGGCGATCTTCATCCTGGTCGGGCCGGCGCAGGCCGGCTGGAACGACGTCGCCAACAACGGCAACGGCAACGGGGCGTCGGCGAGCTGGCTCGCGGCGCAGGCCAGCATGGCGACAGCGGCGGCGGAACCGCCTGCCCCCCGGGGCTTCAGCGCGGAGCTGCCGGCCGCAGTCCCCGGGGAGGACACGGTGGCCTGGACGTTCACCGTGAACGGCCAGTCGGGACGGGTACGCCTGCGCCTCGACGACGACACCGCCAGCGTATGGGTGGTGCTGTCGGGCGGATGGAGCTGTCGCGGGCCGATCTCGGAGGCAAGCGGCAATTCGTTGGCCGCCTCGTGTCAGGCGTCGACCGGAGGCGCGGTCGCCGTCCGCCTGGCGAACCTGCGCCGGGTGGCGGACGGCATCGCCGGCGTGCTGGACGTCAGCGCAGCCTGATCGCCTGCCCGCGCGGGCGGCATCGCCAGGTGACTATCCTCGGTTCATGCAGCCTGCGCCGCTGGTCGGTCGCGTGGTCGCCATCCCGGGCGCCACCGGGGCGGCCGGGCGTGCGACGGCCGCGGCCTTTGCAGCGGCCGGTGCCAGGCTCGGGCTGATCGGGACCGATGCGGACCGGCTGGCCGCGCTGGCCTCCGAACTCGCACTGGACGAGGGCGCGTGGGCGCCGGGTGTGGCTGACGTCTGCACCGCCGACGGCGCGCGCGAGGCGATGGACGCGGTGACCGCCGCGCTCGGCCCGGTGGACGTGCTGCTCTACCTGGTGGGCGGCTGGAATGGTGGCTCGCCGGCGACCGAGGTGGGCGCTGTCGATTTCGAGGCCATGCTGCACCAGCACCTCTACGGCACGCTGCACGCGGTGCAGGCCGTGGTGCCCGACATGGTGGAGCGCGGCTGGGGCCGGGTGATGGTCATCTCGACTCCGCTGGCATCCGAGCCGGGACCCCGGGGCGGCGGCTACCTCGCCGCCAAGGCGGCCCAGGAGGCGCTGGTCCGGACGCTGGCCCGCGACCTGGCAGGCAGCGGGGTAACCGCGAACATCCTGCTCGTCCGGACCATCGACGCCAAGCACGAGCGGACATCGGCGCCGTCACCCAGGAACGCGTCGTGGAGCACGCCGGAAGAGATCGCGCAGGTGATGCTGCTGCTCGCTTCCGATGCGGCCGGAGCCATCAACGGGGCACGCATCCCGCTCTACGGCCGCTAGTCCGCCGAGGCCGGCGCGGTACTTTCGGGGGATGGGTGTGGTGTGGGACGGTTCGCTACGGTCTGCGCATGCGGCCGGTCCTGTCGCTACGCCTCCGGTTCGTCGCCCGTGACCCGTACCTGACCTATTCGGCAGCGCTGGTCCCGATTGCGGCGTTGGTGCTGCTGCTCGCGCGCGGGCCATCGGCCCTCGTGCCGCTGTTCGTGCTGTCGACGACGTTCATCGGCGCCCAGCTCCTGCTCGGCCAGGTGCCTGCCCGCCGCCGGCCAATGACGACGCTGGGCTGGTCGTTCCTGCGCCTGACCCTGGCACTCCTCTTCGTCTGGGGGCTGGTCGAGCTGTCGGGTGGGGGGACGGGCCCCATGGTCGGGCTGTTCATCCCGGTCGTCGTCGCGGCTGCGGCGCTGGGGCCGATGCAGACGGCGGCCATCGGTACGCTCGCCATCGTCATCTACCTCACCCCCGAGATCGCCCGCATCGGCTCGAACGCGGAGATCGCATTGCGTGGCATCACGTTGGCCGGCGTGACCGCGCTGGTGGCGGTGGGCGTTCGACGGTTGGTGGTCACCGTCGAGCGGACGACGCGTCAGCTGCGCTCCGCCGTCGTGGCCGAGCGTCGGCGGTCGCGCCAGATCGCCGGCCTGGAGGCGGTCAGCCGCTTGCTCGTGGCCGGTGGCCCCACCGACGAGGTCCTTGACCGCGCTCTCGGCGTGCTGGCCGACCGTTTCGGCTACGCCTGGGTCTCGGTCTACCTCGCCGATGGCGACCGGGTCGTGCTCGGCGCCCAGCGCGGCTACGACGCGCCGATCGAGAGCTTCGACGGGACCTCGGGGGTCGTGGGCCGCGTCATGCGCACCCGCGAGCTCGCCTACGTGCCAGACGTGGGTCGCGACCGCGACTACATCGCCGTCTTCGGCGAGGTGATCAGCGAGATCTGCGCGCCGCTGCTGGTCGACGGCCAGCTGCTCGGCATCCTGAACGTCGAGTCACCATCACGCCTGGATCGGACCGATCGCGACCTGGTGGCGACGCTGGCCGCCCGGGTGGCCACGGTGGTGGCCCTCGGTCGCGACCGCCAGGCGCTGACCCAGCGAGCCGAGGTCTTCCGCAGCCTCCACGAGTTCACGCAGGCGGTGAGCGGAACGCTGGACCTCGAGCCACTGGGCGCGCAGCTGGTCGAGGCCGCCCGCCGGGTGGTGCCCTCCGACCACGTGGCGTTGACGGTGCTGGACCAGGAGACCGGCCGGTATCGGGTCCGCGCCATCACCGATGCCACCGCCAGCGAGCTGGGGGGCGAAGTGCGCGCCGGCGAGGGCCTGGCGGGGCGGGCGATCCGCGATCGGACTCCGGTCTTCGACGACGAGTTCAGCTCCGAGCAGTTTCCGGCCGCCTACCGTGATACGGCAGAGCCGATGAAGCTGCTTGGCGCCGGCGTGCCACTCGTCCGCGACGGCGTGGTGGTGGGCGCGCTGTCGATCATGCGGCGCGACCTGGCGCAGCGGTTCACCGCGCTCGAGCGCCAGGCCATGGAGCTGCTGGCCGGACACGCCGCGCTGGTCCTGGCCAACGCCTTCCTGCACGCCGAGGTGGAGCAGCTGGCCATCCGCGACCCCCTGACGGGACTCTACAACCGGCGCTACTTCGACGAGGCGATGGAGCGGGTGGTCGCGGGCTGGAGTCGCGCGACCGGATCCGGCCGCCGCCCGGTGGCCGCCATCGTCTTCGACCTCGACCGGTTCGGCGACTTCAACAAGCAGCATGGCCACCAGGTCGGCGATCTCGTGCTGCGCAGCTTTGCCGCCATCCTTCGTGACCGGTTCCGCGCCACCGACCTCGTGGCGCGACTCGGCGGGGAGGAGTTCATCGTGGTGCTGGAGGGGGCCAGCCGCGACGACGCCGAGCGCCTGGCCGAGGAGGTGCGCGAGTCCCTGAGGAACCAGCGCCTGATGAACGAGGACGGGGAGCGCCTGTCGGTCACCGTCTCGGCCGGCTGCGCCCAGCTCGATGAGTCGCAGGCGACCCGTGAGCTGCTCCTGCGCACCGCCGATGTGGCGCTGTTCATGGCCAAGCGAGCAGGACGGGACCGTGTCGTCGCGGCCTGAGGAGCTGCCGGTGCGGAGCCGGGATGCCGTCACGGGCCTGGGCTCGGCCCTGGACGCCCTCGTGGGCATGGGCGCCGATGGGCGGATCATCGGCTGGAACCGCCGCGCCGAGGAGCTGTTCGGCTGGACCGCCGAGGAGGTGGTCGGCCGCCCGATGCACGAGGTGCTGGTGCCGGAGGCCTACCGGGGAGCGCATCGGGCCGGCTACCGGCACTACCTGCGGACGGGTCGCGGCCGCATCCTGGAGCGTCGGATCGAGGTGGAGGCGCTGCACCGCGATGGCCACCAGATCCCGGTGGAGCTCGCGGTCGTCGCCACCCGGCGGAATGGCGCCACCGAGTTCACGGGCTTCATCCGCGACCTGTCGCGTGAGCACGCCGCGCTG
>DATBJR010000043.1:0-69137 GCA_036556325.1 Candidatus Limnocylindria bacterium | reverse complement strand
GCGCGGCCAGCTGCCGCAGCTGGTGGCGGCGGGCATCGGCAAGGTGAACATCTCGTCCCGGGTGAGCCGGGCCATGGCGGAGGGCATTCGCCTAGCATGGGCAACGGAGGGGGGCCAGGGCGACCTGCGCCGCTACCTCGGCTCCGGCCGGGATGAGATCCGACGCATGGCAGAGGAGTACATGGACCTGTGTGGGTCCGCCGGCCGCGCCACGGCGCGACAGGCGGCCGCCAACGAGCACGTGCCGGATGAACCCGAGTAGGGTCGCGGCGGCATGACCGTCTGCGTCGTGAACCTCGGGCTCAAGAGCATGCGTGCCGTCGTCTTCGACGAGGACGGCCGGCGGCTGGCGATCTCCCACCATCCCATTGCCACCGAGATGGGCGAGGGACGCGTCGAGCAGCGACCCGACGACTGGTGGAATGCCGGGCTGCGGGCGATGGACGAGGTGCTCGCCGATCGCCGGGTGGCGGCGGGCGTCAGCCTGCTGAGCGTCACCGCCTCGGCGGGCTGCCTGGTGCCGATGACTCGCGACGGCGCGGCCCTGGGCAACGCGATCATGATCAGCGACGTCCGCGCCGCGGAGCAGGCAAGGCGGATCGAGGGCAGCGCGGAGTTCGCCGAGCTGGGCACCGGCCGCGGCCGGGTCACCTCCGACCTGGTGCTCCCCAAGATCCTGTGGGTCAAGGAGCACGAACCCGAGCGCTTCGCAGCGGCCGACTGGTTCGCGACACCCAACGACTTCCTGCTGCACCGGCTGACCGGCGAGATGGTCACGGACCACCACAACGCCAGCAAATACCTCTACGACCAGGCCTCCGCCAGTTATCCGGACTGCCTGCTGCGGACGCTGGGCATCGACGTCGAACGGCTGCCGCCGGTGGTCGCGCCGGGCGGCCGTTCGCTGCCCATTCGCCGGGAGCTCATCGACCGCTACGGACTGGCGGCCGAGGCCAGGGCCGTGGTGGCCACCTACGACGCCATCTGCGCGGTGTACGGCGCCGGGGTCGCCGATGTCGGCGATGCCTGCGACGTTTCCGGCACGGTCACCAGCTTCCGAGTCGTGACCGACACCGACATCAGCGAGGACGGCGGCGGCCTGTTCGTGGCCCCGCACGCCGCACCGGGCCACTTCCTGGCCGGCGGCTCGAACAACCTGGGCGGCGGCATCATCGAGTGGGCCAAGCAGCTGCTCTACGCCGACGAGGCGGATCCGTACACCGCCATGGTCGAGGAGGCGGCCGATGCGCCACCCGGAGCGGCCGGCATCACCTTCCTCCCCTACCTGCTCGGCGAACGGGCGCCGGTGTGGGACGCGAATGCCCGCGCGGTCTTCTTCGGCCTGGGGCGCAACCACCAGCGGCCTGACCTGATTCGCGCCGTGTTCGAGGGCGCCGGCTATTCGGTGCTCGACATCGCGCAGCGGCTGCGCGATGCCGGCGTCCGGATCGACCGTGTGTCGGCCTCCGGCGGGCTGGCGCGGCTGGTGCCCATCAACCAGATCAAGGCCGACATGCTGGGCGTGCCAGTGCGCACGACGAAGGACATCGAAACGACCGCCCTCGGCGCCGCGTTGGTCGCGCTCGTCTCCGGCGGGCGCTACGCGTCGCTGTCAGAGGCCAGCGCCGCCTGCGTCGAGTTCGGCGACGAGTACGAGCCGCACGAGCACCGAACGGCCATGTACCGCGACTTCTTCGGCATTTACCGTGGCCTGTATGCCAGCCTGCGCGAGCTCTTCGACGAGCGCGAGCGGCTGATCGGCCTGCACCGCGAAGTGCTGCGCACGAAGCCGGCCTACACCGAGAACCTGTGAGCGGCCGCCGATGACGGTCGAGCCGTTCGCCTTCGGGCTCGATACGACCGTCTCCTTCGGCGTCGGCCGGCGGGCCGAGGTCGGCAGGATCGCGGCCGCGTTCGGCGAGCGCGCAGCCCTTGTCACCGGCGCGCACTCGCTCGCCGCCGGACCGCACGGCGCGGAGATCGAAAACGCGCTGCGGGCGGCGGGGGTGGAGGCCGTGGTCCGCTGCCAGGTGACCGCGGAACCCGAGCTCGGCAGCGTCCTGGCGGCGGCCGACGCGTTCCGGGAGCACGGGGCGACGGTGGTGGTGGCGGTGGGTGGTGGCAGTGTCATCGACCTGGCCAAGGCGGCGGCCGTCAGCGCGCACTCGGTGCTGGATGCTGAGCAGCTGGCCACCGGGCCCCGCTTCGACAGCCCGGTGGGGCTGCCCGTGGTCGCGCTGCCCACCACGGCGGGCTCCGGCGCGGAGGTCAGCCGCGGCGCGATCGTGACGGACCCCGACACCGGCCGGAAGCATGGCATTCGGGGCCGCGGCGTCGCCGCGCGCGCGGCGATCGTCGATCCGGAGCTGGCGGTCGGCTGCCCGCCGCGGGTCACGGCCCGCGCCGGCTTCGATGCCGTGGCTCACGCGGTGGAGACGACGATCTCGCGCGCCGCCAGCCCGGTGACGCGCACGCTGGCATGGGAGGCGCTGCCACGCTTGCTCGACGCCGTGCCGCGAGCGATGGCGCAGCCCGGCGACCTGGCGGCGCGCTCGGCCGCCGCCTACGCGGCGATGCTGATGGGCGTCAACCTCGCCAACTCCACCACCTGCCTGCCGCACCGGATGCAGTACCCGCTGGGGTCAGTTGCGCACAGCGAGCATGCCACCGGCGTGGCGGCGCTCACGCCGGCGTGGCTGGACCGCGTGCTGCGGCACGCTCCGGAGCGGCTGGCCACCTTCGCGGCGGGCATCGGCAGTGCCGCCCGGGACGAGGGCGACGCGGCCGCGGCGGTCGCCGCCTCGGTGCTGTCGTTCATGGAGCGCATCGACCTGCAGCCGCGCCTGCGCGACCTGGGCATCCGCCGCGAGGATCTGCCCCGCCTGGCGGGCATGGTCGAGGGAACGCTGGAGAACGACCCGGGACCCACCGATCCGGACGCGCTGACGGCCCTCTACGAGGCGAGCTGGTGACCGATGCGCTGATCATGGCTGCCGGACGCGGGTCGCGGCTGGGCGGCCTCACCGACGACGGGCCGAAGGCGCTGATCGACCTGGGCGGAATCAGCCCGCTGGAGCTCCAGCTGGAGGTGCTCATCGCGCGCGGCGTCGGGCGAGCGGTGCTGGTCACCGGCTATCGCCGCGATCTGCTGCAGGCGGCGGCCGAGCGGCGCGCCGCGGGACGCATCGGCCTGGAGTTCGTCTTCAACCCGTTCTGGAGCGTGACGAACGTGCTCGGCTCGGCCTGGTTCGCGCGCGACCGGCTCCATGACGATTTCGTCTACGCCCATGCCGATACGGTGTTCGACCCGACCATCCTCGACGACCTGCTGGCGGCCGAAGCCGATATCGCGCTGCCGGTCGACCTGCGGGCGTGCGAGCCGGAGCAGATGAAGGCCGAGGTCGCGGGCGACCGCATCCTGCACCTCTCCAAGGAGCTTCCGGACGAGCGGACGGCGGGCGAGTTCATCGGGATCGGGCTGTTCCGGGCGCGGATCGTGCCCGGGCTGGTCGACGCCATCGAGCGGGAGGTGGCGGACGGCGCCATCGGCTCCTATTTCGAGGCGGCCATCAACCGGCTCCTGGCCGACGGCGGCGCCGACGCCGTCGCCGTGCCAACCCGGGGGCGCGCGTGGACCGAGATCGACTTCGCCGAGGACCTGGAAACCGCGCGCCGGCTGCTGCCGAAGTTCCTGGAGCCGCCGCCGTCCTAGTCGGCGCGGGCGGGCTGCAGCCGCACCCCGGCCGCCTGTGCCACGGTCTGCACGATGCGCTCACAGCTGCCCGGCTCGGTGTTGTTGCGGGCGAAGGCGACGACGCGGCGCATCATGGCCATGCCCTGCTCGTCCTCGCCGCGGGACGCGTCCGCCAGCGCCGTCAGCAGCGAGTGCCACTCGGTGTGGTGCTGCCCGCCCGTCAGCCTCTCGAACGGCTCGTAGAGTCCCCGTCCACCACGGTACTCGTCCGTATCGGGGGCGAAGAAGTGGATGGGCCGCTCCAGCAGGGCGTAGTCGAAGAAGGCGCTGGAGTAGTCGGTCACCAGCGTATCGGCGATGCGCAGCAGGGTGTTGACGTCCACGTCCGCCTCGGGCAGCAGGCGGATCTTCGGATGCGGCGGCAGCCGCTGCTCGTAGACCTCCTGGTCGGCATACGGATGGGTCTTGACCAGCATCACCACGTTGGTGCGCCCGAACGCCGCTTCGACCGTCGAGGCGTCGAGCGCCGGCAGCCAGGGAGCATCCCCGTGCTCGCGCCAGGTGGGCAGCCACAGCACCAGGTGCTCGTCCGGCTGCACGCCAAGCTGGGCGCGCAGGTCTCCGTGCACCACGCGGTCGTAGGCGGCGCCCCCCTGGATGACGTCGAAGCGCGGCGTGCCGACCGGTGGGATACGCTCCGCCGGGATGCCGAAGGCCGTCACGAACCGCTCCCGCGCGAGCTCGCCGGCGGCCATGATCAGGTCCACCTGGCGCAGCCGGCGGGCGATCGACCAGCGATGCAGTCGCTTGAACGCCCGCGTCAGGGGCGAGCCACGCATGACCCGGGTGACGTCCATGTCCAGCAGGATCCGCTTGAGGGCGGTGCCGTGGTAGAGGTGGACGATCAGCGCGCCGCCGAGGTACGGCGAGCGCAGGTCGATGAAGGCGTTCGAGAGGAACCCCACCCCTGCCCGCCGCTGGATGCGAGCCCCGAGCTTGCCGGCGAACATGGCCACGTGCAGGCCGGCATCCCTGGCCAGCTGCGCCTCGGCGGGCGTGCGGGCGATCCACCATGGCTCCAGCTCGGGATGGGCATGGACGATGTGCTCGGCCAGGTAGCGTGGATTGTCGCGGAAGCCCTTGTGATTGCCGAACACCCACACTGTCGGGTCGCGCCGCGACAGGTGGCTGAGGTAGTAGATGCCGGCCCCGCCGATGCGCCGCACGAAGCTGGTGACCATGCGACGCGCGCCGCGCTCGTCCTGGAGGGCCTTGATGGGCGCCGTGATCGCGCGCGGCGTCTCCTCGCTCATGCCGTTCGTCCGTCCGGGAGCGGCACGCCGGCGGCCTCGGCGACGGCGCGGAAGATTCGCTCGTTGTTGCCTGGCTCCTCGCAGTTGCCAGCGAGCGCGGCGATGCGCTCGGCCATGGCCAGGCCGGCCGCGTCCGTGCCTTCGGCGGCCTCTCGCAGCGCGGGCAGCAGCGTGCCCCAGGCGAGATGCTGATGGCCACCGGTCAGCTCGTCGTACGGCTCGTAGAAGCCACGACCCTCGGTGTACTCGGCGGCATCCGGGGCGAAGAAATGGATGGGCCGATGGAGCAGCGCGTAATCGAACATGGCGCTGGAGTAGTCGGTCACCAGCGTGTCGGCGATGTGCAGCAGGGCGTTGACGTCGGTGTCATCCTCGCGGAGCAGGCGCAGGGCCGGGTGATCGGGCAGGCGCTGGCGGTAGACGTCGAAGTCCGCGTAGGGATGCGGCTTGACCAGCATCCGGACCTTCGAACCCCCGAGCGCCTTGTCCACCGCGGCCCTGTCGACGGCCGGCAGCCAGCCGGCGTCGCCCGATTCGCGCCAGGTCGGCAGCCACAGCACCAGGTGGTCGGCGGCGCCGATGCCCAGGCGCCCGCGCAGGTCGTCGCCGGCCACGCGCCGATAGGCCGGACCGCCCAGGATCACGTCGAAGCGCGGTGTACCGAGGATCGGGATGCGTTCCGGCGGCAGGCCGAAGGCCGTCTCGAAGCGGCGCCTGGCCAGCTCACCGGCCGCAACCACCATGGAGACGCGGCGATGGCGCGACTGCAGCCCCGCGTGCTGCCGCGCGGCGTACCAGCGCCCGAAGCGCGACCCGGACACGAACCGCTCGAAGTCGACGTCCAGGGAGATCCGCTTCAGCGCCGTGCCGTGGTAGAGGTGGACGATGTAGGCGCCGCCCAGCCGCGGCACGCGGAGATCCATGAAGCCGGAGCAGAGGAAGGCCACGCCGGCCCGCAGGTGCAGCCGTGCGCTCGTCCGCGAGCTGCGCAGCACGACCTTGAGCCCCGCCGCGCGAGCCGCCTCCGCCTCCCGGCGGCTGCGAGCCTGCCACCAGACCTCGATCTCGGGATGCTCGGCCACGATGTGCTCGGCCAGGTAGCGCGGGTTGTCACGGAAGCCCTTGTGGTTGCCGAAGAGCCACACCCGCTTGTCGCGACGCGACAGGCGGCTGGCCAGGAAGACGGCCGACATGGCGTTGCGCCGTGCGAACTTGGCCGCCATCCGCAGGCCAGGCCGCGCTCCCGTCAGGCCCCACATCGCCTTGCCGAGCTCCGGCGGTTGCTCCGTCGGCCCAGCCGGCTTGCCTGCGGCGGCCGATGACGCTGCTCGATCCAGGTCTTCGCTCATTCGTCGCCCCGGATCGATGGGCTGAGCGGATCCGCTTTCGCCTCGGCCGCGGGCTCACGCGAGGCTTCGGCCAGCGCCCGCGGCCGACCGCGCGGCAGCACGCCGGAGAAGCGGCGCAGGCCGGGGACGCTCTGGCGGGTGATGCGCCACATCTCGAGCAGCAGGCGGCGGTCCAGCAGCCACATCGCCAGCAGGAAGGTCACCGCGCCGGCGACGACCTCCACGAGCAGCAGCGGCGTCGGTCGAAGCACCCCGTACAGCAGCAGCTTCACTGCCAGCACGACCGCCGTCATCGCCAGCGTGGCCAGCGCGGTGCCGCGCATCTGCAGCAGGTACGCGCCAATGGGAATGCCGGCGTACCGTCGCTGCCATGACAGGTTCAGCGGGAGGAGCAGGTAGCCGCGCAACGCAAAGGCAAACGCCACCCACAGGATGTCCTTACCGATCTGCACCGCCAGGAAGAAGCCGAGCACGTTGACGATCGTGCTGATCAGCCGGAAGCGGAACACGATCGACGGGTGGCCGGCTGCCGTCAGGAGCGAGGTCGAGAACGCCTGGATCGAGAGGACCGGGCCGATGAGGAACAGCACCGAGGAGACGACGCCGGCGTACTGCCACTTGGCACCGAAGAGGGCGACGGTCATCTCCGGCGACACCAGGGCCAGGCCGACGTAGCCCGGGAGGATGGCCGAACCCGCGATCCGCGTCAGCTGCAGGTACGCCCGCGACATCCGCTCCCGGTCGCCCTGGAGCTTCGAAAGGGCTGGAAATGCCAACCGGCGCGAGACGCTGACGAGCACCTTCTGGGTCGTGTCCAGGATCCGATAGGCGACCGCGTACAGGCCGAGCGGCGTCGGGCCCAGGAAGATGCCGACCAGGAAATTGTCGCTGTTGCGGGACAGGAAGGTCAGGATGTCGGAGCCGACGACCTTGATGCCGAAGTTGAACAGCTCGGTGAAGTTCGCCCGCGAAACCTCCAGGCCCGGGCGCCACGGGCTGATCGTCCACAGGGTGACGACCGCGATCAGCGCGGCCGCGATCTGCTGCCCGACCAGCGCCCAGGCGCCGAAGCCCATGAACGCCATGACGATCCCCACCACGCCGCCGCCGCCCAGCGCCAGCAGGCCGCGGGTGGCCAGGCTGCGGAACGCCAGCTCGCGGCGCAGGAGCGCCTGCTGGGTGCTGCTGAGCGACGAGATGACAAACAACAGCGAGAGGACCTGGATGATGGGGGTCAGCCGCGGCGCATCGGCCGGCGCCTTGCCGGTGAGAAAACTCGCCAGCGGTGCGGCGATGACCACGCCGATCACCGACAGCAGCAGCCCGGTGGCAACCGCGACCCAGAAGGCGGTGTCGATGTGCCCACGGGTGACGCTGGGCCGCTGGATGATCGCGTCGCCGAAGCCCTGGTCGATCAGCAGCTGGGCGAAGGCCACGAAGAGCGCGGCGTAGGCCACCAGCCCGAAATCGTTGACGCTGACCAGGCGGGCCAGCACCAGGAACACCAGCAGGCTCAGCAGCTGGCCGCCCCAGGTGTGGACGAAGGTCCAGGTCAGGCCGCGCGCAACCTGGCGGCGCAGGCCCTGCTGCCCGCTGCCGTGATCGGCAGGAATCCAGGCCTCAGTCAAGCAGCCGTCTCCTCAAGGTTCCTCCACCGGGCGCCGCCGGTGGCTGGAGCCGCCGAGTTCGCGCTCACGGTAGGCTAACAGGGCGGGCGGCAACGCTCGGCCACCTTCGCAGGACGATCCATGCCGATTCCGGACTTCTACATCGTGGGTGCCTTCAAGTGTGGCACCACGGCCCTGTACGACTACCTGCGACCGCACCCGCAGATCTTCATGCCCTTTCACAAGGAGCCGCTGTTCTTCGGCGACGATCTGACCCGTCGCTACGGGCGCATGACCCGCGCCCAGTACGAAGCCCTGTTCGCGGACGCCAAGCCCGGCCAGCGCATCGGGGAGGCATCGGCCTGGTACCTGTACTCCCGCTCGGCGGCAACGGAGATCCACGCTGCCGCGCCGGGGGGGAAGATCATCGTGATGCTGCGCAACCCGGTGGACGTGATGTACGCCCAGCACAGCCAGCTGCTGTTCAACGTGGAGGAGGACATCGCCGACTTCGGTGAGGCGCTCGACGCCGAGCCGGAACGGCGGGCTGGCCGCCGCCTTCCACCCGGGCCGCTGCGAGTCGAGAACCTCTACTACCGAGAGAGCGTCCGCTTTGCCGACCAGCTGCGCCGCTACCTCCATGCCTTCGGCCGCGAGCGGGTGCATGTGATCGTCTTCGACGACTTCGTGGCCGACACGCCGGGCACCTATCGTCGCGTGCTCGAGTTCCTGGGCGTGGACCCGACGTTCGCCCCGGACTTCGCCGTCAGCAACCCGAACAAGCGCGTCCGCTTCCGCGCCCTGCAGCGGCTCGTCTACCAGCCACCCGGTCCGCTGCTGAGGCTGGTGCCCATCATCCGCCGCTTCCCGCTGGCGCATGCCGTGCGCGAGCGGGTGCTGCGTCTGAACAGCTCCGCCGCGAGCCGGCCTCCCATGGACGCGACGCTCAGAAGCCGGTTGCTGGAGGAGTTCGCGCCGCAGATCAGGGAGCTGGGCGAGCTGGTGGGGCGCGACCTGTCGGCCTGGCTGGACGGCTCCCGCGTCCGCGCCGCATGACGCGCCCCGATTTCTTCATCGTCGGTGCCTTCAAAGCGGGCACCACGTCGCTTTACGAGTCCCTGCGCCAGCACCCGCAGGTGTTCATGCCGTTCCACAAGGAGCCGATGTACTTCGGGGCGGACCTGGATGCCCGGTATCGGCGCATGACCGAGGACGAGTACCTTCGCCTCTTCGCCGATGCCCGCCCGGGCCAGCGCGTCGGCGAGGCCTCGCCGTGGTACCTCTACTCGGCGAGCGCGGCGCGCGAGATCGAGGCCTTCTCGCCGGGGGCCCAGGCGATCGTCATGCTGCGCAACCCGGTCGACGTGATGCACGCCCAGCACAGCCAGCTGCGCTTCAACCAGCGGGAAGACCTGGTCGACTTCGGCGAGGCGCTGGCCGCCGAGGCCGATCGGCGCGCTGGACGTCGCATCCCGGCGGGCGCCCTGCGGCGCGAGGCGCTGTTCTACCGGCACAGCGTCCGCTTCGCCGAGCAGCTGCAGCGCTACTTCGACGTCTTCGGTCGCGAGCGGGTCCACGTCATCGTCCACGACGACCTGGTCGCCGATGCAGCCGCCGTGGTGCGTGGCACGTTCGCCTTCCTCCGCGTTGACCCGAACGTGGGGGTTGACCTGGGAGTGCGCAATCCGAATCGCCGGGCGCGCTCCGGCGTGCTGCAGCGGTTGATCTACCGCCCGCCGGGCCCGCTGCGCCGGGTCGTCCCGCTGCTCCGTCGCTTCCCGTTGGTCCACCGCCTGCGGGACACGGTCGTGAGCGCCAACAGCGTCCCGGAGGCGCGACGGCCGATGGATGCCGAGCTCCGTCGCCGGCTGACTGCCGAGCTCGCCCCGGAGGTCGCCGCCCTGGGCGAGCTGATCGGTCGCGACCTGGGCGCCTGGAGCCGCACCGGCTGAATCAGCGCGCTCGCCATTCGGGAAGTGGCCGGGTGAGGCGCTCCACGTAGGCGATGTCGTCCTCGAAGCGCTCCGTCAGCCGCGCGCGCAATGCAGGGTCGAGCGGCACATAGCGGCTGGCGCTGCGGTTCATGCCCTCGACCCGGAGGCGGAGCCGGCGCAGCCGCGGCCGCGCGCCGCTCGGGACGAGCCGGCCGAACCGTGCGAAGTGCGTCGCCATCAGCCCGCGCTGCAGCCAGCGAAACCGCGGCGACGTGAACTCGTTGTAGGCCTCGTCGTACGACGCGGGCTGGAACGTGTCATCGACGCCAATGAAGCGGCACAGCTCCCGGTAGACCCGTTGCGGTTCCTTGCGGAGGTCGTCGAACAGGACGAGATGAACCCGTTCCGGGCCGAAAGCGTGGCGATAGCGCTCGAGATGCTGGGCATAGCGGCTCATGTACTCGAGATAGCGCAGGCTCGGCTCGTCCTCGAGCAGCCGCTCGAAGGGCGCCATCCGCCAGCCCTTCTTCCAATGCTGCCAGTACTGCGAGTAGGCACGTTCGACCGGCTGCCGCAGGGCGAACACGATCTTCACCCCCGGCACCCAGCGCTCCATGATCTCCGGCCCATCCTGCGCGCCGATGTACTGCGGGCTCGCCTCTCCGCGCGCCAGCGCGCCCTCGCTGCCCGCGAACAGCGACTGGTACCAGTCGATCCCGCGGTCGAAGTTCACGCGGCGAGGTGGCCCGATCATGTGGACGCCGGGCGCGGGCTCGTTCAGGTTGCGCGTGAAGAAGCGCGGTTCCTTCATCCGCGTCATGAAGACCTCGGGATGCGCGTCGAGCAGCGCCCACAGCGCGGTGGTGCCGGCCTTCGGCGCACCACCGATCAGGAACGTTGGCAGCACGGGCGGGAGCTGGACCTCCTGTCACCCCCCGGTGGCGGGCGCGGCGAGGATCGCGCGCGCTAGGCTAACAGCCCTTGGAAAGCAACATTCCTGCCATCGCCTCGTCGGACCGCCGCGCGACCGATGCACCGGCCACCCGTCCCAGGGTGCAGATCGACTCCATTGCCGTCGACGACATCGGCTTCGAGGGCACCGTCGAGACCATCGCCGGCTGGGCGCGGGAGGGCAGCGGCGGGTACGTGGTCACCACCAACGTCGACTACGTGGTCCGCGCGCATCGCGACCCGTCCTTCCGCGCCATCATCGACGGGGCGCGGTTACGCGTGCCAGATGGCATGGGTGTGGTGTACGGCGCGCGCCTGGCGGGCAGCCCGCTGCGCGGCAGCATCACCGGACGGCTGCTGCCGGCCGCGCTGGCGCGCCACCCCGACCGGCTGCGCCTGGCGCTGATGGGCGGGCTGCCGGGCGCCACCCAGCCGGCGGCGCAGCGGCTGCGCGAGCTGGGTGGCGATGTGCGGGCCGCGACCTCGCCGCCCATGGGCTTCGCAATCGGCGGCGAGGCCGACCAGGCGGCGGTGCGGCTGCTGGCCGATGCCGATCCGCAGGTCCTGTTCGTCGGGCTTGGCTCGCCGAAGCAGGATCGCTGGATGGCGCGCCACGCCGCCGCGCTGCCACGCACAGTGATGGTCGGCATCGGCCAGGCGATCGACGTGCTCGGCGGCAGGCAACCGGTCGCGCCGGCGTGGATGACGCGGGTCGGCCTGGAATGGGCGTATCGGCTCGTCCATGATCCGCGCCGCCTGGCGCGCCGCTACCTCTGGGACGACCCGCGCTTCTTCTGGTGGATGCTCCGCGCGCGGCGGAAGTGACCCCCGCGCGCGCTGCGTCGACGGAGGCGTCCGCGTGGGATGCCGCCGTCTCGAGCGTCGGCGGCGAGCACTTCCGGCCCGATATCGAAGGCCTTCGCGCCGTCGCCATCCTGGCCGTGCTGGCCTTCCACGCCCGACTCCCCTTCCTGCAGGGCGGCTTCATCGGCGTCGACGTCTTCTTCGTGATCTCGGGCTACCTCATCACCGGCCTCCTGCTGCGCGAGCTGCGCGGCTCGGGGCGGATCGACCTGCCGCGCTTCTACGCCCGGCGCGCTCGCCGGCTGCTGCCCGCTGCACTGGTCGCGATCGCCGTGACGCTGGTCGCCTCGTGGATCTTGCTGCCCGACATCGACTTCCCGGACGTCGCGCGCGACGGAGCGGCGGCCGCGGTCTACGTGTCGAACTACCGCTTTGCCCTGGTGGCGACCGACTACTTCGCGGCGCAGAGTGCCCCGTCGCCGCTGCTCCACTACTGGTCGCTGGGCGTGGAGGAGCAGTTCTACCTGTTCTGGCCGCTCCTGCTCCTGGTTGCAGCCCGGCTGTGGGCCGTGCGTCGCCTGTGGGCGGTGGCCGTGGCGGTGGCGGTCGCCTCGTTCGCGCTTTCGCTGTGGATCACCCAGGTCGACGCGCCGTGGGCGTTCTACTCACTGCCGACCCGCGCCTGGCAGCTCGCCCTGGGCGCGCTGGCGGCGCTGGGGGTGCTCGCCATCCCGGCCCGCTGGCCGACGCTCGTTGCGTCGACGGCCACGGCCCTCGGGCTGGCGCTCATCGGCGCAGGCGTGCTGCTGATCAGCCCATCCACACCATTCCCGGGGCTCGCGGCGCTGCTGCCGGCCGGCGGCACCGCGCTGGTCATCGTGGGTGGCGAGCGCCATCTGACCCTCGCGGCACGCGCGCTGGCGACGCCGGTGCCCCGCTGGTTCGGTCGCATCTCGTATTCGCTCTACCTCTGGCACTGGCCGATCCTGATCCTGGGCCCGCTCCTCATCGGCCATGGCGGCGGCTGGGTCCGGGTCGCGCTGGCACTGGTCTCGATCGGGGTGGCGGCGCTCAGCACCTGGTTCATCGAGACCCCCTTCCGGGTCGGCCGCGGCTCACGCCTCGCCACCGTGCGGACCCTGGCGTTCGCCGGCACCTCCTCGCTCGGCGTGGCGCTGGCCGCCGTCCTGGTCAGCGGCAGCCTGTTCGCGCCGCCCGTCGCGGACGTCCCGGCGCCGAGCCTGCCGGCCAGCGGTGATCCGCAGCCGGCCCTGCTTCAGCCGATCCTCGCCGGGCCGATCCCCGAGGGCCTGCGACCGACGCTGGCCCAGGCGCGCGACGATCGGGGGCCCATCGGCCAGGAAACCTGCGTCACCCTGATCGTCGAGACGCAGCCCGATCCGTGCGTCGTCGGGGACCAGCAGGGCAGCACCACCGTCGTGCTGTACGGCGATTCGCATGCGGCCATGTGGCTGCCGGCCATCGAGCTGATGGCGGCGGACCGCCACTGGCGGGTGGTGCCCGTCATCAAGGTCGCCTGCCCCCCGTTCGAGGTCTCCGTCTGGCGGCCCTCGCTCGACCGACCCCTGACGGAGTGCGACCAATGGCGCCCGCTGGCGATGGACGTCATCGCGCGCGAGCATCCGGCGATCATCTTCGTCGCGGGCTCGCGCAACTACCAGCTGGTCAGCGCGAGCGGGCAACCGCTGCCCACGAATGCCTATGCCGGGTGGGAGTCAGGCATGCTCCGCACCCTGACCGCTCTGCGCGGGCTGACCGAGCGGGTGGTGCTCATCGGCGAATCGCCGCACTTCCACTTCGACCCGCCGCGCTGCCTGGCCACCGAGGGGCGCGTCGAGGCCTGCACCGTGCCGCGCCGTCGCCTGGTGAGCAGCGCCTACGAGGAGCTCGAGCACCGCACCACGGCGGCCAGCGGCGCACACCTCATCCCGACCATCCCCTGGCTCTGCCGCGCCGATTCGTGCCCGCTGATCCTGGGCGACTACCTCGTCTACCGGAACAACGGGCACCTGACCGCCACCATCACGACGGTCCTCGCCCAGCAGCTCAGCTGGGCCTTCGATCACCTGCCCTGAGTTCGACCACGGCCGCCACCGGGTCCCATGCCGCATACTCGCGCCATGGGGCCAGCGCGCGAGCCGATCCAGGTCACCGTCGAGATTCCCTCCGGCAGCCGCAACAAGTACGAGTACGACCACGCGCGGCACCGATTCGTCCTCGATCGCGTGCTGTACTCGAGCGTGCACTATCCGTGCGACTACGGGTTCATCGATGGCAGCCTGGCCGATGACGGCGACCCGCTGGACGTCCTGGTGGTGATCAGCGAGCCGACCTTCCCCGGCTGCATCGTCCGCGCCCGCCCGGTCGGCGTGCTGGACATGAAGGACGAGAAGGGCCACGACTTCAAGATCCTGGCCGTGGCCCACGACGACCCTCGCTGGGACGAGACCGAGACGCTCGAGGACCTCTCGCCGCATCGCCTGCGTGAGATCGAAAACTTCTTCGATATCTACAAGGAGCTGGAGGGTCGTCCGACCGAGGTTTCCGGCTGGCTGGGCGTGGAGGAGGCGTGGCGCATCATCGACGCCGCCGCGGAGGCCGGGCGCCGCGGCACCGACAGCGAGGGCGAGGCGGCCAACCCCGGCACCTGGCGCTAGGCGCGTTCGCATGGCCAACGGCTCTGCGCCTCATCGCGACTCGCCACCCCGGCGCCCCAGCCTGCTGCTGTACGGCATGTACGACGCCAGGATCCCGGCCAGCGCCCCGCGGGTGCGGATCGCGCTGCTGGCCGACGCCCTGGAGCGCCGAGCTCGCCTCGTCCGCGCCGATCGCGGCCGCTGGCAGCGCCTCGCGGCCCTGCCCAACGTGCTCTGGCAGCTCCGCCGGGTGGATGCCGTCTACGTGGAGTCGCCCACCGGCGCCAGCATGCCATGGGACCTGCTGGCACTCGCCGCCGCGCGGGCCATGCGGCGCCCGGTGGGGATCTACTTTCGTGACGCCTACCAGCTCTTCCGCGATCTCTACCCGCCCGGCTCGTTCCGCCAGCGTCTGTCCGACCTGGCTTGGCGCTTCAGCATCCGCCTCCTGCGCCGGCTGGCCACGGTGCCCTTCGCCCCGTCGTCGGGCCTTGCGACGGCCCTGCGGCTGCGTCGAGCGGTGCTCCTGCCGCCAGGGACCGATCCGCGGCAGCCGGACCTGGGCGCCGGGGAACAGCCAATCGTGGCCTACGTCGGCGCCCTGAACGCGGCCGACGGCTTCGACCGCCTGCTCGACGCCATGGCGCTGGTGCGCGCCGAGCTGCCGGCGGCGCGGCTGCTGGTGGTCAGCGGCTCCACGGCCGGCAGCCTGCCGGACTGGGTCGACCTCGTGGCCGGCAGCCGGGGCGACCTGCCGCGACTGCTTGGGGCAGCGCGCGCCTGCGTGATCCCCAGGCCGATCAACCGCTACACCGACCTGGCGCGGCCGGTGAAACTGGCCGACTACCTGTCACTGGGCAAGCCGGTGGTCGCCACCGCGGCGGCCGAGACGGCTGCCCTGCTGGCGCCGTCGGGCGCAGGACTGCTGGTGGCCGATGACGCCGCCGCCATCGCGGCCGGCCTGCTGTCGGTCCTGCGCGACGCCGCGCTCGCCGAGCGGCTGGCTGCCGCGGCACGCGCGCTCGCGGTGGCGCCCGGTTCGACGTGGGACGACCGGGCGGCCGAGATCGTCGAGCGGCTCACGTGACGACCGCCGTGCGCTGGACTGCCGGTGGCGCGCTGGCCCTCGCGGTGGCCGCCCTGGCCATGGCCGGTGCCTACCGGCCGGTCGAGGCGCCCCCGGCGCTCGGCGTGGCGGCCGCCGTGGTGGCGGCGACGCTGGCGGCGGCGATGGTCGTCCTGGCGGTGGCTCGGCCCTGGTCCGGGCTGCTGCTGTTGGCGGCCGCCCTGCCCATCGTCAACGTCGCGCGCGCCGAGGCGGTGGTCGGCCCTGTCCAGGTCCTGCCGGCGACGATCGTGATCGCAGCGCTGGCGGTCGGCGCGCTGCTCGACCGCACCCCTGATCGTGCTGAGGAGCGGAACCGGTGGCCGACCTGGATCGCAATGATCCTGGGAGCCGGCCTTGCCGTGGTCGCGACGCTGGCCGCGCCCTCCCGCGACGACGCGGTCAACATCACGCTGCACGGCGTGCTGGAGCCGCTCGCGCTGTTCGCGGTCGCCTTCGCCCTGCGGCCCACCCTGCGCCAGGTGTCCGCCGCGCTGCTGGCGGTGGCGGCCGGAGTGGTGGTCGCCACGCTCCTCAACTTCGCCTGGCTGCTGATCGTGGTGGGGCCCCGCGACCTGTACGAGCAGCGCATGCTGTTCGCGCGGCTGACCTACTTCAACGTCGGCATCTTCGGCACGATGCTGGTGGTTGCCCTGCCGGCGGCCGCCAGCGTCGTGTTCGCGTGGCCCTGGGCCAGCCGGCGCCGGGTCGCGACCCTTGTCGGCTGGGCCGCGATCGGCCTCATCATCCTCGCGCTGTTCTTCACGTACACGAAGAGTGCCTGGCTCTCGGCAGCGCTGGTGGCTGCGCTGATGGTGCTGCTGCTGGTGCGCGGCTGGCGGCGTCGCCTGGCGCTGCTGGCGGTGATCGCGCTGCTGCTGGCGGTGGTGGTTCCCTACCCACTGGCAGCCCTTCGCGTCGTCGCGCCCGGAGTGGCCGCCGCCTACGAGTCGCTGCTGGTCGGGATGCAGGGCGAGGGGCGTGTCGAATCCTGGGATCCGGACACGTACAACGGCTCGGGCTCCATCGGCATTCGGCTGGAAGCCGTGGGCGCCGCCGCCGAGATCACCGCGCAGTCCCCGCTGCTCGGCGTGGGGCCAGGGGGGTTTCAGGCCGAGTTCGAGCGCATCCGCCCGGATGCCAGCGTGCCGGAGCTGCAGTCCGCCCACAACCTGCTGCCGAACCTGGCCGCCGAGTACGGGCTGCCGTTCGCGCTGCTGGCCGCCATCGGCCTGGCGTTGGTCCTCTGGCGTGCGCTGGGGACACGCCGATCGACGATCGCACCCGAGCGCATCACCGGCGTCGCGGTGGCCCTGGCGCTGATCGGGTTCGTGGCCATGGCCACCCTGTTCGGCAACGACCTGTATCGGCCCTACCGGACCATGAACGGCGACGTCCTGGCGGTGGCGCTGCTGGCGGGCCTGGCCTGGTCGCTGCCGGGCGGGCGGGCGGCCTCAGCCGGCGCGGCTGGGCCAGAGGCTGGCGAGCCGCTCGACCAGCCGGCTGACCTCGGCCCGTCCGGGCGTGACGAATTCCAGCGGCCGGACGCCTGACAGACGGCTGGCCAGCCACACGGTCAGCGCGGCGTGCAGGCTGTACGAGATCATCGAGGCCAGTGCGGCGCCGGCGATGCCCAGCGGCGGGATGAGGACGACGTTGACGACCAGGTTCACCCCCAGCGCCACCATCGCGATGATGCCCACCGGCTCGGGCCGCCCAAGCCCCGAGATGTAGCCCGACAGCACCTTCGACAGCCCCAGCGCCACCGTGCCGGGCAGCAGCAGCAGGAAGGGCAGCAGGCTGCCGTCGTAGCCCGGCAGCACGATCCGGATGGCCAGCCACGCCATCGGGATGAGCGCCACGGCGGCGAGGCCGGTGAGCAGCAGGCTGAAGCGTGCGATCGAGGGCGCCAGGCGGTCCGCCTCCTCCCGCTCGGCGCCGGCCACCCGCGGATAGAAGAGGGTGGCCACCGAGTCCGGGACCTGGAAGGTGATCTCGGCCAGTGACACTGCCAGGGCGTACAGGCCAATGGCCGCCGCGTCGCCGCGCAGCGCGCTGAGCAGGAAGAGGTCGGCGCGGTAGCTCAGGAAGGTCGACACGCCGGCGGGGTAGAGGCGCAGGCCGTACCCCAGCAACGCGCCGAGGTTGACGGCCCCGGCGGGCGGCTCATCGGCGGCCGCGCGCGACCGCTCACGGAGTACGAGCACCACCACTGCCGCGGCGCCCACCCCGGTCACCAGCAGGTACGCCGACAGCGCGCCGGTCACCCCCAGGTGGGCCACGCCCACCAGGCCGATGACCGCCAGCAGCCAGCCGAGCGACTGGCTCGCCAGCACGCGGCTGTACGGCCGCACCAGCTGTCGGCCCCACAGGATGGAGCCGAAGAACGAGGTGGCCAGCAGGATCGGCAGCGCCACGGTGGCGACCTGCAGGAGCCCCAGCGGGGCGGCGGCGAACAGCGCGGGGTGCAGGGTCGGCAGGGCCGCCAAGCTGCCGGCCACCAGGACGGCGGACAGCACGGTGGCGACCACCGCGGCCGCCGCCGCCAGCGAGGCCACCGAACGCCCGCTGCCGGCGAAGTAGGTCAGGGCCGACGGCAGCCCCAGCTGGCCCAGCGCAAACAGCGTGGAGGGCAGGAGCAGCAGGAGCGAGTACTCCCCGCGACCGCTCGGCCCGAGCAGGCGAGCCAGCAGGAAGGCCACCGCCACCGTGCAGCCGAACTGCACCAGTCGCGCAGCGTAGACCCGCGCCACCTGCGAGCCGAAGCTGGGACGGTCGCTCATCCGGCGCCAGCCCGCCCGCCACGGCGCCCGTGGCGAGCCTCCGCCAGCTCGCGGTACCAGCCCTCCACCTCGTCCATGCTGCGTGTCGCGTCGGCGCGCTCGATGACGCGTTGGCGCAGCTCCTCGCCCAAGGCGCGCCGCTCCCCGCCTGACAGGGCCAGCGCACGCTGCATTGCCGCCGCGGTCGCGGCGGCGTCACCCACCGGCACGATCAGCTGCGGTGTCAGGTCGCCAAGCCACCCGCGCGGATCAGGCAGGTCGCTGACGACCGCCGGCGTCCCGGTGGCCATGGCCTCCATCACGCTCTGTGGCATCGCGTCGCTCTCGGGTACGGACACGACCACATCGGCCAGGCGGTAGAGGTCCGCCATCCGATCGGCGTCCATGGCCGGCAAGATGCGCCATCGTTCGGCGACGCCGAGCTGCCGCGCCAGCGCCTCGAGCCGCTGGCGCTCGGCGGGATCGGCCCGCATGCCGCTGGAGAGGACCAGCACGTCCGCGGGCATGCGCGCCAGCGCCTCGATCACCACTTCGTGCCGGTACAGCGGAGCCAGGATGCGCGGCGAGACGACCACCCGGGCGTCGCCGAGCCCCAGCTCGGCCCGCAACTCGGCGCGCTGCGCGCCTGCCATCCCGGGGTGGAAGCGCAGGGTGTCGATCCCGAACTCGGCATGGCGCACGCGCTCGGGGCGCGCGCCCAGGCGCACGGCCGCCGCCGCGAGCTGCTCCGTGCCGGCCGTCACCAGCGCCGCGTCACGCAGCGCCAGCCGCGTGAACAGCCGTCCGAGCCGCGGCATCTCGGCTGCACGCAGGACTTCCGAGCCCCACACCGTCACCACGTAGGGTCGCCACCCCGACAGCCAGGCGTGCCAGGCCGGGCTGCGGGCGTAGTGCGCGTGCAGCACGTGCGGCCGCCAGGCGGCCAGGGTGCGCCGCAGGTCGGCGCGCGCCCGCCACAAACCCATCGGCGAGCGGTCGGCCTGGACCGAGCGGAACTGCAGTCGCTCGACGCCGGCGGGCGGTCCGGCATCGTCAGCCGGGTGGCCGTGCGGCTCGAGGAGGCAGACGGCATGACCACGCGCGACGAACGCGGCCAGCCAGCGGTGCAGGTGAACGCTCCCAGGATCACCCAGGAAGGCGAGGCGGAGCCCGCTCACCTGCGGGCGCGGGCAGACGCCCGGGCGAGAGTGGTCGCTAGAAGGCCTCCAGGTAGCGCTCCACCTCCCACGAGGTGACCTGCATCCGGTACTCGTCCCACTCCTCGGTCTTGGCCTCCACGAACCGCTCGTAGACGTGCTCGCCGAGCGCCTCGCCGATGACCGCATCGGCCTGGAGCTCGTCCAGCGCCTCGCGCAGCGTACCTGGCAGCTGCCTGATCTTGCGGCTCGCCAGCTTGGCGGCATCGAAGTGGTAGAGATTCTCCTCGACCGGTGCCGGCGGCGTGAGCTTGCGCTCGATGCCATCCAGGCCGGCGGCCAGCATGCAGGCAAAGGCCAGGTACGGGTTCGAGGACGGGTCCGGGCAGCGCAGCTCGATCCTGGTCGAGTTCATCTGGCCCTTGCTGATCTGCGGGATCCGGATCAGTGCCGAGCGGTTGATCCGGGCCCAGCCGATGTAGACCGGGGCCTCGTAGCCGGGCACCAGCCGCTTGTAGCTGTTCACCAGCGGTGCCAGCACCCCGATCATGCCGCGGGCGTGCTCCAGGATGCCGGCGATGTAGCTGCGGGCCGTGTCGGACAGCCCGTAGTCGTCCTTCTCGTCGGCGAAGGCGTTGCGACCCTTCTTGACGTCCCACAGGCTCTGGTGGGTGTGCATGCCGTTGCCGTTCATGCCGAAGAACGGCTTGGGCATGAAGGTCGCGTACAGCCCGTGCCGGGCGGCCACCGCCTTGAGCGTGGTCTTGAAGGTCACCGCGTTGTCGGCGGTGCGGAGGGCATCGGCGTACTCGAAGTCGATCTCGTGCTGGCCGGTGGCGACCTCGTGGTGCGCGGTCTCGACCTTGATCCCGAAGGCCTCGAGGTCGTTCATCATCTCCTTGCGAACCTCGGTCCCCAGGTCCTCGGAGAGGTCGAAGTAGCCGGCCGCGTCGTGCGGCAGCGTCTCCACGTCGGTCTCGCTGCGGCGCAGGAGGAAGAACTCGAGCTCGGGCCCGGTGTTCAGGACGTAGCCAAGCTGCTTGGCCCGATCGAGCTGCCGCCGCAGGACCCAGCGCGGGTCACCGGGGAATGGCTCGCCATTGGGGGTGAAGACGTCGCAGATGACGCGCGCCGCACCGGTCGCGCGCTCGCTGCCGTCGGGCTCGCGGCCCGGCTCCCAGGGGATCTCGGCGAACGTCGACAGGTCCGGCACCAGGAACATGTCCGACTCGGCGATGCGGGCGAAGCCCTCGATGCTGGAGCCGTCGAACCACTTCCCGTGCTCGACCGCCTCCTCGAGCTGGTGCATCGGCACCTGGACCGATTTCACCGCCCCCACGATGTCGGTGAATTGCAGGCTGACGAAGCGCAGGTTGCGCTCCTCGGCCAGCTTCAGGGCGGCGTTCAGCTCCTTGGACGGCATCGGTCGATCGGCTCCTCTGGTGTGGATGGCTGCCCCGAATGGGACCCGTAGAGCCTAGGCGCCACGGAGCCCGATGGCACGGCGGCTTCGCCGTTGGACGTCGTTGATTTGTTGTGCAGTGTGCACAACGGATCTCGTCGAGTAACGGCTGGTCATGCGTGCGGCGACCTTCGGTCGGTCAGGATCCGCAGCGCGTCCTCTGGCAGGCGCGGGTCGACGCCGCGCTCCGCCCGGGCGCGACGAAGCCGGTAGAGCACCGTGTTGCGATGCACCCCCAGGGCCCGGGCCGCCGGTGCCACACGACCGTTCGCCAGCGCCACGGCCAGCAGGGTGGCGTCAAGTGGATCCCCTGCCGGCGACGCCGGCACCGGCCGGACGCCGCGCTGAGCGGGGCGCAACAGCACGTCAGCCGCTGGCCGCCGCAGCAGGGCACGCGAGGTGGCGGTCAGCGCCTCGACCGCGACCTCGTCGACCGCGGCCAGCGGCCGGTCGTCGAACAGCCAGACCGAGGCGCCGTGGCGGATACGGCCCTCGGCCAGCCACAGGCCTTCACGCGACTGACGCTGTGGTCCACGCGACCCGGCGCCGCCGGCCGACAGGAGGCGGGCATGCAGCGCCGCGAACCTGGCGGCGAGTGCGCGGCCCGCCGAGCGCGGATGCAGGGTCGCCAACGTGCCGTCGACGGCGACTGCGACGCCACGGTCCAGGCGGGCGGCGACCAGACCGGCCGGTGTCGAGAGCTGCGGCTCCGCCAGCGCCGCCTCGGCACATGCCAGCCGCAGGTCGATGGCCAGCCGCGCCAGGGAACCGGGCTCGTCGGCCAGGTAGGCGGCCGCGTCGGCGGCCAGACGGGTCATCGGCTGGGCGCTGGAAAGGACTGGCAGCGGCGCATCGGCCACATCCAGGCTCGCCGCGCCGGGCAGCAGGATGGCGGCCGGCTCGAGCCGTGCCTCGGCCAGGGCGGCGAACAGGTCGGCGGTGTCGCGCAGCCCCAGCGCGGCTGCGTCGACGATCAGCAGTGCCGCCTCGGCCGGATCGGGCAGATGCGGCGGCGTCGCCCGGCTGCGCAGCACGGAGCGAATCGGCCGGACCAGCCCGGTCGGGGGCCCGGCGAGCAGGCGCGCTTCGGGATCGATCGCGCGCCAGACGTCGACCACGCTCGTCATGCGGTGCGGGCCTAGGGTGCTGCGGCGACCGTCAGATCGGCCACCAGGTCCTCCGGATCCTCCAGGCCGACCGAGACGCGGACCATGCCCGCGGTCAGCCCCGCGTGCGCAAGGTCGTCCTCGCCGAATTGCCGATGGGACGAGGACGCCGGGTGGCTGCAGAGCGTCTCGACGCTGCCGAGGCTGGTCGCGTGGACGGCGACCTGCAGCCGATCGAGGAACCGCTCACCCGCGGCACGGCCCCCGGCGAGATCGATGCTGAGCATCCCGCCGGCCATGCCGTCGCGCAGGGTTCGCATCGCCAGCTCATGCTGCGGATGCGACTCGAGGCCGGGGTACAGCACCGCACCGATACCGGGCGCGTCCTGCAGCGCACGGGCCACGCACAGCGCGTTCGACGAGTGACGTTGCATGCGCAGCGCGAGCGTCTTCAGGCCCCGAAGCGCCAGGAAGGCTTCCAGCGGAGCCGCGTTGCCGCCGGCGTTGATGACGATCCGGCGCGCGGCGTCGACCCGCTCGCCGCTGCCCAGGATGGCGCCGCCGGTGATGTCCGAATGGCCGGCCACGTACTTCGTGGTGGAGTGCACGACCACGTCGGCGCCGAGCGAGAGCGGGTTGGCGAGGTATGGCGAGGCAAACGTGTTGTCCACCGCCACCGTGATGCCGCGCTCGTGCGCCATGGCGGCGAGGCGGCCGACGTCGGCCATGGCAGTGGTCGGGTTGCTGATCGTCTCCAGCCACAGCAGCCGGGTGCGGTCGCCGATGGCGGCGCGGACCGCCTCGGCGTCGGTGGTGTCCACCGCGACCGCCTCGATCCCGGAGCGCTCGAGGACCGCGTGCGCCAGCCCGATGACGCCTCCGTACACGGCACCGGGGATCAGGACCTGGTCGCCGGCGCTGAGCGTCGAGAGCATGACGGCGTGGATGGCCGCCATGCCGGAGGCCGTGACATGACATGCCTCGGCGCCCTCCAGCTCGGCCAGGGCGTCCTCGAGGGCCGCGTGCGTGGGATTCGAGTAGCGACTGTACGAATGGCCGGGCCGCGCGAACTCCAGCAGCTCGGCCAGCTCGCCGGCGCTCGAGACCTCGAACGTGCTGCTCTGGTAGATGGGGACGTTGACGGGCGGCTGTGGCGCGGCGGGCACGCGGCTGGCCGCACGGATCGCTCGGGTCGAGAAGCCGGCCATGACCGGCCGAGTCTAGCAGGGGCCCTCGGCCCCACCGCCGACTCGGCTAGGATGGGCGGCCGATGGACCTGCTGCGGTCACGGCCCGCCATGCTCGGCGCCGCAGCCGTCCTCCTGCTCGCGATCGTGGGGGGAGGCTGGCTGGCGTTCACGGGGCCGCCCTCACCGATCCCCACGCCGCTGCCAAGCGTCGCCAAGCCGTCCCCGACGCCATCGGCAACCCCCAGTCCGGCGCCGACGCCGAGCGCCACGCCCGAGCCGGCAGCCCGGTGCCCGCTCGACGGCTTGGCGCTGACGGATCGGCATCGGCTCAAGCGCCCGGCCCTGGCGGTCCAGATCGAGAACCATCCGCTGGCGCGCCCGGTGACGAACCTGGGCCTGGCGGACATGGTGGTGGAGGCCACCGTCGAGGGTGACGTCACGCGCTTCACCGGCATCTACCTCTGCCGCAAGGCCGATGGGCTCGTCGGCCCGGTACGATCCGGTCGCTACTACAGCATCGACCTGTGGCAGGACATGCACGTGCTGCCGTTCATGTTCGGCGCCGGTGGAGAGGGCGTGCGGCGCTACCACGCGGCGCACCTGCCGTACATCAACGGCATCACCGGCCAATGGCCGTACTACCTGCGCAGCCACGACCGGCCAGCACCCCACAATCTCTACGCCGACCTGCAGAAGGTCCGCAACGACTTCGGGCACAACCAGGCGATCGACCGGCTGGCGGCCCGTACCGGCGACCTGCGGGCTCCGTTCCGCTTCGAGCCCGACGTGAAGCTGCCCGCCGGCCGGCCCGTGGCGCACGTCCAGTTCTTCACCAACAGCTTCTGGAACTTCGGCTGGGAGTGGGATGCCCAGCTGGACGCGTGGCGCCGCAACGATGCCGGCCAGGAGCATGTCGACGCCGGCACCCATCGAGTGCTGGCGGCCACCAGCGTCATGGTCCAGTACGTCCGCGAGGACATCGTCTACGGCCCGCACGACCCGGGCGGCTATCCCCGTCGCTACCACCACCTCGTCGGCGAGGGGCGTGCCACGCTGTACGTCGCCGGGCGGGCGATCGCCGTGCACTGGTCGCGGCCGACGGCGCAGAGCCGGACGCGATGGACGTACCTCCACGGCGGCGACACCGTGGTCCTGCCACCCGGCGTCGTGTGGCGCGAGATTCTGCCGCTCTACACCACCGTCAAGGAGCACTGAGCCGCCGCCAAGAGCGGAACGGCTAGTTCGGCGGGTCGTTCGGGCGCGTCGGCGAGAGGAACGCGTCCATCGCGCGCCGGATCTGGTGGTCCGGGTCCATGTTGCGACGCGCCGCTGCGATCTGCCGCCGGACCTCGCTGGGATCGGCCTCATCCTCGTCGCCACCCTCTGCAGTGGCAGCCGGCGCACCCGTCGTAGCGGCTACCGGCGCTGGCGCAACCTCGACCGCCGGCGGCGCAACCTCGGCCTGGACCGGTGCGCCTTCGCTGACGATCGGCCCCATCGGGATCGGACCAGCGGCGGCGACGGGCTCCGGCTCGACGCTGATCGCTGCCGCCTCGGCGGCCTCGGGAGCGGATCGCTCCGCTGTCACCGCCGGGGCGGAGGGAGCCTCAGGCCGAGGGGCGGCGGCGTCGCCGTCGGGGCTGTAGACCAGCCGTCGTGGGCGCGGATTGCCGCTCACCTGGTTCTTGCCGAGTGACTTGGCCTGGTACATGGCCCGGTCGGCCGCGATCATCAGCTCCTCGACGCTGGTCCCGTCCTCCGGGCATGACACCAGGCCGATGCTGACGCTTGTCAGCAGCTCGCCACCGCCTGCCACCAGGCCGATCTCCTCGGCCCCCATCCGAATCTTCTCGGCCACCACGAAGGCGCCGGCGAAGTCGGTCTCCGGCAGCAGCACCAGGAACTCGTCGCCACCGTAGCGGTAGGCGGTGTCGACCAGCCGGATCGAGTGGCGGAAGACGTTGCCGAGCTGGCGCAGCACCTCGTCACCACGATGATGGCCATAGGAATCGTTGACGGCCTTCAGGCCGTCCAGGTCGATCATCAGCAGGCAGAAGCCGCGCTCGCTGCGCCGCGTGCGCTGGACCTCCTCCTCGAGCGTCGGGAACAGCTGCCCACGGTTGTAGAGCCCGGTCAGCTCGTCGGTGCGTGACATCTGGAGGACGCGCGCCCGCATCCGCCGCTCGCCAGACGCGAACACGCCGGCCACGTAGGCCAGCAGCCAGATGGAGCCGATCTGCAGGCCGAAGCGCAGCAGGTCGGCGGTGCCGTACTGCGGCAGCGACGGGTCGACGGCCAGCACGCCGAGGTAGGCCAGGGTCGCCAGCGCGGCCACGACCAGCGCCATCGGCCCGCCCAGCGCCAGCGCAACCGCCACTGCCACCAGGTTGTAGCCGAAGGCGAACGGCGACGTGCCGAAGTCGGTGAGGGCCACCAGGGCCGTGGTCAGGCCAAGGGCCAGCAGGATCTCGATGGTCACGACCGGCGCGGTGCGGAAGCGCTCCGGCAGCAGGTCGTGCAGCAGCACCACGGCGCCGACCGCCACCGCGCCCACGGCATAGATGCCCGCCTGCGAGGCGTCGTACGCATCCGACAGGCCGACGCCGATCAGGACGCCGGCAATCGACACCCACCAGAGGACGCGCACGGCCGTGGCGTAGCTTCGGCGGCTGCGCCGCTCGACTTCGCCGGCACCACCGTCGTACTTGTCGGGCTGAGGGGCGGCGTCGGGAAGCTGCAACTGGTCGCCCGCCGCCTCGGCCGCGCGCCGGCTGCGGAGCGCAGCCACCACCGCGCCGGCCCCCAGCAGGACGGCTACGGCTGCGCTGACGATGAGGAAGATGAGCTCTGGTGGCACGTCGTCCTGATGGATGGGGTGGGACGTTGACGGGGCAGCCGCTCGGCACCGACCGCGGCTAGTCTAAGGGTCCCATCCGAAGGGCCGCAAAGGTACCAGTGCACCGAACCGAACCGTAGTACCCACGGCGTCGCGCGCGGGCACCACAAAGATGGTCTAAGTCCGCTCGCCGACCGAGCGAGCACCCAGTGGTAGACTGCCCCTCCCGCCCAGAGAATGGGTGCAGCCGCGCAACGCGCGGATGGCCCGCGGCGTTTTGGTGTCGATGATCGAATCGCGGAGCTCTCGCCATCCCGCGCTGGCGGCGTTCCTGTCGTTCCTCTTCCCGGGGCTCGGACAGGCCTACGCCGGCAGTCGCCGCCTCGCCGCGCTGTTTGCGCTGCCGGTGGCGCTGCTCATCCTGGTCGCGCTGGGGATGCTGCTGGCGGGCGGCTCGCAGGTGCTGAACAGCGTCCTGTCGGCCACGTTCTTGACCGCGCTGGTGGTGCTCGACGCGGCGCTGCTCGCGTGGCGGCTGCTGGCGATCGGGCAGGTCGGCCTGGCGCGGCCCACAGCGACCGGGCAGCGCGAGACGGCGTTCCCTGTGCACGCCGCGTCCGCATCGGCCGATGCGGTGGCATCCCGCGCCCGGCTCCAGCTTCCCTCGGCCCGCCGGGCCGGCACGCTGGCCGTGGTGGCGGTCATGATGGCGGTCACCATCGTGATGCATGCCTGGGCGGGCCTGCTGCTGACGGAGATCAACAGCACCCTGGGCGACGTCTTCGGCGGCCAGGGAAGCAGCGAGGGCGACGGGCACGGTCTCGGGAACGGCGGACCCCTAAACCGGCCGGAGTACGCGTGGAACGGGACCGAGCGCATCAACTTCCTGCTGCTCGGCATCGACAGCGGCCCGGGTCGGGACGAGGCGCTGACCGACACCATCCTGGCGGTGAGCGTCGATCCGGTGGCCAAGACGGCGGCCATGATCTCGGTCCCGCGCGACACGGTGATGACGCCGCTACCCGATCGCAGCGTCTATCCCGACGGTCTCTACCCCAACAAGATCAACGCGCTGTCGACCGAGGCGGGCAACGACCCGGCCCGCTGGTGCCCGGACATGCCGGCCGCCGATGGAGTCGCCTGTGGCCTGCGGACCCTCGAACGAACAGTGGGCCTCTACCTGGGGATCGATATCCAGTACTACGCCACCATCGACCTCGAGGGCTTCACCCACCTCATCGACGCGGTCGGCCCCCTGCGGCTGTGCCTGAACGGGACGCTCGACGATCCCACTTACCAGGGGCCCGGCGACACCTGGACCAGCTACAAGCGCGGCATCGTCCTGAAGCCGGGCTGTGCCGAGTACGACGGCATCCATGCCCTCGCCTACGCACGCGCGCGAAAGGGCACGCTGACGCTCCCCGACGGCACGGTTGAAGTGCTGACCGACTTCATGCGCGCCGATCGGCAACAGCAGGTCCTGCTGGAGCTGCGGCGCGAGTTCGCGAAGCTCGACCTCTTCTTCGAGCTGCCGCGCACGCTGCAGGCGGTGGGGGCCACGGTCCACACCGACTTCCCGCGCGACAAGGCCGGCGACCTTGCCTCCCTGCTGCCGCTCATCACCGGCCCGGACATCAAGCGGGTGGTGCTGGGCGTGCCGCGCTACGTCGATCCGCCGGCGGACCTGAATGCCACCTACGTCCTCACCCCGCGCCGCGACGACATCCGCCGCCTGATGCGCCGGCTCTTCGGCGCGGACAGCCTGCAGGGCTGGTACCTGGCCTCGCGGTCCCTCGGGCCCGAGGGCTAGCTCGCCAGCGCGGCGAGCAGCACCCCGACCGCCGCCAGCAGCGCAGAGGCCGCCCACAGCACCAGCGTGGCGCTCCCCTGCGAGATGCCCAGCCGCAGCAGGCGATGGTGCACGTGACGCCGATCAGGGCGAAAGACGGGGTGCCCGGCCAGCAGCCGCATGACCATGACCCGCAGCGTGTCGGCCAGCGGCAACGCCAGGATCAGCAGCGGAACCCACGGCGGGATGCCGTGCCGGCCGGCCTGGGTCACGGTGATCGCCGCGGCGCCGAGGACGAACCCCAGCAGCATCGAGCCCGAGTCGCCCATATGGATCGTCGACGGCGGCAGATTGAAGCGCAGGAAGCCCAGCACACCCCCCGCGGCGGCACCCAGCACGACCTGCACCGGATTCGAGCCGCCGTGGACCAGCGCGACCCCCAGGAAGGCGGCGAGGCCGATGAGCGCCACCCCGGCCGCCAGCCCGTCCAGCCCGTCGATGAGGTTCATGGCGTTGATGATCGCCACCATCCAGAGCAGCGTGAGCGGCAGCGACGCCCACCAACTGAGCTGCAGCGAGCCCCACGGGCCGTCGAGGCGATCGATGGACAGCCCCAGGCCGTAGATGGCCAGCACGATGACGATCTGGGCGCCGAGCTTCACGCGCGCTCGCATGCTCTGCAGGTCGTCCATGAGGCCCAGGCCGGCGATCAGGGCGACGCCAGCCAGGATGGCGGCCAGGTGGCCGGTTTCGATGTCGATGCGCCGGCCGAAGATGGCGCGGGCCACGACCAGCGCCACCGCGATGCCGAGGTAGAAGGCCGTGGCGATCGCGAAGCCGCCGAGCCGCGGCACGGCGATCGCGTGCACCTTCCGACCGCCGGGCTGATCGAGCAGGCCCGCATTGCGCGCCACGCCACGCACGACCGGGGTGAGGAAGATGGCCGCGACGAAGGCGACGAGGAACGCGGTCGCGGAGATCATCGGGCTATCTCCCGGCGCTGGGTGACCAGGCGATGGTCGGGGCGGCCCGATTCGAACGGGCGACCTCCTGCTCCCAAAGCAGGTGCGCTACCAGGCTGCGCTACGCCCCGGGCGCGTCATTGTAGGCGGACGGCGCCATCGGCTCGCATCCGTCGCAACCCGGGGCCGATGGTAAGGTGACGCCGCCGTGATGATCAGCCATGAGCACCGCTTCGTCTTCGTCGAGCTGCCGCGCACCGGCTCGACGGCGGTCCGTCGCGAGCTGCGCGATGTCTACGGCGCCCGGCCCATTCTGCACAAGCACGCCACCTACGACGAGTTCCTGCGCAAGGCGACGCCGGACGAGAAGACCTACTTCGTCTTCTCGAGCATCCGCAACCCGCTCGATGACGCGGTCAGCCTCTACTTCAAGCTCAAGACCGACCATAACTCGCGGCGGACCGATCCCGACCGGGCCCCGAAGCACCAGCGCCTGTTGAATGGCCTCCGCGATCGGGCCATGTTCCGCTACGTCGCCGGCGAGGACGCCGACTTCTCGACCTTCTTCCTGAAGTTCTACCAATTCCCGCACGACACCTGGGCCAGCCTCTCCCACGAGCGGTTCGGCTATGTGATGCGCTTCGAGCGCTTGGCCGATGACTTCGCCGAGGCGCTGCGCCGCATCGGGGTGGAGCCGGTCCGGCCGCTGCCGGTGGTCAACCGCACCGGACGCCGAGACCGCGACTTCGCGAGCTACTACTCGCCGCGGGCCATCCGCCGCGCGCGACGGGTGATGGGCCCCTACATGGAGCGCTGGGGCTACGAGTTCCCGGCGGCATGGCGCGTCCGGCCGCCGACCCGCACCCACCGGATCCAGTACGCGATCTTCAGCTTCTTCGCCCGCCTCTACTGGCGATACCTGCGGGCCTACATCTAGCCGCGAGACGGGCGATGGAACCGGACGGCGGAGCCCGCCAGCTCTTCATCGTCGGCAGCCCGCGAACGGGCTCGACCCTGCTGCGCCATGTGCTGAACCGATCGCCGCAGGTCTGCCTGGCGTCGGAGACGCATTTCCTCAAATCGGCGCGTCGCCTGAAGCTCGACCGGAAACTGGAGCGCGCCAGGGCCGCGCCGGCCGACGACCGGGCCGCCCTGCTCGATCCAGTCGTCCGCGACCTGCTGGGCCCGCGCTTCTGGCCATGGCTGGGGCGCAACGTCGGACGTGAGCGCTTCACCGCCCGCCTGCTGGCGACCGACCTCAGCGAGCGCGCGCTGTTCGACCTCCTCCTGGAGCTGTACGTCGAGGAGGCATGTGGAGCGCGTCCGGTGACGATTCGGGGCGAGAAGACGCCGGACCACATCTACGGCTTGGGCATGCTGGCCGAATGGTTCCCGCAGGCGCGCTTCATCCACACCTTCCGAGACCCGCGCGCGATCTACGCCTCGCGCATCGTTCGCTCCGAAGCCGGCACGCGCGGCATGAAGGCGCGGCTGCCCGGCGTTCCGGCCCGCCTGCTGGACCCGATCCTGGCGCCGATCGAGGTCCTCGAGACCTCACGGGTCTGGCTGGATGCCGCCCGCCTCCATCACCGCCACGCGGCGGCGCTGGCTGAGCGCTACCGCCTCGTCCGCTTCGAGGACCTGGTGACCGAGCCCGAGGCCACCCTGCGAGGTGTCTGCGACTTCATCGGCATCCCGTTCGACCCGGGCCTGCTGGAAGAGACCGTGGTCGTGGGATCGAGCTTCGAGCAGGACCGCCACGCCGCGGCAGGCTTCGATCGCAGCAGCGTGGATCGGTGGCGATCCCGCGTTCACCCGCTGGTCCGGCGCTGGTTCGGAATGGTGGGCCGCCGCGAGCTGCGGCGCTTCGGCTACGAGCCCTGATCCAGTCGCAGAACGAGGTTGCCGGTCGCGGTTCCGCGCGTCACGTCGAGCGGCAGCACGGACGCCACCACGACATTCTTCGAGACCGAGGCGCCTCTGCCGGTGGCGCGGATGCCGGCGCCGGCGCTGCTCACCACCATGTTGTTGAAGATCTGGGCACCGGTCTCATCGGCCTCGATGCCCACGTCCACGACGCCGGCCACCAGGTTGTTGAAGTACCGGGTGGTGGCATTCGGGATCGTCCGACCCATCCGGATGCCCTCCACCGCGCCGACCACGGTGTTGCTGTAGTAGTCGCCGACGCTCATGGCGAGCTTGATGCCGCCCTGGTGCGCCGGAGTCCGCGAGATGCCGGCGTTGAGGATCACGTTGTCGTGGACGGAGACATCGGCGATGGCGACCTTGACCTTGATGCCGTCGTAGCCGACGTCCTTGACGAGGTTGTGGTCGACCTCCACCCGCTCCAGCTTGGCGAGGCTGGCGAATGGCCGCCCGTGCGGCTCGCTGCCGAGGTAGATACCCTCGGCCAGGGTATTGGTCACGAAGTTGTGGTGGATGTGCAGGCCGGAGATGACCTGGCCGGGCAGCGGATGGATCAGGATTCCGCGGGTCTTCACCTTCTGTGACACACGCAGCACCGCGACGTGGTCGATCTCGAGATCGTGGACCGTTCCCTTGTCGGTGACCATCTTGATGCCCTTCTTGGCACCGTCGATCGCGATCCCGCACTGCTGCTCGGTGGCGTCGTACTCGGCGCCACAGAGGTGGGTCGTGCCGCTGCCGGTCAGGCGCAGGAACGAGCTGCCGCCGATGATGATCCCGCCGTCGCCGAACTTCGTGCCGCTGATCGTCACCGGACCGCCCTCGTTGCGAACCACGACCGGACGCTCGGCGGTGCCGCGCAGGTTGAAGAGCTTCAGGTTCCCGCGCTGTCCCGCGGCCAGGCAGACGACCGAGCCGGGGCCGATGCGGCCATCGGCGGCTCCGTCGACCTTGTCGACCGATGGTCCGATGCTCACCGTGCAGTCGGCGCCGAGCGCGAGGCCGCGATCGAGCAGCCCGGCGCCGCTCGCAGCGACGGCGAGCACGACGGCCAGGAGAAGGCGTGCGGCAGCGGACATCGACATCTGGCTTTCTGGACCTCTGGGCCCGAGAGGGTACAGGCAGGCTTGGCCGTGCACAACGAACCGGTCGGCCGCGGTCGGGGTCCGGCCGCGCTGACCGTTGCAGGTCGTCAACAGAAACCGGTACTTCCCCGGCCTACCCCATTGGCGGCCGGTCGACACGCCGAAGCGGATGGTGCATCATGCGCCGGCCATCATCGGCATCAACCGAGCCAGCCCACGCTCACGGGGAGAATCAATGCGCCGCCTGTTGCCCTTCGTCTTTGCCCTGTTCGTCATCCTGCCCAACGCGACGCCGGTCGCCGCCACGAGCACCGCCGTCCGCCACGTGATCTTCACCTCCAGATGGAGCACGCCGAGCCCCGACCCAACCGGCTTGGACCTGTTCAAGGGCCAGCTGCTGGTGGTGGACTCGGAGGTGGACGAGACCATTCGCGACAAGGGCAAGAACATCTGGCGCATTTCGCGTCACGGCACCGTCCAGCGCACGATGAGCACCAAGCCGTGGTCGCGCGAGCCCACGGACATCGCCTCCGACGTGACCCGCAACGTCTGGTACTTCTCTGATGACCTGCCGTTCAGCGGGGTGAAGGGCCGGATCTACGTCAAGGGCCTCGGCGCGGACCACATCTACGGCACCAGCGACGACCATCGGCGGTCCTTCTCGACCGCGCTGTTCACGCCGGCTTCCCATGATCCCGAGGGCCTGGCCTTCGGCGATGGCAACCTGTGGGTCAGCGACGGCAGCACCGGCTTCGTCTACAAGATCGACCCGGGCCCGAACAGCAAGATCGAGGGCGTGGGGAGCGACGACGTCATCACCGCGCTCGACCTGAGCGGCGTCGCCAGCGACATCGAGGGCATCGAGTTCGCCGACCATCGGCTCTTCATCGTCGCCAACCGCAAGAACGCCGACATCCTGGAGATCAACCCTGCCGATGGGACGGTCATCCGCGCCTTCGACCTGTCGACCGCGGGGGTCAGGCATCCGTCGGCCCTGGCCTACGGACCGTCGAGCATCAGCCCCTCGCAGAAGAGCTTCTACGTCGCCGACCGCGGCGTCGACAACGCCGGCCACCCGAACGAGAACGACGGCAAGATCGTCGAGCTGCGGACCGTGCCGCGCCCGCCGAACCTGATCCGCAACGGCGGCTTCGAGCTCGACCGCAACGGCAACCACAAGCCGGACTACTGGGTCAAGGACCGCCTGAACGCGCAGTTCACCCGGACCAGCCTGGCCAAGCACGACGGGTCGTACTCGGGTCGCCATCGCGGGACCGCCGACCTGAGCTACAGCGTGCGCCAGGACCTCAATGACGTGGTGGCCGGGGAGACGTACCACTTCTCCGGCTGGACGCGGATCCCGTCGACCACCGACACCTTCACGTACCGCATCCGCATCGTCTGGTTCGGAGGCAACGGCGCGAAGATCGGCACCACCGGGATCGCGGTGTTCACCGGGCCTACCGGCTGGACGCTGTCCGAGCGGAATGTGACGGCGCCGGGAGGCACCGTGCGCGCCAGGATCGTCATGTCGGTGACGAGCCTGAACGGCACGATCTTGGCGGACACCTTCTCGCTCACCGTCGTGTCGTAGCCGGCTGCGCGAGCAGCCGCTCGACGATCTCCCGGTAGCGCGCCGCCTGCAGCTCCCAGCTGTAGGCGGCGAGCTGTTGCCGGGCCTCCGCCGCCATGCGCGCGGCGCGCTCGGGATCGTCCGCCAGCTCGCGAATGGCTGCCGCCAGCGCGGCTGAATCGCCGCCGGGCACGTAGCGGATGGCGGCGTCGCTGAAGTGGGCCCGGAAGGTGGCGAGGTCGCTGGCGACGATCGGCACGCCCATGGCCGCGTACTCGAGCAGCTTGGCGCTGAGCGAGTAGCGCAAATAGGGCTCCGGGCGCGAGGGCACCAGGCCGATGTCCGCACCGGCCAGCAGGCCGGGCAGCTCGTCCAGCAGGACGCGGCCGTGCAGGTGCACGCGATCGGCGGTCCCGGTGCGGGCGACGGCCGCCTCGATGGCCGGCCGGAAGGGCCCATCCCCGTAGACGTCCAGCCGGTGCGGCAGGGCGTCGGGATCCAGCTGTGCCACGGCCTCGACCGCCAGGTCCAGGCCGTAGAGGCGCTGCAGGTTGGAGTGATGGATCAGCCGCAGCTCGCCGTCCTCCATGAATGCCCGACGCCGGTATCGGCCAGCGTCGAACAGGCGGGTATCCGGCGCGTTCATCACGACGTGCACCTTTTCGGCCGGCACGCCGCGCGCGATCGACAGCTGGCGGAGCGGCTCATGCACGGTGATGATCTCGGTCGCGAACGCGGCCGCGGCCCGCGCCGAGGCGGTAACGGCGGGCAGCAGCGGACGCAGCAGCGGGTGGGCGAATCGGTCGCGGAAGAACTCGGGCATGTCCTCGTGCAGGTCGAGCAGGAGGGGCACGCCGGCCAGCCGGACGGGCGCGGCGGCGAAGGCCAGGAAGTCGGGCACCGTCGCGACCTGGACCAGGCCATAGCGCCGATGCCGGTGCTCGGCTGCCAGACGCACCGTGGCCAGGCCGGCGAACGCCACGTACTCGGCCAGGTGGCCGGCAAAGCTGCCGAAGAGGCGGTTCAGCGGGAGCCGATGGATGCGCATGCCCCCGGAGGCCTCCTCGGCCGGCTCCCCCGGCTGCCGCAGGCAGAAGAGGTCGACCTCGTGACCCGCGGCGAGCAGAACGTCGGCCTGGCGGCGGACCCGGGTGTCGCCGGGGTAGATGGCGTGAACGACGATCGCCACCCGGCTCACGCGGGCTTCACCTTCACCTCGTTCCAGAGCGCATCCTTCTCGTCCGGCGACAGGTCGCCCAGGGCCTGGCCGCGCTCCGCGGCCAGTCGCTCCACGCGCTGGTAGCGCTCGATCCAGCGGCGGTTGGCGGCGCGCAGCGCTTCCTCGGGGTCCAGCTTCAGCCAGCGGGCCAGGTTGACGACCGCAAAGAGGACATCGCCCAGTTCGTGCAGGCGCTGGTCCCGGCCCTCGTCGCCGGCCGCCGCCGCGCCGTGCAGCTCGTCCAGCTCCTCGCCCACCTTGCCCCACACGCCCTCGATGACCGGCCAGTCCCAGCCGAGCGAGCTGGCACGCTCCTGGATCTCGCGGCTGGCCGGCAGCGCCGGCAGGGCGCGGGCGATGCCGGCGAACGGCGAGGGCTCGGCGCCCGCCGCCGCCCGCTCACCGGCCTTGATGCTCTCCCAGTTGCGCAGAACCTCGGCCGCATCGGCCACCTCGACGTCGGCGAAGACGTGCGGATGGCGACGCACGATCTTGGCGCCCAGGGTGCGGTAGACATCGGTCAGGTCGAACTGGCCGTCCTCCGCCGCCAGCTGGGCGTGCAGGATGATCTGCAGGAAGAGGTCGCCCAGCTCCTCGGCGAGGTCGGCCGGGGCGCCGTGCTCGATGGCGTCCACCGTCTCGTACGCCTCCTCGAGCACGAATGGCCGCAGGCTGGCGTGGGTCTGGCGCCGGTCCCACGGGCAGCCGTCCTCGTCGCGCAGCCGGGCGGAGATGGCTGCCATCCCGTGGGGGCTGGCCAGGTTGTCGAGCGCAGGCAGCGCGGGGAGCAGCCACTCCCCGGCCAGGAGCTCCTCGTCCGTCAGCGAGTCGAGGGGTCGCGGCTCACCGGCCGGCAGCGGCCGGACCGGATGCGAATGCGGGTACAGGGCCAGCAGCACCTCCCGCAGGCCGTGGCGCGCGTGGCGGCCGGGCAGGGTCTCCACGGTGGCAACGGCTGGCGCGCCGGCGGCCGGCCGCAGCAGCACGAGCGGCAGCGAGGGGTCGAAGGCGATGCCGGTCAGCCGATCCGAGCCGGCCAGCTGGACACCGTCCGCCGGGTCCAGGCCGGCCGAGCGCAGCAGGGCGTCCAGCGAGCCGGCCACGTGCGATCAGCCGACGGCGGTGGTGGTCGGCAGGAACTCGGCGTCGAGCCAGTAGCCGACGTCCTGCTTGAGCTTGTCCAGCCAGTTGCCGAACCCGGCCTTGGCCTTGTTGCGCGCCGTCCTGGTGGCGTAGCGGTCATCGGCCGCCTCCTCGAGCTTGTAGATGGTGTATTCGCCCTTGGTGGCGACCGCCTCCGACACGTCACCTGGCTTGGCGAGCCCGAAGATCGCGTCGTCGGCCGCATTGGCCAGCTGGTAGTGGAGCACCCAGCCGAGCTCGCCGCCGGCGCCGGCCGTGGCGAAGTCATCGCTCAGGTCGCGGGCCATGTCGGCGAAGCCATCGGGATCCTTCTGCAGCTTGGCCGCCAGGTCATCGGCGAAGCTCTGCACGGAGGTCCGACGGTCGACGACCTGGATGATGTGGTAGCCGAACTGCGACTTCACCGGCTCGCTCGTGTCGCCGACCGCCATGCGCAGCACGGCACGCGCGAACTCCGGCACGAACTGCTGGTTCAGCGTCCCGGGGTCTGCCCAGCCGAGCGCGCCGCCGCGCGTCGCCGTGCCCGGATCGTCGCTCTGCTTGGCCAGCTCCCACCAGTTGGCGCCCGGCTTCACCAGCTCGGCGTGCAGCGCGCGGGCCCTGACGAGCGCGGCCCGCCATTGCTTGGCCGTGGCCTTGCTCTGGTCCGGCTCGCCGGGCAGCGGCGCCACCAGGACGTGGCGCAGGCGGAGCTTGGTGCCCGGGGAGCCTGGCGCATCCTTGGTGATGACGATCTGGGCGACCTTGCGCTGCGGCTCGAACTCGGTGACGACCTTCGTCTCGAAGTAGTGCTGGTACTGGTCGCGCAGCAGCTCCTGCCGGACGAAGTCCCGATAGGCCGCGTCGCTCACGCCGCTGGCCGTGAGCAGGTCGCGCAGGGTCGCGTTCTCGGTCGCCTGGCGGATGCCGTCGACCTTGAGGATGTACCAGCCGGCGTCGTTGCGGAATGGCCCCAGCACGTCGCCGGTCTGCGCCTTGGCGGCCGTGGTGAAGTAGTCGGCGTAGTTCGGGTCATCGGCCTGCACCCAGCCCAGCGACCCGTCCTTCGACTTGCTCCCGTCGTCACTCTGGTCCTTGGCCAGCGCGGCGAAGTCGCCGCCGGCGTCGACCTGCGACTTCAGATCGTCGATGCGCTGCTTGGCCTCGGCCCAGGCCGCATCGGTCGGCTTGTCGCTGTCCCTGGCACCCTTGGGCTTCTTGGGAGAGGCCATGATGATGGACAGCTGGCGGCGCTCGGGGAGGTGCATTCGCTTGTCGACCTCGGCATCGATCGCGGCCGGCGTGACGCTCAGGCCGTAGTCCGCCGCCCGCCGATCCAGGACCATGCCGGTCACCAGCGAATCGGCGCCGCTCTGCGGCACCTGGTTCAGTGCGGTCTGGATGCCCTGCAGCTGCTGCGAGTAGCGGTCGCCGGTCATGCCGCCCGTCAGGGAGGCCAGGTCGCTGCCCTTGGCCTGCAGCTCGGCGGCCTGGATGTTGACGCGCGTCAGCACCGCCGAGCGGTCGACCGGCACGCCACCCACCAGCGCCGATTGCCGCAGGTTCGACTCGAAGAACGAGCTCCAGGCGGCCGCCGCAAAGATGCCGATCGCGATGGCGATCGCGACGGCGAAGCCCGCGACCAGCAGCTGCTGCATGCGCAACTCGTCCTGCCAGCGCGGACGGTGCTTGCGATCGAGAACCGGACGGTTACGGAAGGCCATGCTCGGAGCGCCTCGGACACACGGATACTGGGGTCAACACCAATGGGCGAGGCTGCATGCTAGCAGGCAGCCCGGCTAGCGGCGTCGCACGGCATCGAGCATGGCGCCGAGTCGCAGCCTGACCACCAGCAGCAGTGCCTCGCGCACGATGCTGCCGGACATCTTCGAGCGGCCGGCGACCCGCTCGCGGAAGATGATCGGCACCTGGACGATCTTCGCCCCCCGGCGGTGCGACCACCACGTCATCTCGATCTGGAAGCCGTAGCCCGACGCGTTCGCGTCACGCAGCCGGACCGCCTCCAGCAGCTCGCGACGCCACGCCTTGAAGCCGCCGGTGAGGTCGCGATACGGCAGCAGCAGGACGGTTCGGGCGAAGAGCGTCCCGCCCTGGCTGATCACCTGCCGGTACAGCGGCCAGCCAATGGTCCCGCCCCCGCTGATGTAGCGCGTGCCGAGGACGAGGTCGGCGTCGCGCATCAACGGTGCGAGCAGGCGCGGCAGGTCGCCGGGGTCGTGGCTGAAGTCCGCGTCCATCTGCACCACCGCCCGCGTTCCGGGCTGGCCGAGGGCCCAGCGGAACCCGTCGCGGTACGCGGCCCCCAGGCCCTCCTTGGCGGGCCGGTGCAGCACCTGCACCCGCGGCTCACCGGCGGCGAGCGTGTCGGCCAGCAGCCCGGTCCCGTCCGGCGAGCTGTCGTCCACCACCAGCAGCTGTCCCTCGGGCAGGGCGCGCAGGATGGCCGCGCTCACCGCCTCCAGGTTCTCCCGCTCGTTGTAGGTCGGCAGCACCACCCACACCCCGCGGCCGGCTGCCAGTCCTACATGCGCGGTCGCCTCCGCGGCTCCGACCTGCTGCTGCTCGGACACTGATCAGCGACCGATGCCGAGGTAGCGGACGCCCGCGGCGCGCACGGCATCGGGGTCAAGCGCGTTGCGGCCGTCGACCACCAGCTCCAGCGAGCCGATGGCGCCCAGGTCGAGGTCGCGATACGCCGCATGGTCCGCCTGCAGGAAGACGACGCGAATCGACGCCGAGTCGCCCGGCCGCCACGGCGCAAAGCCGCGCGCCGCGAGCTCATCGGAGCCGAAGTAGGGATCGTGGCCGTGCACCTCGGCGCCGGCCGCGCGCAGGGCATCGCGCAGGGCGAAGGCGGAGCTGAAGGCATCCTCGCGCACGTCGCCGCGGTAGGCGATGCCGAGCACCAGCACCGGAACGCCGCGCAGGCCGCCCAGGGCCTCGTCGGCGGCCGCCACCGCCCAGGCGGCCATCTCGTCGTTCACGCGACGGGCCGCCGGCGGCAGGCGCATCTCGGGTGCATCGGTGAAGAGGAAATAGGGGTAGACCGGGATGCAGTGCCCGCCGACGCCCACGCCTGGCCGATGCACGTGGCTGTACGGCTGGGAATTGGCGGCGTCGATGACCTCCATCACGTCGATCCCGCGCGCCGCGGCGAAACGGGCGTACTCGTTGGCCAGTGCGATGTTGACGTCGCGGTACGTCGTCTCCGCCAGCTTCGTCATCTCCGCGGCCTCGGCGCTGGCCAGCGTCCGGATCTCTGTCCCGGCATCGAGGACCTCCGTGTAGAAGCCGACGGCCCGGCGCGCCGACTCCGGCCCGATGCCGCCCACGACCTTGGGATAGCGCCGCAGGTCGACCAGCACGCGGCCCACCAGGACGCGCTCCGGCGAGAAGGCGACGAAGAGGTCGCGTTCGAGGGTGAGGCCGCTCTCGGCCGCGAGCACCGGCGTCAGCCGGTTCCGGGTGGTCCCCACCGGCAGGGTCGTCTCGAATACGACAAGGGTTCCCGCGGAGAGGCCGCTGCCCACGTCGCGCGTCGCTCCGTCGATCGCGGCGAAGTCGATGCGCCGCTCGCCATCCACGGCCACCGGCACGATGACCACCACTGTCTCGGCGCCGTCCACCCCGGCCCGATCGTCCGTGGTCGCCCGCAGCCGACCCGACGCCACCAGACCAGGCAGCCGCTCGTCGACCTCGGCCTCGCCCGGGTGCGGCGGCTCGCCACGGTTGACACTGTCGACGACGCGAGCGTCGACGTCGCAGCCGATGACCTCGTGGCCCCGCGACGCGTACTGCACGGCCAGGGGCAGCCCGATCTGGCCCAGGCCGACCACCGCGATCCTCATGTCCGGCGCCTCACCGCAGCGCCTCGGCCAGCGCCGGGCCGCTCAGCGCGTTGCCGGTGTTGGCGGCCTCGACCATGGCCCGCGCCAGCTGCAGCGCCACCAGCGCCTCGCGCGGTTCGACCGGTGGAGGCCCGCCGTCGCGCACCGCGGCGACGAAGGCCTCGAGCTCGACCTCCAGCGGCTCGCGCCGCTCGATGTGGCGCGGCTGCGACGGACCCGCCGCGACGGAGGCATCGGACGGGTTGGCGAAGAAGGTCAGCTCCTGCGACAGGTAGTCCGCCACGTACATCCCGCCTTCACCCGTCACCGACAGCCGCCGCTGCTTGGTGGGCGTCAGCCAGTTGATATCGAGCAGGCCGACCGCGCCGTTGGCGAACTTGATCACGCCCACGAAGAGGTCCTCGTGATCGGTGTGGATGCGCTGCTCGGTCTCCGCGTAGACCCGCACCGGGTCCGAGCCGAGCAGGAAGCGCATGACGTCCAGGTCGTGGGGCGCGAGGTCCACAACCACTCCGACGTCGCGGATCCTGTCCGGGAACGGTCCCAGCCGCTCCGCCCGAACCTCGAAGATGCGGCCCAGCTCGCCAAGGCCGAGGCGGCGGCGCAGTTCGACGATGGCCGGGTTGAAGCGCTCGATATGGCCGACCGTCAGCAGGCGGCCGGCGACCGCCGCGGCCTCCATCATCGTCTGCGCCTCGCGCCGGTCGGCGGCGATTGGCTTCTCGACCAGGACGTTGCCCCCGGCGCGCAGGGCGGCCACCGTGAGCTCGCAGTGCAGGGACGTCGGCGCTGCCACGCTGACGACGTCCAGCCGTTCGCCAGCCAGCATCTCCAGCGCATCGGCGTACCCGCGCGAGCCGGTCGCCGCGGTGGCGCGCTCCAGCACGTCGGCGCGCGGATCGGCGACCGCCACCAGCTCGGCACCGGGCAGCGACGACCAGACCCGGGCGTGATGCTGGCCCATGCTCCCCAGGCCGATGACCCCGACGCGGAGCGCCTCGCCGGTCATCCGGAGGCCGGGAATGCCACGTCAAGCCGCTCCAGCGCGGCGACGATGCGTTCCGCGGCGTGGCCGTCGCCGAAGAGCTCGGGCCGTGCCCGGGAGCGGTCCATGAACGCCGCATCGGCCAGGGCCGCCCGCAGCGCATCGGGATCCTCGCCGGCGACCCGGTTCCAGCCGGCAGCGACGGTTTCGACCCACTCGGTCTCGGCGCGCAGCGTGATGCACGGCGTGCCGGCGAGGTAGGCCTCCTTCTGCACGCCGCCGGAGTCGGTGGCGACGGCCGCCGCGGCACGCTCGAGCGCCAGCATCGGCAGGTAGCCGACCGGCTCGAGCACGCAGACGTTGGCCGCCGGCGCGAGTCCGGCGGCGCTCAGCGCGGCCGCGGTCCGGGGGTGGATCGGCCAGATCACCGGGCGATCGTGCGGCAGCATGGCCAGGCAGGCGGCCAGGCGGCGCGGATCATCCACGTTCTCGGCCCGGTGGAGCGTGAGCAGCACGAAGCCGGGTCGCTGCTCGGCCTCGGCGGGCAGGTGCAGATCGGCGCGATCGGCGGCCCAGCAGACGGCATCGGCCATGACGTCACCCACCACCCGGGTACGCTCGCCCAGCCCTTCAGCCGACAGCTGGCTGGCCGCGGCCGGCGTCGGCGCCAGCAGCAGGTCCGCCAGGTGATCGGCGACGATGCGGTTGCGCTCCTCGGGCATCGCCCGGTTGAACGAGCGCAGCCCCGCCTCCACGTGCGCCAGCCACGGACGGCGGCCCCCGGGATAGGCGATCTTGGCCGCTGCCAGTGCGCCGGCCAAAGTGGAGTTGGTGTCGCCGTAGACCAGCACGCCGTCGGGCTCGTGCTCCAGCAGCACCGGCTCCAGCGCGCGCAGCATCTCCCCCGTCTGCGCCCCGTGCGTCCCGCTGCCGACCTCCAGGTTGAGATCGGGGTCCGGCAACTCGAGCTCGCGGAAGAAGGCTGCGCTCATGGCGTCGTCGTAGTGCTGGCCGGTGTGCACCAGGATCTCCCGGTGCCGCGGCCGCAGCTGGCGGCTCACCGGTGCGGCCTTGATGAACTGCGGACGGGCACCGACCACGGTGACGACCCTCACCGCTCGGCCTCGGGCGGAAACGGGCGTCCGCAGGCCGGGCAGCTGCCGGCAAACGGGGCACCGTCGAGCCCATCGGGCAGTGGCTGGCCGCAGACGCAGACGCTGCCGCGCCGGCGGGCGGGGCTGCCAAACACGAGCTCGTGATCGGCGACGTCGCGGGTGACCACCGAGCCGGCCCCGACCATGGCCCAGCGGCCGATCGTCACGCCCGGCAGCACGACGCTGGCCGCACCGACTGCCGCGCCGGTGCGCACCAGGATGGGCGTCACCTGCCAGTCGTCGTCCGTCTTCAGGCTGCCATCGGCGTTCACCGCGCGGGGCTGGCGGTCGTTGGTGAGGCACACGTGCGGACCGATGAAGACGCCATCCTCCACGGTCACGCCCCGGAACAGGCTGGCGTTGTTCTGGATCTTCACCCGGTCGCCGACGATCACGTCGACGTCCACGAAGACGTTGCGGCCGACGTTGCAGCCCGACCCGATGCGTGCCCCGGCTCGCACCTGGCTGTGGCTCCAGATGCGGGATCCGCTGCCGACCTCCGCGCCCGGCTCGACCTCGGCAGTCGGGTGGACGAACGCCGGCTCGCTCATGCCGGCGCCTGCAGCAGCTCGCGAAGCCGCGGCATGGCCGCCGCGACCGCGCGGCCCCGATGCGAGATCGCGTCCTTCTCGCCCTCCGGCAGCTCGGCGTTCGTGCGGCCGTTCGGCCCGAGGAAGACGGGGTCGTAGCCGAAGCCGCCATCGCCGCGTGCCTGGCGCGTCAGCTCGCCACTCATCTCTCCGTGGAAGATCTCGATTCGTGGCGACCCGCCCGGTCCCGCGGCAGGGGTGGCCAAGGCCAGGACGCAGACCATGCGCGCCGCCCGACGCGACGTGTCGCCGACCGCGTCCAGCAGGAGCCCCACCCGATCGGCCACGTCATCGCCCCCGAACCGTGCGGTCACCACGCCGGGCCCCCAGTCGAGTGCCTCGACCTCGATGCCGGAATCATCGGCCAGGGTCAGCAGCCCGGATGCGAGGCAGTAGGCCTCCGCCTTGGCAGCCGCGTTGCCGGCGTAGGTCGGATACGGCTCCGGCACATCCAGGTCGATGCCCACCTCCTGCGGGAAGACGAGCCGGCCGGGGATGCCGGCCAGCAGACGGCCGAATTCTCGCTGCTTGCCGCGATTCGCGGTCGCCAGCAGGAGGTCCCTCACTCGGCAGCCGGTGCGTCGATGGCCGTGCGCTGCAGCTCGAACAGCTGGCGGATGCCGGCGGCCGCCAGGTCGATCATCGCGTTCATCTGCGCGCGGTCGAAGGCGCGGTGCTCAGCCGTGCCCTGCACCTCGACGAATCGCTCGTCATCGGTCATCACCACGTTGAAGTCGACGTCGGCCGTCGAGTCTTCCGCGTAGTTCAGATCCAGCAGCGGCGTGCCGCCCGACATGCCGACGCTGACGGCGGCCACCTGCCCGGTCAGCAGGTGCGCCATGCCGTACTTCTTCAGTGCGCGGGCCAGCGCCACGTAGGCGCCGGTGATGCTGGCCGTACGCGTGCCGCCATCCGCCTGGATCACGTCGCAGTCGACGGTGACGGTGCGTTCGCCGAGCTTCGCCAGGTCCATGACCCCGCGCAGCGACCGTCCGATCAGGCGCTGGATCTCGTGCGTCCGCCCGCCGATGCGACCGGTGTGCGCCTCACGCTGGCTGCGCTCGGTCCCGGCGCGCGGCAGCATGCTGTACTCGGCGGTGACCCAGCCGGTGCCCTTGCCGCGTAGCCAGCCAGGCACCCGATCCTCGATGGTGACCGCGCAGATGACGCGCGTATCCCCGACCCGGATCAGAACCGAACCCTCGGCGAACTTCAGGTAGTCGGTCACGATCTTGACCGGCCGGAGCTGGGTGGTGGCGCGTCCATCGGGACGGCGGGCAACGGCGATAGACATCGGCGCCGATTCTACGACGCGTGGGGACCGTGGCCCCTACCTGAAGGTGATGTGGCCGGTGTCCCGCACCCAGTGTCCGGCCAGCCAGCCGTTCGCGAAGCGCAGGTAGACGCGCCCGTTGATCACCGCGCGGGCGGTGGCGGCGGTCAGGGTGGCGTGGCGATAGATGCGGCCGCGGGAGTCGGTGACGCGTCCCAGCCAATCGAAGCGATGGCCGCGGTGGCGGCCGGCCGCCACCGAGATGGCCCGCGCTGATTGGAACTCGCGGTACTGGGTCATGCCCCTGACGTGGGTGTGGCTGCTCTCCCGAACCCAGTAGCCCCGCAGCTTCCCGCTGCTGACCTTCAGGTAGGCCGTGTTGCCGACGTAGACGCGTCCGGAGGTGGTTCGCGTGGCACGGTGGGCATACGACACGGTCCGGCGCGACACGACGAATCCCTCCGCGCTCAGCTTGTAGCCGGTATGCCGGCCGCGGCGCAGGACGAGCGGCCGGTCCGGGTCGTAGGTCCGGCGCGGCCTGAGGGCGCTGATGCTGACCGAGCTGGTGGTCGTGCCACACAGCTCCACCAGGACCATGACCGAGTAATGCTGCAGGTGCGGCGCGCTGCGCCAGGCGCCACCCGCGGCGTTGTAGTCGGCGCCCAGCATGATGTCCCGGTGCGTGTCGGAATCGAACCAGGCCTGCCCGGTGCGCCGGTAGTCGTAATCGGAGGCACCCCTCTCCCAGGCCAGGATCTCGCCCGCCTGCTTCCAGCACACCCCGGCGTCGTTGAGCCGATGGGTGACGTAGTCCATGTCGTGCTCCAGGCGGTCAAGGCGGACCAGCTGGCTGGCGCGGTGGCTGGCGATGTCGTCGAGCAGCGCGGTGCCGGCCACCGGCGGGACATGGGCGTCGGCGCGGAGCCGGTTGGCGGCTGCCCGCAGCCCGTCGCCACCGTAGGCGAGGGTGGTGGCTGGCGAGGCGGCGACGGCGCCCGCCAGCAGCATCAGGGCGGTGAGTGCGGCGACGAGGCGTCCGCGTCCCGTGGACTGGGGCATCTGGATGAGTCCCCCTCTGGCAGTGGTCAGTCGGATGAGTTCGGGCTCACCCTACGGAGCACCATGCGGCCGGGGCATGACCTAATCGGTCTGGTACCGATGGGGTGCCTGCGTCAGACGTGCAGCCGGGTGTCGGAGGTCTCCGCCAGCCACATGCCCGCCCAGGGCCCGCTGCTGACGAGATAGCGGGGCGTGCCGTTGATGACGGCCCAGGCCGCGACGCGGACACCGGTGCTGCTGCCGACCTTCGCCGTCACCGAGCCGCGGACCCGTCCCAGCCAGTCGTAGCTGTACGCCGTGTACGTGCCGGCGGCGACGTCGACGCGCGGCGGAGCGGCGAACTGCAGCCTGCCCACGGCGCCGCGGCGATGCACCGCCGCGGATTGCTCGACCCAGTAGCCGTCCAGCGCCCCGCCAGACAGCCGCCACCAGGTCACACCATTGATCACGGCGCGCACCGACGAGGCGGCAAGCACGCCCCTGCGCAGGCTGAGCCGCTTGGTGCGCAGCACGCGACCGTCGAGCGTGAAGCGGTAGCCGAGGTGATCGCCCGCGCGCAGCTTGATCCGCTGGGCCGTGTCATAGGTCGTGCGCGAGACGAACCCGTCGACGTGCTGGTTGGCCGTCTCTCGCAGCCAGCGGCCGGCGAGGGGGCCGCTCCTGGCATACAGCCAGCGACCCGGCAGGTTCGGGAGCACGGCGCGCTGGCTGAGCGTGACGTCCCGCGCCGCGGACAGCCCCGCGGTGTGGCGGAGGAGCAGGTCGCCATCGGCGCCGATGGCGTACCCGGTCCGCGTGCCGCGCCGCAGCGTGCCGTGTCGTGCCGGGTCGTAGGCCCGGCCGGGCGCCGTGCTGAAGGTCCAGGCGGTCATCGCCGGCCGATTGCCGGCCGCGTCCCGCACCGACGCGTCCAGGACCACGCCGATGGCAGCGCCGGTGGGCAGCGGATCGTCCGCTCGGAGCAGGACGCTGCGGTCGTCGGCGCGGACGTACGCGTGCGCGGCCAGGGGCACGCCATCAGCCGTGAGCTGGACCGCGGCGCCGTCCAGCCCCGCCATCGGCTCGGTGAAGGCGACCTCGACCTTGGCCATGGCCGGCACCATCGATGTGCCGGACCCGGGCGTGGCGTCCACGCCGGGTGCAGCGTCATCTACGGTGATGCCCCAGCGCTTCAGGGCGGCGGCGCTGAGGGTGCCGCTCGGGCCGACGTGCAGCGTGCCGCTTCCATCGGTCGCCACGATGCGGGCCAGGTAACGGCCGTCGGGCGCCGGATCGCCGGATGCCAGCTGCCCGTTCCAGCTCGCCTGGTTGGCGCCGGCCGAACGTGCGCCGAGGCCAATGGAGCGGACGACCGCCCCGCCGTCATCGACGATCTCGAGCCGGGTGGCGCTCGTGGCCCCCGCCAGGTTGAAACCGATGGTGGCGCTGTCCTGCACGCCGTCTCCATTCGGGCTGAATGCGGCGGTTCGGCTGCCCTGGGACACGAAGGGGCGCAGCCTGGTCACGGCTGGCGCCTGCGCCGGCGCGATCATCGGCGTGCCGGACGAGCTGCCGGCCATCCAGGCGATGGTCGGGTAGTCGGCGCTGGGCCATTCGGTGAAGCCGTACTGGACCCGATACCACTCGTATCCGCCGGAGCTCACGGGCCCTTCGAGGACGTACACCAGGTCGCCAGCGGCGGCGCTGTCGATGATGCCGTAGCCCGTCCCGGGCCCGGTCCGCACGTTGAGCGTGGCGGCCACCACCTTGCCGAAGGCGGCCGGGGTCAGCGACGTCGGCGTCGCCGGAGGACTCGTCCAGGGCTGGACGTTGCCCTTGGCGTCGATGGCGCGCATCCGGAACTGGTAGGTGCGACCGGCGGTCCCGGTGAACCAGGCCGACGTCGCCTTCGTGTTGCTCAGCCACTGCTGCCAGACGCCGCCCGGGCGTCGCCACTGCACGCCGTAGGTCGATACCCCCGACGCGTAGTCCTGGGCGCGCCAGCTGACCTTGAAGGCCTCCCCGTCGACCGAGCTCGGCAGCAGGCTGATGCCGCCGACCGGCGGCGCCGTGTCGTTCACGAACTTGCGCGCCAGCAGGCGCCAGAGCTCGTCGCGGCCCTGGTCCATGAGCAGGGTCCACATGCCGGTGCCCTTGAGGCCGCGCGAGTTGACGAGGTCGTACTTCACGCCCAGCGAATGCGAATCGTCGTAGTAGCCCTGCACCCAGTGACCGGCCGCGCCATCCCAGTGGCGATACCACGGCACCTTGCCCACGTCGTCCCAGCGCCGGCCGTAGCGCCCGGCCTCGGCCAGGTGGCCGGTGTAGGTGTACGCCTTCGACCCGCCACCGAGCGTGGCCGAGTTGAGGGTCTTGGCCTTCGTCGGCCAGGTCCGGCCGTAGTACGGCACGCCCCAGATCAGCTTCGAGCCGCTGGTCTGGGTCAGGAAGTCGGCCATGGTGCCGGCCACGTCGATCGTGAACGGGCTCTGGATCGGGGCCACGCCGCCTGCGCGCGACGAGCCGGACCAGTTGTAGTCGTAGCCCATCACGAACAGGGCGTCGGCGGCGTCGGCGGCCGTCAGCCCCGCCACGTCGTAGCCGGTCGCCCAGGTCGCTGCGCTGGCCATCACGCTGACCGTCAGGTAATCGCCCACGCCGGCGTTGGCGAGCCCGCGCTTCAGCTGCTTGACGAAGCTGACGTACTCGTCGCGGAGGCTCGTCGCCAGCGGCTCGAAGTCCAGGTTGACGCCATCGGCGCCGCGGTCGCGCACGGCCGATACGATCTGGTTCACCAACCGGCTGCGCGCGCTGGCCGTCTGCAGCAGCGACGCCTGCCGGCTGGCGGAGGCGCTGTCCCAGGCCATCATCGTGACGGTCAGCACCACCCGCACCCCCTGCTCATGGGCCCGGTTGAGCACCCCGGTCATGGCCGAGCTCTTCCAACCGGCCCAGCCGGCCGTGGGGTTGGTGCTGGTGCCCTTGGCCAGGTAGCCGGTCATCTTGGCGTTGACGCTGAAGTAGGCGATGGTCGAGACCAGGTGGTAGTTCATCGACGACAGTGCCGAGCCGGACAGCATCCAGTACGGCAGGAAGCCGAACACCTCCTTGCGCAGCCCGTTCGGCAGCCCGGCGGCGGAGACCTGCGCGCTGACGGCTCCGCCATCCGGCGCCACCGCGGCCCCCGCCATCTGGATCTTGCCGGTGGGCGTGAGCAGCACCGATGGGGCGCCGCCCGGCGTGAAGCGCACGACATCGGCGGCATGGGCGGCGAGCATCTCGGCGTGGACCGACGTCTGCTCCATCCCGGCCGGCATCGGTGGCAGGACGCGTCCGTCGGCGGTGAGGACCGCACCCGTCGCCAGCGGCTCCGGCGAGACGGATGAGGCCGGGGAGGGATCAGCAGCGCGGACGGCGGCGGTCGGCATCGAGCCGAGGGTGAGCAGGAGGCCGAGGATGGCGGCTGGCAGGCGGCGCATGGGGTCGGTCACCTCGCGGGGTCGGGATCGCAGCCGCGGTCGCGTATGACCGCAGCGGTCTCCACCCTACCGATCCCAGCCGCTCCGAACCATGGTACGGAAGGGCCAGCGGCGATCCCCCCGGGGCCAGGGCTACTCGAGGTAGACGACGTCCGAGGCGCGCAGCCAGCGGCCGGACCAGCTGCCCGCAGTGATGTGGAACCAGAGGCCGGTCTGGCCGGGCAGGCTCCGCAGCTCGCCGGCGTAAGCCCGACGGCCGCCGGTCAGGGTCAGCGTCTTGTGGGCCGTCATCGTCCCGCCGTCGAAGGCGTACCCGGTGTGGGTGCCGCGCTTGATGCGCACCGGGGCCGCCGGCGAGAACGCGTCCTCGCCGCCAGTCGTGGCCGCGGCCACGGCATCGGCCAGGTGGACCGCGCTCGACTCGCGCAGCCAGTAGTGCGCCCAGGTGCCGGCGTCGACGTAGAACCAGGTGCCCGACTGGTTCGGCAGCGTGCGACGGATGGACGTGGTGACCTGCGCGGCGTCGAGGAGCGTGGCCGTCTGCTCCCCGCGCAGGACGCCGTCGCGCGTGAACAGGTAGCGGGTGTTGGTGCCAGGCTCGAGCACCAGCGCCTGCGGCTCGTCGTACAGGGTGACCGCGGCGCCCGTCGGACCCGCCACGCTGAAGGACCACGAGTACCGTGCCAGGCGAGCCCCCAGGCGGCTCCTGATGCCCTTGGTCAGGCTGGCGGTGTACGGCAGCCCGGCCTCGAGCGGGGTGCTCGGCGTGAAGGTGGCGGTGCGCGTGGCGGCGCTGTAGCTCACCACGCCCGACATGGTCAGCCCGAAGGCGTCGCGGACCAGGAACGAGGCGGCGTTGACGCCGGTCACCGGCAGGTCGAACGCGGCGGTCAGGGCAGTGTCGGTCGTGGCGTCGGAGGTGCCGGCTGCCGGCGACACGGCAGTCACCTGCGGCGCCGGCGGCGGAACATAGACGCCCATCGCGCCGGACGGGGTCAGGTTCGGGTCGCCGGCATACGCATACCAGTAGTCGGTGCCCATGCCGTTCTCCGTGCGCTGGATCCACAGCTGGCGGCCCGGGAGGTCCGGGTGCTCCATCCGGCTCTGGGCCGCGAGGTCGTAGCCGGGCGCCGCCTCGGCGATGGCGCCGAACGTCCAGTCGCGGTGCGCCAGGACCAGGTCGACCAGCCCCTCCGCGCCGCGATACATGTCGGTGGCGAAGTAGGCGCCGCCACCGACCTTGAGGGCCGGGTAGCTGTAGTTGCTGACGCGCTTGAAGGCGACCGACTGGGTCGCCTTCACGTCCCAGCCCTCGCTGGCGCCGGGCGTGTAGCAGGCCCTGTTGTAGATCATCACCCAGCTGGCGGCGGGGTGAATGCCCTGGGTGCCCCTCGCGCCACCGCAGTACTTCCACTGGGCCGCCCCGTCCGCCGACGTCAGCGTGCCCACCAGGGCCTTCTGGCCGCAGTACACCATGTGCTTCGACCAGTCATCCGAGTCGCCACCGGTGGTGGTGCGGTTCAGGCCCCAGCCGTTGACCCTGTCCGTCCACTCGGTGCTGCTGTACGGGCTGGGATAGCCGTTGCCGTGGCCCAGGTAGATGACGACGTTGGCGCCCTCCACCGCCTGGCGGACTCTGGCCCAGGTCGCCCGCGGGGAGTAGACCTTGACGACCTCCGCGCCGGCCGCGACGGCGACCTCGGCGATGGCATTCCCGGCTGACCGGTAGCTGGCGGTCAACGAGCCGGTCGGCCCCACGATGATCACCACCTTGAGCGGATCGGCCGCAGCCGCCGGAGTGGCCCCCAGCAGCGTCCAGCTCAGCGCGACGGTGAGGGCTGCGGTGGCGATGGCGCGGAGTCGGTCTGGCAATGCGCGGTCCCCTGAGCACGGCATGGGCACGGGTGTGCCGCCAAGCGTGCGGGCCCGGCGGATCGCCCTCCATGCCCCGATGGTCGCGACGGCGGCAGACGTTGGGGCCAGTTGCGCCCACGCACCGCTGGCGCGGCGTCAGGGATTCGGGGTCAGTCCTGCCGATAGGAGCGGACGACCAGGAGCCGATCGAGCTGCCGGAAGTCCAGCGCGGGTCGCACGAAGCCGGTCTGGGTCAGGGCATTGCTGTCCCGCTGCACGGCCTGCACGGCACCGATGAGCAGGCCCTTCGGGTACGGGCTCCGCGCAGCACCTCGCGACAGCTCCAGGCCGGCACTGACGATGCCGTCGCCCTCCTGCAGCGAGTCGGTGATATCGACCTGGACCATGACCAGCTGCCCGCCGAGCTGTCCCTGGACCAGCCCCAAAGCGCGGGATCGCTGGTCGAGCGCGACGACGCTGGAACGGGTGTCCACGATCAGGCGCACGGTGGCCGTATCGGCCCCGACCGAGACGACCGTGCCGGCCAGGGCGCCGGCCCCCTGGGCCGCACCGACCACCGGCATGCCCACCGCCACGCCGTCATCCGTGCCGGCGTCGATGCCGATGTCCCAGGTGAAGTTGGACGGATCGCGGCTGATGACGCGCACTGGCAGCAGGTCCATCTCGAGCGACTGGGTCAGGCCCAGCAGCCCACGCAGCTCCGCATTCTCAGCCGCCGCCTCCTGCAGCTCGGCGATCCGCTGCTGCGCCCCGGCCAGGCTGCTGCGCAGGTCATCGTTCTCGCTGCGGAGGCGGTCGATCTCGCCGATGGTCCCGAAGACGCCAGCGATCCCCGCGCCGATGCCGCCGATCGTCTGGCGGATCGGGTCCAGCGCGCGGGCGCTCACCCGCTGCAGGGTCAGGGCGGCCTCCGTCTGCGACGCGAGCAGGAGCAGCAGCGAGACGATGGTGAACGCCGCGAACCACAGCCCATTCCGGCTGCGGCGATGCGGTCCGCCGATCATCGGTTCGAGCCGATGCCGCCGCGCCCGTCAGCGCGGCGCGCGGGTGTACTGCTCGCTGACCAGGACCCGCTCCAGGGCATCCAGGTCCTCCAGGACGCGCCCGGTGCCACGCACCACGCAGGTCAGCGGATCGTCGGCGATGTGGACTGGCATCTGGGTCGCCTCCGCCACCCGCTTGTCCAGCCCCGCGAGCAGCGCGCCGCCGCCGGCCAGGACGATGCCCTGGTCCATGATGTCGGCCACCAGCTCCGGCGGCGTCTCCTCGATCGTCTCCTTGATGGCGTCGATGATCTGCGCCACGGACGGCTCCAGCGCCTCGCGGATCTGATCGCTGCCCACCTCCACGCTGCGCGGCAGCCCGGTGAGCAGGTCGCGACCGCGGAACGTGACGGTGCGGCTGTCCTCGATTGGGTACGCAGAGCCGACGGCGATCTTGATCTCCTCGGCGGTGCGCTCGCCCATGAGCAGGTTGTACTCCCGGCGCGCGAAGCTGACGATGTCGGTGTCCATCTCGTCGCCACCGATGCGCACGCTGCGGCTGACCACGATGCCGCCCAGGCTGATGACCGCCACCTCGGTCGTCCCGCCGCCGATGTCCACGATCAGGCTGCCGGACGGCTCCGACACCGGCAGCCCGGCGCCGATTGCGGCCGCCATGGGCTCTTCGATGAGACGGGCCCACCGCGCACCGGCGTTCACGGTCGCGTCGCGCACGGCACGCTTCTCGACCTCGGTCACCCCTGACGGGATGCCGACCAGGACGCGTGGCCGGCGGATCTGGGCGAAGCGCTCGTGCACCTTGGCGATGAAGTAGCGGATCATCTGCTCGGTGACGTCGAAGTCGCTGATGACGCCGTCGCGCAGCGGCCGGATGGCGACGATGTTGGCAGGTGTGCGACCGACCATCCGCTTGGCCTCCGCGCCGATGGCCAGGACCCGCTTGCTGCGGGTGTCCATGGCCACCACGCTTGGCTCGCTGATGACGATGCCGCGGTGCCGGACCGTGACCAGCGTGTTCGCCGTCCCAAGGTCGATGCCAACATCGTGGCTGAGGATGCCGAGCAGGCCGTCGAAGAGTCCCAAGGATTCCTCTCGTGGTGCTTCGCGGACCGTGGCACCGACGGTTCCGCTGTCGGTTCGGTGGGCGTCGCAACCCTAGCACACGGGTCCCGCCTCGAACGGTCCCCGGACTGGTCCTGTAGCGTGTAGGGGATGACTGAGCGGTTGCGCGTCCTGATCGAGGAGGCGCCGAAGGGAAAGCGCTGGGTCGCCATCGCCGGCGACTGGCCCGGCCTGGAGCGGAACGGCAAGAGCGAAGAGGAGGCGGTCGAGAAGCTGCGCAGCTACCGGCCGCGCTATCTGCCGGTGGCGCGGCGTGCCCGCCTGGGCGCGGAGCTGGAGCGTCAGGCGGCGACCACTGTCGTCGCCCACCACACCGGCACCGGCTCGACCGACTTCTGGGGCATCTCGTTCGCACCATCGGCGGAGGACCGGGAGCCGATGGACGACGCCACCTTCGCGCGCTGGATTGCGCTGCTGCGCGCGGCGTGGGCCGAGTTCGACGAGGTGGCGGGGCAGGTCTCGGCCGAGCTGCGACCCGGGCCGCGCGGTGGTGGCCGGTCCCGCGACGAGATCGTCGGCCATGTGCTGCGCGTCGAGAGCGGCGACTTCGCCAAGCGTGTCAAGGTGCCCGAGCCGGCCGCGTGGCAGGAGCTGCTGCCGGCCAAGGGCCGTGCCGGCCACCGGGATCGCTTCGTGGAGGCGATGCGCGGCTGGCGCGCCGAGGGCCGGCCACTGGGCAAGTGGACGATCCCCTACCTCATCCGCCACTCCGCCTACCACGTCCTCGACCATGCCTGGGAGATGCAGGACCGCGACCTATCCGTAGCCGGCGCCAAGGCCGATGGCTAGGCCCACCCCCTCGACCACTCCCCTGCTGCGCCCGACTGCCGCCGAGGCCGCCCGGCTGACCGCCGGCGAGCATCACCAGCCGCACGCGATCCTGGGACTGCACGGCGGCGAGCATGGGTCCGTGGTCCGTGCCTTCCACCCCGACGCGACCGGCGTGGAGCTGCTCGGCGGTGATGCGGCGACGCCCATGGAACCGCTGGGTGGCGGTCTCTGGGCGGCGGCCACCCCGCTCGCCCCGGGAGCGGAGTACCGGCTCCGCTTCCGCTTCGCCGACGGCAACGCCTGGGAGCGGGGCGACCCGTATCGCTTCCTGCCGACCCTTGGCGAGCTGGACCTGCACCTGATCGGCGAGGGCAGCCACGAACGGCTGTGGGAGGTGCTCGGCGCACATCCCCGAACCGCGAGCGGCGTGGCAGGCGTCGCCTTCGCCGTCTGGGCGCCGAACGCCCGCAGCGTGCGGGTGGTCGGCGACTTCGACCGCTGGGACGGACGGCTCTTCCCGATGCGCTCGCTCGGAGCATCCGGCGTGTGGGAGCTATTCGTCCCCGGGATCGGCGCCGGCGAGCTCTACAAGTACGAGGTCCTCGGCGCCGACGGGCGCCTGCGCGTCAAGGCGGATCCCATGGCCTTCTCGCAGCAGGTGCGGCCGGAGACCGCGTCCCGGGTGTGGGACCTCGGCTCCGACGAGGCCTGGACCGATGCGGACTGGATGGCGCGCCGGGCCGTGACCGACCCGTATCGCCAGCCGATGGCCATCTACGAGGTCCACCTGGGCTCGTGGATGCGGAACCCCGACGGCTCCTGGCTGGGCTACCGCCAGGCCGGGGAGCGGCTGGTGGAGCACTGCCGGCGCTTCGGCTTCACCCACGTCGAGCTGCTGCCGGTGGCCGAGCACCCCTTCGACGGCTCGTGGGGCTACCAGGTCACCGGGTACTACGCCCCGACCGCGCGCTTCGGGACGCCGGACGACTTCCGGGCCTTGGTGGACACGCTGCACCGGGCGGGGATCGGCGTGATCCTCGACTGGGTGCCGGCGCATTTCCCCAACGACGATTTCGCCCTGCGCCAGTTCGATGGCACGCCGCTCTACGAGCACGCCGACCCCAAGCGCGGCCAGCACCCTGACTGGGGCACGCTGATCTTCGACTACGGCCGCGCCGAGGTGCGCAACTTCCTGGTGGCCAACGCCCTGTTCTGGTGCGACCGCTACCACATCGACGGCCTGCGGGTCGACGCCGTGGCCTCGATGCTCTACCTCGACTACTCGCGCCAGGCCGGGGAGTGGCAGCCCAACCAGTACGGCGGCAACGAGAACCTGGAGGCGATTGCCTTCCTGCGCGAGGTCAACGAAAAGGTCTACGGCCGCCATCCGGGCGTGGTGACCATCGCCGAGGAGTCCACCGCCTTCCCGGGCGTCACGCGACCCACCTACCTGGGCGGGCTAGGCTTCGGCTTCAAATGGGACATGGGCTGGATGCACGACACGCTGGCCTACTTCCACGAGGATCCGGTCCATCGGCGCTACCACCACAACAGGCTGACCTTCCGGGCCCTCTACCTGCACACCGAGCACTTCGTGCTGCCGCTCTCGCATGACGAGGTGGTCCACGGCAAGGGCTCGCTGCTGGCCAAGATGCCCGGCGACGAGTGGCAGCGCTTCGCCAACCTGCGCTGCCTGATCGCCAACATGTACACCCAGCCGGGCAAGAAGCTGCTGTTCATGGGCTCGGAGCTCGCGCCCTGGACCGAGTGGAGCCACGACCGGGCGCTCGACTTCGCGCTGGCCGATGAGCCGCTGCGGGCCGGCTTCGGCCGCTTCCTGGCGGACCTCGGGGCGTTGTACCGCGCCACCCCGGCGCTGTGGGCGGCCGACCCCGAACCGGGGACCTTCGCCTGGATCGATGCCTCCGACGTGGAGTCGTCGGTGTTCAGCTGGATCCGCCGTGCCGGTGACGAGGTGGCGGTGGTGGTCCAGAACCTCACCCCGGTGCCGCGCAGCGCGTACCGGCTCGGCGTTCCCCGGCGGCGACACTGGCGTGAGGCGCTGAACAGCGACTCGGAGCATTACGGCGGCTCGAACCTCGGGAACCTGGGCGGCATCGAGGCCAATGCGGAGCCGTGGCACGGCCAGCCGGCATCGGTCACGCTGACCCTGCCACCACTGGCCACCCTGGTGCTGCTGCCCGAGGGCTAGGCCCGGGTCATCACCTGCGCCAGGCGTGCGACCAGCGGGTCCTGCTCCAGCTCCTCCAGCGGCAGCGGCAGCGCCCGCGACCAGTTGTCGCGCTGCTCGCGCGACGTGCCGGGCAGGTTTGGCCGGCGTGGGTCGCGGGCGGCATCCTCCAGGGTGGCCAGGGCGAGGACTGAGGGCGCCGCGGCGATCGCGCGATGGGTGGCCAGCAGGGCTGCCGGCAGATCCGCATCCTCCGCGATCGAGCCGCTGCGCGCCAGGCGGCGCCGGAGCAGGTCGGCGGCGCGACGGTCGGGGTCGAGCCCGGCAGCGGCCTGGTCGCCGAGATCGGCTCCCGTCCAGGTGCCGGCCAGGGTCGGCAGGTCGTGGGTGGTGACCGCCGCCACCGAGCGCCGTGGCCAGCGCGACGCCGGCCGTGCTTCGAAATAGGCGAGCCGGGTCGAGAGGACGTTGGCGGCTGCCAGCCGGCGGCGGATGCCGACCGGCACCGTGCCGAGGTCTTCGCCGATGACGATCGCCCCGGTCCTCGTGCTCTCGATGGCCAGCACCGCCAGCAGCTCGTCGGCGGGCTGGGTGACGTAGGCACCATCCTCCGGCGCGCCGCCGTCGGGGACCCACCACTGGCGAAAGAGGCCCAGGACGTGGTCGATCCGCAGCCCGCCGCCGTGGCTGAGCACGGCCCGAATGGTGTCCACGAACGGCTCGTACCGCGCCAGGCGCAGCCGGGCCGGGACGAACGGCGGCAGCCCCCAGCGCTGGCCGCCCGGGTTGAACCGATCCGGCGGCGCACCCAAGCTCGCCGCGGCCAGCAGCGGCTGCCAGCACCACGCGTCGAAGCCGCCGGGGTCGAAGCCGAGCGGCAGGTCGCTGATCAGGCGCAGCCCGCCGCCGGCGCTGGCCAGCTGTCCGGCGAGCAGCAGCTGGAGCCACGCATGGAACCCTGTCCGATGCGCGAGCTCCCGCTCCGCGCGGCGCACCGCCGCACCGTCGGGGTCGCGCAGATTCGCCGGCCAGCGCTGCCAGCCGGGGCCATGCCGCTCGGACAGCGCGGCAAAGACCGCCCAGCGCCGCAGCGCCTCCCCGCCGTCGGCGCGGAACCGTGCCAGCTCGGCATGCCGCCCCGGATGCGGCCTGGCCCAGATGCGCTCCAGCGCCCGCAGCTTGACGGCCTGCACCGCCGGGCGGTCGATGGCCGGATCGTCGTTGAGCCGGCGCGCCTCCTCGACCAACGGCGCCACCTCGGCGGCCAGCGCGGCGTACCCGGGCACCGCCTCGACCGCCAGGTACAGCGGGCTGCGAAAGCGTCGCGAGCTGGGGTAGTAGGGGCTGGGCTCCGGGTCCGGCCCGGGGTTGGCCGCGGCCAGTGGGCTGACCAGCATGGCGCCGGCCCCCAGCGAGCGCGACCACGTCCCCAGGCGACGCAGGTCAGCCAGGTCGCCGATCCCCCAGCTGCCCCGGCTGCGGACCGCGTACAGCTGGACGGCCCAGCCCCAGGTGCGCAGGTCCGGCGGTAGCGCACAGCGAGCTGGCGCCACCAGCAGGAGCTGCTCGTCCGTTCCGCGGCGCAGGCGGTGGTAGCCGAATGGCAGGTCATCCGGCAGGCGGGTGAGGTGTCCGAGGTCGTCGCCGTCCTCGGTCACCACCGCACCGGCCCTCGCCAGCTGCGCGCCCGGCGCCGCCACCACGACGGACGCCTCGGCGCCTTCCAGCTCGCCCGGCGCCAGCCGCATGCTGTCGAGCACCGCCTTGCGCGCCGCCGGGCTGGTGGTGCGCTGCCGCCGCCAGGCGTCGACCCAGCGAGCCTCGACGGGCGTCGGGGCCGCCGTCACCGCCGCTTCACGAGCCGGAACAGCGCCAGCGAGCGCTCGACCAGCCCGTAGCCGGACCCGCCATCGTGATGGGGTCCGCCCGCTTCGTCAGGTGGCGCCGCGAGGCGGGTGTCCAGGATGAGCTGCCAACCGCGCGGCGCGGCCGGCAGCCGAAACTCGACCGCCTCGGCGCCGGCGTTCATGAGCAGCAGCAGCGTGTCGTCGACGATCCGCTCCCCGCGCGGGCCGCGCTCGTCGATGGCGTCGCCTGCCAGCCGCAGGCCGATGGCGTGCACGCCGGCCGCGTTCCACTCGGCATCGGTCATCTCTGACCCATCTGGCGCCAGCCAGGTGAGGTCCTTGACCCGCGAGCCGCGGATGCGGCGGCCCTGGAAGAAGTGGCGCCGGCGGAGCACGGGGTGCGCACGGAAGAGGCCGATGAGGCCGCGGGTGTAGTCGAGCAGGGGACGGGAGGCATCGGCCAGCTGCCAGTCGAACCAGCTGATCGGGTTGTCCTGGGCGTAGGCATTGTTGTTGCCGCCCTGGGTGCGGCCCATCTCATCGCCGCCGAGCAGCATGGGCACGCCCTGGCTGAGGAACAGGGTGGCCAGCAGGTTGCGCTGCTGCCGTGCCCGCGCCTCCAGGACGGCCGGGTCCGAGGTCGGCCCCTCCACGCCGAAGTTCATCGACTCGTTGTTAGACTCGCCATCGCGGTTGTCCTCGCCGTTGGCCTCGTTGTGCTTCCCCTCGTAGCTGACCAGGTCGGCCAGCGTGAAGCCGTCGTGGGCCGTCACGAAATTGATCGAGGCGTGGGGCAGGCGCCCGCCCTGGGCGTAGAGGTCGGACGAGCCGGTGAGCCGGTAGCCCAGCTCGGCGGCCTGGCCGCCGGTCCCCTTCCAGAAGCGGCGCACCGTGTCGCGGTACTTGCCGTTCCATTCGGCCCAGCCGACCGGGAAGTTTCCGACCTGGTAGCCGCCGGGGCCGACGTCCCACGGCTCGGCGATGAGCTTCACCTGGCTGATGACCGGGTCCTGGTAGACGATGTCGAAGAAGCTGCCCAACCGGTCGACGTCATGCAGCTCGCGGGCCAGCGCCGAGGCGAGGTCGAAGCGGAAGCCGTCGACATGCATCTCGACGATCCAGTAGCGCAGGCTGTCCATGATCAGCTGCAGCGTCGCGGGATGCACGGCGTTCAGCGTGTTGCCGGTGCCGGTGTAATCGACGTAGCGGCTGCGATCGTCGGGGTCGAGCCGGTAGTAGGCGGCGTTGTCGATGCCGCGGAAGGAGAGCGTCGGCCCGTCGGCGCTGCCCTCGCCGGTGTGGTTGTAGACCACGTCCAGGATCACCTCCATCCCCGCCCGGTGGAGTGCCTTGACCATGCCCTTGAACTCGCGCACCGGGTCGTCGGTGGCCGCGAAGCGGCTGTCGGGCGCGAAGAAGCCGATGGTGTTGTAGCCCCAGAAGTTGGTCAGCCCGCGCTCGACGAGGTGCCGCTCGTCCACGTGATGGTGGACCGGCATCAGCTCCACGGCCGTGATGCCCAGGCTGGCCAGGTAGCCGACCGCCGCGTCCGAGGCGAGGCCGCCGTACGAGCCGCGCAGGTGGGGGTCCACGTCGGGATGCTGCCGCGTGAAGCCGCGCACGTGCATCTCGTAGATCACCGTCTCTTCCCAGGGTTTGCCAAGGGGCCGATCGCCCTCCCAGTCGAAGCCAGGATCGAGGACCATGCCGCGCGCCATGGCCGGGGCCGAGTCGCGCTCGTCCCGCTCCAGGCCGCCACCCGGGCCAACGCGGTGGCCCGTCAGCAGCTCGTCCCCATCAATGGCGCCGTCGATTCCGCGCGCATAGGGGTCGAGCAGCAGCTTGGCCGGGTTGAACCGATGCCCGCCGGCCGGATCCCACGGCCCGTCAACGCGGTAGCCATAGCGCTGGCCGGGGCCGATATCGGGGATATAGGCGTGCCAGACCTGGTCGGTCCGCTCCGGAATGGCGATCCGCTCCTCGCCGCCCTCGGCGTCGAACAGGCACAGCTCGACGCCGGTGGCGTTCTCGCTGAACAGCGCGAAGTTCACGCCGCCGCCGTCCCAGGTCGCGCCCAGCGGATGTGGGCGGCCGCGCCAGACCGGCCGGGTCACGCCACCAGCCGCTCGAGCGCCTGGAGGGGCAGCCACACCCAGTCCGGCCGGTGGTTCGCCTCGTAGCGCACCTCGTAGCAGGCTTTCTCGACCTCGAATGCCCGCAGCAGTGCGGCGTCGGCGGCTTCACCGTAGGCCGCCAGGAACGCGGCCCGTGCGTCGGCCAGCCAGCTCGACAGGTCCGCGCCGCCTGAGCTGCGCTCCGCCGTGCGGGCGGCGTAGTCCAGGCTGCGGAGCATGCCGGCCACGTCGCGCAGTGGGGAGGCCGGCCGGCGGCGCTCGGCCAGTGGACGGGCCGGCTCTCCCTCGAAGTCGATCACCACGAAGCCCGACTCGGTGGCCAGCAGCTGGCCGAGGTGGTAGTCGCCGTGGATCCGCGACCGGATGGCGGTGGACGCCGCCGGGATGGCCGCCAGCGCGTGCGAGATGTCTGGCGCCAGGTCGCCCAGCTGCTCGGCGGGCTCGCCGGTCAGAATGGCCCGAGCCGCGGCCAGCTGCGCTTCGGCGCCGGCATGCCAGGCACGCAGGTCATCGGGCGTGGCCGGACCCGCCTCGAACCCCGCGGCGTCGGGCCGGGAGCGCAGCGCGGCGTGCAGCTCGGACGTGATGCCGCCCAGCTGCGCCACCGCGGCCAGGGCCACGGCCGGGCCGCGCGGGACCGATGCCAGGCGGTCAAGCATCCATTCCCAGGCATCGCCGCGGGCCGGGACCAGGCCCTGCACGATGGCGACCGCTGCGCTCGCGTCATCCGCGCGATATTCGATCCAGCCGGCGACCGGCGGCACGTGCCGGAAGCCTGCCGCGTTCAGGAACGCGCAGACCTCGACCTCCGGGTTGGTCCCTTCCTCGAGCAGCCGGTACAGCTTGAGCAGCAGCCGATCGCCGAGCCGCACCGAGGTGTTGCTCTGCTGCGCACCGAGCCGCCGCTCCTCGAGGCCCGTGACCTCGCCGGCGGGCGGCAGCAGCTCGGTGGCCGGCCCGGAGTGCGCCACGAAGGTGCCGTGGTCGGACGGCACCGTGCCATCCTCGGCGACCAGCCAGCGCAGCAGGGCGCGCCAGCCGCCGTCGCCGTCGTTCGGCTCGTGCAGCTCGCCCCCGGAGCCGGTCGCCGGCACGAAGTAGCGCACCTCCTCCGCCGAGGCCAGCTGCGCCGCCAGCACCAGCAAGGAGCAGCCACGGCCCAGCGCCACCGCGTCGCTCACGCGAACGGACCTGATCGGCCGTGCCTTGTGGCGGAACCAGCGTCGTGAGGCAAGCCAGCCGGCGTCGATGACGACGTCAGGCGCCATCGGCGCCATCGGTCAGCTCGAACCAGTAGAACGCATGCGGACCGAAGGTCAGCAGGTAGGGCAGGGTGCCGATGCGGGGGAAGCGCACCCGACCCATGATCTCGACCGGCACGCTGCCTTCGTAGCGGGACAGGTCGAGCTCGGCGTACTGGCTGAAGCGCGACAGGTTGGCCACGCAGAGGACGGTCACGCCGTCGTGCTCGCGCAGGTAGGCCAGCACGTGGCGGTTCTCCGGGTGCAGGAACTCGAGGCTGCCGCGACCGAAGACCGGGTAGCGGCGCCGCATGTTGATGATCCGTCGCGTGAAGTGCAGCAGCGAGCCGGGGATGCGCTCCTGTGCCTCGACATTCACGGCCTGGAAGCCGTAGACCGGGTCCTGGATGACCGGCGAGTAGAGCGCTGCCGGATCGGCCTTGGAGAAGCCGGCGTTGCGGTCCGGCGTCCACTGCATCGGCGTGCGGACGCCGTTGCGATCGCCCAGGTAGACGTTGTCGCCCATGCCGATCTCGTCGCCGTAGTAGATGACCGGGGTGCCCGGCATCGACAGCAGCAGCGCGTTCAGCAGCTCGATCCGGCGGCGGCTGTTGTCCACCAGCGGCGCCAGGCGGCGACGAATGCCGAGGTTGATGCGCGCGCGCCGGTCGGCGGCGTACTCGGACCACATGTAGTCGCGTTCCTCGTCGGTGACCATCTCCAGCGTCAGCTCGTCGTGGTTGCGCAGGAACAGGGCCCACTGGCATTCGTCGGGAATGTTCGGGGTCGACTCCATGATCTCGACGATCGGCGTCCGGTCCTCCTTGCGCAGCGCGATCCAGATCCGCGGCATGAGCGGGAAGTGGAAGGCCATGTGGCATTCGTCAGCGTCGCCGAAGTACGGGCGCACGTCGGGCGGCCACTGGTTCGCCTCGGCCAGCAGCATCCGATTGCGGTAGCGCCGATCCAGCGCTCCGCGCAGCAGCTTCAGCACCGCGTGGGTCTCCGGCAGGTTCTCGCCGCTGGTGCCGTCGCGCTCGACCAGGTACGGCACGGCGTCCAGTCGCAGCCCGTCCACGCCGAGGTCGAGCCAGAAGCGCATCACCCGCAGGATGGCGCGGATCACCTGCGGGTTGTCGAAATTGAGGTCCGGCTGATGGCTGAAGAAGCGATGCCAGTAGTACTGCTGCGAGCCCTGGTCCCAGGCCCAGTTGCTGGTCTCGGTATCGGTGAAGATGATCCGGGCCTCGCCGTACCGATCCGGATCGTCGGACCACACGTACCAGTCGCGCTTCGCGCTGGTGCGGCTGGCGCGCGACTCCTCGAACCACGGATGGAGGTCGCTGGTGTGGTTGATGACCAGCTCGGTGATGACCCGCAGCCCGCGCCGATGCGCCTCCCGGACGAAGCTACGGAACTCGCGGCGCGTCCCGTAGTCGGGATGCACGTTGGTGTAGTCGGCGATGTCGTAGCCGTCATCGCGCAGCGGCGAGGGGTAGAACGGCAGCAGCCAGACGGCGGTGACGCCCAGGCTGGCGATGTAGTCGAGCCGGCTGGTGAGCCCCACGAAGTCGCCGAAGCCGTCGCCCGATGAGTCCTGATAGGCCTTCACGTGCAGCTGGTAGATGATCGCGTCCTTGTACCAGAGGGGGTCGTCGATCAAGGTTGGCGCCTTGACGTCCGGCCGCCCCTCGGGCACCGCCTCATCGGCACCGGCCGCCTCGCGCAGCTCATCGGCGGCAAGGTCTGCCGCCAGCTGCCTGGTGGAGTCTGTCATCGGCGTGAGGGTAGCCGGGAGGGGGAGGTCACGGGTCGCTCGCGCGCCGGACGGTGAAGATGCGGAACGGCTCGTCCATGGGGTCGAGCTCCACCGCCACATCGGCGCCCCGCTCGCGACGGACGCGGCCGCTGAGCAGATCGATCATCTCGTACGGCTCGTCCCAGCCGATGCCCACCGCCGGCAGATCCGGATGCAGGATCGCCCGCTCGCCGCTGGCCGGATCGCAGTTCACCGCCACGAACACGGGCTCTCGCCAGCGAAGCGGATGCCCCGTCAGCGCGTCGGGCTTCCCGGCGGGCAGCGCCTTGCGGTAGAAGAGCGTCCGCTCGCCGGTGACGTACTGGAAGCGCAGGTTGTCGAACAGCTGCAGCGAGCGCCACTCGCGGCGCAGCCGGTTGAGGCTGGTGATCAACGGCTTGATGTTGCCCGGCGCCTCCCAGTCACGAGCGCGAATCTCGTACTTCTCCGAATCCAGGTACTCCTCCCGATCCTCAAGGCGAGCGTTCTCGCACAGCTCCCAGCCAGAGTAGATCCCGTAGCTGGAGCCGAGCGTGGCCGCCAGCACCGTGCGGATGACGAACGCCGGGCGACCGTGGTCGAGGTGGTGCGGATTGATGTCCGGCGTGTTGGTGAACAGGTTTCCGCGGAAGTAGTCGCGCAGCTCCGTCTGGGACAGCTGGGTGAAGTAGTCCCGCAGCTCGTCCCGCGACTCGCGCCAGGTGAAGTAGGTGTAGCTCTGGGTGAAGCCAATCTTCGCCAGCTGCTCCATCATCCGCGGCCTGGTGAACGCCTCGGACAGGAAGATCACGTCGGGGTGCTCGCGCTGCACGTCCTCGATCAGCCATCGCCAGAAGGGCAGCGGCTTGGTATGCGGGTTGTCGACCCGAAAGACTCGGACGCCGCGCCCGATCCACGCGGCGAAGACGTCGCGCCACGCCTGCCACAGCGCGGCGCGGGCCGCGGCCGACTGGCTGCCGAACTCGATGGGATAGATGTCCTGGTATTGCTTCGGTGGGTTCTCCGCATGCTTGATCGAGCCGTCGGGCGCGTGGCGAAACCACTCGGGGTGCTCCCGCACCCACGGATGGTCGGGCGAGGCCTGGATGGCGATGTCCATCGCCAGCTCCATGCCGTGCGCCTCCACCGCCTCGCGAAATCGCAGGAAGGCGGCCTCGCCGCCGAGCTCCGGCGCGACCACGTCATGACCGCCGTCGGCCGAGCCGATGGCGTACGGGCTGCCCGGGTCGTCCCGCCCGGCCTTGAGCGTGTTGTTCCGGCCCTTGCGGTTGGTTCTGCCGATGGGGTGCACCGGCGGTAGGTACACCACGTCGAACCCCATCCGGGAGATGTCCGGCAGCCGCCAGGCTGCCTCGTCGAAGGTCGTGGGCGCCGGTGAGCTGGGATCGCGGCCCTGGGAGCGCGGGAAGAGCTCGTACCAAGCGCCGAAGCGCGCCCGCTCCCGGTCGACCATGAGCGGCAGCTCTGCGGACCGTGTCGCCGCGCCGCGGTCGGGATGGCGGCGAACAGCGCCCAACAGCTCCTCGTCGCTGGCCACGAGGGCCCGGCTCGCGTCGCTCCGGGCGCGCCGCAGGGCCGCGAGCGATTCGGCAATGCGCGCCGCGTCAACCTGGCCACCCCGACCGGATGCCTCCGCCCGCGCCCGTGCCGCCTCCAGCAGCAGCCGCGCCTCCTCGAGCTCCACCGCGAACGGAACCTCGCCCTCCACCTTCTTCAGCAACGCCTCGCGCAGGCTGCCGTATTCGTCGCGCCAGGCCTCAATCGCGTAGCGGTGGCGGGCGTTGCGCTCGACCCGCAGCGAGCCCGACCAGCGATCGTTCTCGACGGGCCGCATCGGCGCCTCGCGCCACGCGCCGCGCGCCGCGCCGCCCTCGACCCGCAGCAGCAGCGCCGCGTCGAGCAGCCCGTGGCCCTCGGCGAAGATATCGGCCGTCACCAGCAGCTCGTCCCCGACGATCCGCTTCACCGCATAGCGGCCGCCGTCGAGCATGGGGCTGATGCGCTCGATGCAGATGCTGCGCCGGGTGCCGAGCTCGTCGGCCGCCGGCTCCTGCCCTTCGTCTCCGGTGTCCGGCGCCGGGGCGCCGCCCGACGCGCCGCCACCGGCGGGCGGGGCCGACTGGGCGCGGTGGGTGCGTGATCGGGTCGTCGTCATCGGTCCGCCGATCACCCTACCGTATCCACCGGGCGCACGGGGCCACGCCGCTGATGGGGCCTCGCAACCATCTGCGAGGTGTCGGGGTAGTCTGCCGTGATGGGATCAGCCCGCACGCTTCGCCACCTCGCCGCCGTTCTGGCGTGCCTCGCGGCCCTGGCGGTGGGAATGGGCGCGTGCAGCGCGGCGTCCCCGAGCACGGTCCCATCGGCCGCGGCAAGCTCCTCCGCATCGGTCCCGGCGGCGGCGTCGCCCAGTCCCGCCGCCAGCAGCCACCCGCCATCGGCCGACCCGGATGCGATTCACCTGGACGAGGTGGCCAGCGGCCTGGCCGATCCCATCGGGATCACGAATGCCGGCGACGGGTCCGGGCGTCTCTTCGTCAACGAGCGCGGTGGCGTGGTGCGGGTGATCGACCGTGACGGGTCGCTGCGTCAGCAGCCCTTCGTCGACCTCTCCGACCGCGTCGAGGCCGGCAGCGAGCGCGGGCTGCTGGGCCTGGCCTTTCATCCCCATTTCGCCGACAACCGCCGGCTGTTCGTGCACTACAGCCGCGCCGGCGACGGCGCGACGGTGGTCAGCGAGCTGCATGCCGCTGCCGACGGGAAGACCGCGGACCCATCCAGCGAACGGGTGCTGCTGACCGTGGCCCAGCCGTTCGCCAACCACAATGGCGGCCAGCTCGCCTTCGGCCCGGACGGCTACCTGTACCTGGGCCTCGGTGACGGCGGCAGTGGCGGCGACCCGTTCGGCAACGGCCAGAACCCCGACGTGCTGCTGGGCAAGATCCTGCGCCTGGACGTGGACGGGCCGCACGCCGCACGCCGGGGATATGGCCTGCCGCCGGACAACGCGTTCGGACCGGATGGGCCGCGTCCGGGCCAGGGAGCGCCGGAGATCTGGGCACTGGGCCTGCGCAACCCCTGGCGGTTCAGCTTCGACGCCCAGCGCGGCGACCTCTACATCGGCGACGTCGGGCAGAACGCGTGGGAGGAGATCGACCGCCAGCCAGCCGGGGCCAGGGCGGGTCGCAACTACGGCTGGAACCAGACCGAGGGGCTGCACTGCTACACCGACGGCTGCGACCGCACGCGGTTCGTGGATCCCATCGCCGAGTACGGCCACGATGCCGGCTGCTCGGTGACCGGCGGCTACGTATACCGGGGCGCCCTGCAGCCGGGACTGCGGGGCGTCTACCTGTTCGGGGACTATTGCTCCGGCACGGTCTGGTCGCTCCAGGTCGACAGCCACCGGTACCAGCCCCGCACGGTGCTGCACAGCGACCTGGCCATCAGCTCGTTCGGCGCGGGCGAGGATGGCGAGCTGTTCGTGGCCGACATCGCCGGCGGGGCGGTCTACCACGTGGTCGCCGGCCACTGAGGCGCGGGCGCTAGGGCAGCTGGCCGTTGGTCGCGCCCAAGGCCCGGAGGCTGACCCACCCGTTGCGCGCAACGACCACGTGGTCCAGCAGCTCAATGTCGAGCAGCCGCCCCGCCTGCGCCAGCTCGGCGGTGATGCGCAGGTCGTCGGCCGACGGTGATGGGTCGCCGGACGGGTGATTGTGGACGACCACGATGGCCGCCGCCTGGCGACGGACCGCGTCACGGAACACCTCGCCCACGCGCACCGAGGAGCCCGCCAGGTTGCCGAGATAGACGGTGACCATCCCGGTCACCACGTTCTTCGTGTTCAACAGCAGGACGCGCAGCTCCTCCTGCTCGAGCTGGCCCATGGCCGGCCGCAGGCGCTCGCCGACGTCGGTGGGGGCTCGAATCCGCCAGCCGGGCTCCGCCGCGCGAACGGCCAGGCGGCGGGACAGCTCCAGGGCCCAGCCCAGGCGGCGGGCGGGCGCGCCCGACAGCCCGAGCAGCGGACCAGCGACCTGCGGCTCGCCAACGGACAGGGCCGCCAGCCCGCCGACGCGCGACAGGGCCGGCCCCAGGCCGCGCGCCGCGCCACCCACCACCAGCTCCAGCAGCTCGACGTCGTCGATCGGCGTCAGCCGGCGTACCGCCACCATGGGCCGCAGGCTAGGTGGCGGCGCTCATCGGCCGCTTAGTCGCCGCTTATCGGCCTCAGAACTGCGGCATCAGGCCCAGCCGCTGGGCAAGCGCGATGGCGATCGAGAGGGCGTTGAAGCCCATGTGCAGGCCGATGGCAGCCAGCAGGCTGCCGGTGCGGCGGTAGACGAAGGCCAGCGCCAGGCCCAGGCCGAAGATCGGCAGCACCCTGGCGACGGAGGTGATCAGCGCCTCGACGCTGCTGGTATCGGCGTGGATGGCGCCGAAGAGGGCCGCCGAGCCGACGATGGCGAAGCGCTCCCCGTACTCGCGCAGCCAGGCGTTGAGCACCAGGCCGCGGAAGAAGATCTCCTCGGCGACGGGCGCGACCAGGACCACCGCCAGCACCAGCGCGGTGGGGTCCAGGCGAGCAATTGCGTCGTCCAGGATGCCAGGCACCGGCGGGTGCCCCAGCCGCTCCAGGATGACCTGCAGCAGGGCGCCCAGGACCGTGGCCCCCAGCCAGGCGGGGATGGCGAAACCCAGGCCGATCACAAAGCTGCGTAGCGCGCCGCGCGGCGGCACCAGCCGAACGCCGGCCAGCCCACTGGGCACGGCCACGAACAGGATGGCAACCGCCAGCAGGCCGGTCTGGGTGGCGGTGAAGATCACGAGGGTGGCAGGCACGGAGATGGCTCCTCCGCTGACCAGCGCCAGCGTCGAGCCGGCCACGGTCACCGTCTCGATCACGGTGAAGATGCTGGCCAGCGCCAGCAGGACGAACACCGCCGGCCCACGGTAGCGCTGCGGCGGCAGCGCCTCGCGCACGACGATGGCGCGCACGGCGTTCATCAGCAGTCCGACGACCGCCGCCAGGGCCCCGCCCACGGCCAGCGCGGCGACGGCCAGCGAGGCATCGATGGGCAGCTCCGCATCGGGACGGCCGGCGCGGATCACAACGGCCACCACGAAGGCGGCGATGCCGCCCAGCACGAGCAGGATCGAGATGACCTGCAGCGCCCGGTAGCGGGTGAGCGGGGCGTCGATGTCCAGGGCCGGCGGGTCAGGCGCGGCGAGCTGGCCCTCCGGCTCCACGCGGGGAGGGGCTCAGCCGCCTGCCGGGTTGCGAAGGCCGCCTGGCTCTGAAGGCCGCTCGGCACCGCGCGGCTGGCCCGCGGTCCACTCGCTGGCTCGATCGGCCGGCCTGGCCACGGCGGGTCGCTGGAACTCGTGGCCGCAGTAGGCGCACAGCGGCCACTCGGGATCCGCCAGGCGACTGCAGGAGGGGCAGACGCGATGGAGCCGCGTCCGGCAGTTGGGACAGACCAGCCAATCGGCTTCCACCCGCTCCCGGCAGACCGGGCAGAGCGCATTGCGCTCGACCTCGGCCAGCAACGACTCCTCGGCCAGTGACCGCTCGTAGACCTCGGCCAGCGTCTCGCGCGGGCGGAGGATGAGGTACAGGATCACGGCGAAGACGAACAGCAGCGGCGTGAAGAAGATGATCAGGGCCGATGCGAAGTACGGGAGGATCGGGTTCTCGCTGCGGGCCTGCATGTCGCGGAATGCCCAGTAGGCGGTGCCCAGCCAGAGCAGGACCACGTAGATCACCGCCATGTTGATAGCGATGCTCACGATGGGATTCGTGATGAAGTCGTTCCAGATCTTCCCGGGATCGGGCAGGTCAGGCATGCGGTCAGCGCCTTTCGTGCGTGCCCCGTGCGCCCGTGGCGGGCAGGGCAGCGGCCATGCTAGCAGATGAACCCGCCGCTTCCCCCTCGGCGGCCAGGCGGGCGAGCACGCTCAGCAGCAGGTCGTGCTCGACGGCCAGGACCCGGTCGGCCAGCGCCTCCGCGTCGTCATCGGGCGCCACCGCGACGCGCGCCTGGGCCAGCGGCGCGCCGGCGTCCAGCTCAGGCGTGACGGCATGGATGGTCACGCCCGTCTCGACGTCACCGGCGGCCAGCACGGATCGATGCACTGCGGCGCCCATCATCCCGGGACCACCGTGTCGCGGCAGCAGGCTGGGGTGGATGTTGATCGTCCGGCCCTCGAAGGCGGCGAAGTACGCGGGCCGGAGCAGCTGGTCATAGCCGGCCAGCAGGGCAAGATCCGCGCCGGACGCCGCGACGGCTGAGCCGATGGCCGCATCCCGCACGGCGGCGTCCGGAAAATCGGCGCGCCGCAGCACGGCGGTCGGAACCCCGTGGGCCGCCGCGACCCGCAGCGCCCGCACGCCAGGGCGGTTGGAGACGACCAGCACCGGCTGCACCGCGGCCAGGCGCCCATCGGCAACGGCGGTCAGCACCGCTTCCAGGTTGGAGCCTCGACCGGAGACCAGGACGGCCAGGCGCACGACGATGGCCCGCTGCGCTACAGGAAGGCGACGCGCGGCGCATCGGCCTCGACCGGGACCACCGTCCCGACGCGGACCGCGTCCGGCAGCGTGGCCAGCGCCAGCTCCGCATGCTCGGGATGGACCACGACGGTCAGGCCGATGCCCAGGTTGAAGGTGCGGACCATCTCGTCGTCGGCAATGTCGCCCCGCTCCTGGAGCAGGCTGAAGATCCAGGGCACGCGCCAGCTGCCCGTCTCGACCTCGACGCCCAACCCCGCCGGCAGCGTGCGCGGGATGTTGTCCGGCCAGCCGCCGCCGGTGATGTGGGCGAACGCCAGGGTGTCGCCGCCGGCGTCGCGTAGGGCGCGACGCAGCAGCCGAATGTCGTCCAGGTAGCTGCGGTGCGGCTCCAGCAGGACGTCGCCCAGTGTCGCGTCGCCCTCGCCGGTCGGCTTGCGCCATTCGCTCTCGTTGAGCACCCGGCGGACCAGCGAGTAGCCGTTGGTGTGCAGGCCCGATGACGGCAGGCCGATGAGCGCGTCGCCGGCCCGCACGCCGCGCCCGTCGACCACGTCACGCCGCGCCACCGCGCCGACGATGAAGCCGGCCAGGTCGTAGTCGTCGCCGTCGTAGACGTCCGGCATCTCGGCCGTCTCCCCGCCGACCAGCG
>DATBJR010000042.1:0-7381 GCA_036556325.1 Candidatus Limnocylindria bacterium | reverse complement strand
CGGTCGTTGACGCCGCCGACGGTGAGGACGTTGTAGCCGGTCCCCGGTGACCCGACCTGCCAGCCGTTGAAATTCACGTAGTTGCCCGCGGCCGACACCGCCAGCCGCGCGTCGTCATCGGCGATGGAGTCGAAGTAGCGGCGCGCCTCCTCGGCGCCGGTGGTGGTGTCCTGGACGAGGCTGGTGTTGACAATGTCGGCATTGCCGCCGGCCGGGGAGATGGCCCAGTCGGCCGCCGCGATGATCTTGCGGTCGTAGGTCAACGAGGCGTGGTAGCCGCCGGTGCTCGACGAGACGATGGCAGCACCGGGCGCCACGCCCCGGTACTTCGCGCCCTGGCCGGTGATGGCGCCCGCCACCCAGGTGGGGTGGTCGAAGGTGCTGCCGCCCGCGTAGGCCAGCGATCCGGAGGTGCTGTGCGACTTGACGACCGTGCCGGCCATGTCGCCCGAGCGGTGGACGTTGTGGTACTCCACCACCGCCACCCGCGCCCCATCGCCCCGATCGCCGCTGCCGGTGGTCCAGTTCGCGTCGACGGCACTGCCGGCGGTGGACATGGCCGGTCGCCAGCGCGCTTCCAGGCCCAGGGCCGTGACGTCGCCGCGTTCGGCCAGCGGTCCGACGGCGGACGCCGGCAGGTCGGCGAACACGACGGGGGCAGAGCTGCTGGCGTACGCCACGCGACCGCCCAGCTGCTCGATGCGCGACCGGATGCCGGCCGCGGCGGCGACGTAGGCGTCGCGGTGGGCCCGCCATAGCTCGCCACGCAGGGCCCGGACCGTGGCCAGGTCGTTGACCAGCGGGCGGCCGCCCAGCCAGCTGACGCCAGGATGGCGCGCACGAACCGCCGCCACGGCGGCATCCGGGTCAGCCGCCAGCCAGATCGCCACCGGCAGTGTCCGCGCCCCGGCCACGGCGAGCTGCGAGGAGACTGCCTCGCGGAGCGACCGACCGGCCTTGCGCTGCAGCGGGCCTTCGGCAGCTGCCGCAGCACGCTCGAGGCCCGTCAGCAGCTCTGGCCCGCCGGTCCGGCCGGCCGCGTCGCGGTAGACGAGCTCGATGCGGCCCGTGCGCCGGTCGAGGAGCTTGCCGGCCCACAGCGGCGCGCCGTCGGGGGCCTGCACGCTCCGCTGGTAGAGAATCCGGTAGTCCGTTGCCCGCCCGCCGTCGCGCCGGGACAGGAAGTCGGCCGCCGCCGCGGCGTTGGGCCGTGCCGCGCGCGAGACCGGCGCATCGGTGACCAGGGAACCCGCCAGCAGACAGAGGGTGAGCAGCCCGGCCGCCGGCCGCAGTCGGGTGGTGGGCGCTGTGCGGTCCAGATCGCGCATCGCCAGGTCCTCGTCAGGCCCGCCTTGCGGGTTGATCGTATGACATTGTCACACGTCGCGGCGTGGCCCTTCCGAGCCTAACGGCGCACCTCCGCCCGGTCGATGGCCCGTTCGTTCGGGCAGCTGCCGGTCGGGTACCCTGTCGCGCATGACCTTGCTCCCAGCGGCCGTGGAACCGTTCGCGCCAGCGGTCTATCGGCGCCGCTTGGCGGCGGCCGCGGAGGAGGCTGGCAGGCGCGGCCTGGCCGCGCTGCTCATCACGCCCTCCCCCGACTACGCCTACCTGCTTGGCTATCGCCCGCCGGCCCTGGAACGCTTGACCTGCCTGGTGCTTCCAGCCCCCGGTACGCCGACGGTGGTGGTCCCGCGCCTGGAGGAGCCGCTGGCGCGCCACGAGCTCGGATCGCTGGCCGATGAGCTGGAGCTCGTTGCCTGGGAGGAGACCGACGACCCCTTCCGCCTGGTGCGTGGGCTCCTCGCCGGCGCACATGGGCGGGTCGGCGTGCAGGACCAGATGCACGCCCGCTTCGTGCTGCGCCTGGGGGCGGCGCTTGACCCGATGGAGCTGGTGGAGGCCGGTCCGTCCCTGTCCGCGCTGCGCCGCGTCAAGGATGCCGGCGAGATCGAGCGGCTGCGCGCAGCAGCGGCGGCCGCGGACGCCGCCATGGACGGGATCACCTCGGAGCGCCTCTCCGGCCGAAGCGAGGCCGAGGTCAGCCGCCGCATCAACGAGCTGCTGGTGGCCGCCGGCCACGAGATCGCCGACTTCGCCATCGTTGCTTCGGGGCCCAATTCGGCCAGTCCACACCACGAGGCCGGGACGCGGGTTCTCGCCCCCGGCGATGCCGTGGTGCTGGACATCGGCGGCACGCTGGCCAGCTACGGCAGCGATACGACCCGCACCGCGTTCGTCGGTGAGCCACCGGCCGAGTTCGCGGAGCTGTACGACGTCGTGCGCGGCGCGCAGGCAGCGGCCTGCGCCGCGGTCGCCCCTGGCGTGGCGGCCGAAACGGTGGATGCTGCTGCCCGCGACGTCATCGCGGCCGCCGGCTTCGGGGATCGCTTCATCCACCGGACCGGCCACGGCATCGGCCTGGAGACGCACGAGGAGCCATACATCGTCGCCGGCAGTGCCGAGCCGCTGCGGCCCGGGAACGCCTTCAGCATCGAGCCGGGGATCTATCTCGAGGGGCGGTGGGGCGCGCGGATCGAGGACATCGTGGTCTGCACCGAATTCGGCGGGGAGCGCCTGAACACGTCCGGCCGCGAGCTGCGGATCGTCGACTAGGTCGGCGCCCCCGCCGACGAATGCGGGGCAGGTACGACGTCGCCATCGCGGTAGGAGCTCACCAGCGCGACGAGCACGCTGTCGACCGCCGCCGTCGCCTCGCGGTGAGCGGCGGTGACGTCCGTCACGTCGGCGGCCCGACGGCGGAGGTGCGCCCCGATCGCCTCCAGGACCGGCGATCGGTAGAAGAGGAACGCCTCGACCGCCTCGGCCAGGGAGAGGCCGGCACGCGAAGCCTCGGCGCCATAGAGTGCCCCCATCTTCTCCGCCTCGGCCAGCAGCAGGTCCCGCTCGGCGCGGCGCCTGGCGGCGACGTACTCGAGCACGAGGCCGAAAGTGCGCTGCCCCCAGCGCCGGAATTCATCCCGCTGCTCGCCGGTCAGCCGCGCCCGCCACGGTTGGCCACCGGGGCCACCACGCTGCATGCGCCGGTGAATCTCGCCGGAGATCGTGCCGGCCGAACCCGCCAGGCGGGCCACGCCGTAGCGCTGACGGCGCGGCGCGTTGACCATCGCCTCGAGGCTCGACCGCAGGAAGCGGCGATGCCCGCCCGGGGTGGTGTAGCTCTCCACCTTGCCGCTGTCGGCCCAGCGGCGGAGCGTGTCCGGGCCCACCCCCACCAGCCGCGAGGCGGCGCCAAGGGCCAGCCAGGGATCGTCCGAGCTCAGCGGCGCACCTCGGCCGCGGTCATCTGGCCGAGCATGCCCCACAGGCGCACCAGCGCGTCCATCCCGCCGCGGTAGTTGGCGAGCGGCATCCACTCGTTCGGGGCGTGGAAGTTTCCGTTCGGGGACGAGAAGCCGATCATCACCGTGGCCAGCCCGAGCTCGTGGTCGAGCGCGGGCACGACCGGGATCGAGCCGCCGGACCGATGCTGGACGGGGTCCTTGCCGAACGTCTCGCGCAGCGCCCGGGTGGCGACCTCCACGGCGGGATGGTCAAGCGGGGTGATTGCCGGCTGGCCGCCGTGGATCACCTTGACGTCGATGTCCACCGTCGGCGGCGCGATCCGCTGCAGGTGGTCGACCACCAGCTGCTCGATCTCGGCATGGTCCTGGTCCGGCACCAGCCGGGTGCTGAACTTCGCCGCGGCGAAGGCCGGGATGATCGTCTTCGAGCCGTCGCCGGCATAGCCGCCCCACATGCCGTTGATGTCGAAGGTCGGTCGCGCCGAGAGGCGCTCCAGCAGGGTGTACCCCGGCTCGCCGGCCATCGGCTCCTTGATGCCCAGCACCTCCAGCCACTCGTCCTGGTCGAAGGGGATGGCGGCATACGCCGCGCGCTCCTCTTCCGACAGCTCGCGGACGCGGTCGTAGAAGCCGGGAACCGTCACGCGGCCGTTCTCATCCGTCAGGCTGGCGAGCATGCGGACCAGCACGTTGGCCGGGTTGTCGACGCCGTTGCCGTAGCTGCCGGAGTGGACGTCCTGGGACGGGCCCCGGACCTTGATCTCCCAGTAGGCGATGCCGCGCAGGCCGTAGGTGATGGCCGGTGTGCCCTCGTCGTCCTGCATGTCGGAGTCGGACACGATGCAGACATCGGCCTGCAGCAGCTCGGGATGCTCGCGGACGAAGCTCTCGACCGGCAGGCTGTCGTGCTCCTCGTCCCCCTCGAAGAAGAACCGGAGGTTCACCGGCAGGCGCCCGACACCCTGCAGCCACGCCTCGGCCGCCTTGATGTGCATGAACAGCTGGCCCTTGTCGTCGCCAGATCCGCGGGCGTAGACCCGGTCGTCCTCGTAGCGCGGCTCGAACGGCGGGCGGACCCACTCATCGATGGGATCCACCGGCTGGACGTCGTAATGGCAGTAGACCAGGACGGTGGGCGCATCGGCCCCGGCGTTGAGCCAATCGGCGGTGACGATGGGATTGCCGCTGGATTCGTTGAGCTGGGCGTGCTCGGCGCCGATGCGCGTCAGCTCGTCGGCGATCCACTGGGCGGTGCGCCGCATCTCGTCCTTGCGCTCCGGGTCGGCGCTGATGGACTCCATCCGCAGGAACGCGTCCAGGCCGGCGAGGTGCGCATCGGCATGCTCGCGCAGGTAGGCCAGGGCGTCGTCCACGCCCTTCAGGGTGGTGGTCATGGCCCGATGATAGGGCGCGGCAGGGTGATCAGCTGAAGACGCCGAACAGGAAGGCGAAGAAGAGGGCCAGGGCGAAGGCGGGCAGGAACGCTGCCACGCGCAGGAACCGCGGCCACGCGGCGCCGGCACTGAAGGCATAGAGCGGGATCGTCAGCGGGAACAGGAAGGTGCCGGCCGACCACGCCACGCGGCGCCGGAAGCTCAGGTCGCGCCGATCCTGGATGTCGAGCCAGTAGGCGGCGACCATGATGAAACCGCCCACCGCCGACAGCGCGAAGACCGTCCAGATCACCGGCAGCATGCGCCGATGCTACCGGCCGCCCAGCCTATTCGCCGAGCTCCGCCCTGCGCCGCGCGCGATCGTCGGCGCCGGTCAGCAGGTCGCCGATGAACCGCAGCGGCCGGCGGCCTGGCAGCGCCGGCTCGGACGCCGGCATCAGCGCCAGCATCGCCCCGCGCACTCGTTGCTCGAGGGCCGCCCGGGCAGCGTGATCGCGGGCGCCGGCGGTGGAAATCGGCTCGCCGAAGCGCACCTCGACGCGGCGCCGGAACCAGAGGAAGGTGCTGCCCACGATCGCGACCGGCACGACGGGCACTCCGGCCGCCGCCGAGAACGCCATCGCGCCCTCCTCGAATGGCAGCAGCTCGGTCTCCCGAAAGCCCACCCGCCCTTCGGCGAAGATGCCCAGCACACCCCCGGCGGCGAAGACGCGGCGCACCGAGCGCACGGCAGAGGTGAGCGTCGTCCTGTTCGGGTGGTAGGGGATCACCCCGCCGAAGAACGCCATCACCCGGTTCTTGAAGCCTCGCGAGAAATCGGCCTCTTTTGGGCCGAACCAGCTGATGCGCGGGGAGAGCGGGGCCACCGCCATCAGCAGCATCGGGTCCCAGCCGTTGTGATGGTTGACCACCAGGCAGAAGGGTGGCGCCGGCCAGTGCGCCAGGCCCTCGGCCCGGGCGTCGAACAGCAGCCGGACCAGCAGCCGATTGCTCAGCCAGAGCATGCGCCAGCGCGCATCCACTGTCACCGACAGCTCGCGCGGGCCGGTCCGGCGCGCCCGTTCGGCTGGATCCATCAGCCGCGCCGTCAGGCAGCCGCCGGCTCGAGGGAAGCCGGGGCGCGCTCTGGCTCTCGGACGCGCCGCAGGGCCAGGGCGCCAATCACCAGCTCGAGCGCCATGACCGCGAAGATCGCCCGGTACGCGAGCTCCGGCCCGAGTGCGGCGGTGCTCGCCACGAACACCACCACACCGCCCACCGTGCTGGCGATGGGTCCCGCGCCGGCCACGGCGATATTGCTGATGCCCATGTAGCGGCCCGATTCCGCCTTGGGAATGATGTCGGTCATCAGCGCCCAGTCGACGCCCAGGAAAACGCCGCTGCAGATGCCCACCGGCACCGCGGCGGCGATCACCATCCAGTACGCCGGCCCGACCGCGATGGCGGCCGCGCCGGCGACGCCAAGGGCAATGGCCACGAACAGCACCGGCTTGCGGCCGACGCGCGACGAGATCCAGCCGCCCGGCACGGCGCTGAGCAGCGCCGCCACGGCCACGGTGACGATGATGGGGAACTGGGCGGTCTGCGCATCGTCGGGCGCCATGCCGTGCGCGTTCTCCAGGAAGAAGACCGCGAACGCCTGGAGCGAGACCAGCGCGGTGAGCACGAACAGGCGGCTGACCAGCAGCCAGACGTAGTCCTTCTGGGCCAGCAGGTCCATGCCCCACGCGCCGAACGCGCGCTCGCGAAGCGTGGTGCCGGTCTCGGGTGCCGGCCGATCAGGCACGAAGACGACGGTGATCAGCATCGTCACCAGCTCCACCAGTCCGATGGCCGCGAACAGGCCCAGCGTGATCCCCGGGATGCCGAGTGCCTTCGGCAGGACCGCCACGAACAGGATCGCCAGACCCGGTCCCAGGAGGTTGCCGGCGATGTTCGCGGCCCCCAGCAGCCCGGACGCGATCCCGACCTGTCGCGACGGGACGAGATCCGGGATGTAGCCCTGGTACGGGCCCTGGGCGAAGTTGCTGCTGAACTGGAGCAGCGCCACTGCCGCCACGAAGGCCCAGTAGCTCTCATTCCAGAAGGCCCAGGCGGCGAAGCCCAGGAAGAGCAGGTCCATGAAGGTGCCGGCCAGGATGTAGGGCTTGCGCCGGCCCAGCCGCGCACGGGTGCCATCGCTGATCGAGCCCATGGTGGGCTGGACCACAATGGCGATGACCACGCCCGCGGTGGTGATGAGGCCGATGGCGAGCCCGGCCAGCGGATGGGTGGAGGAGCCCAGGACCCCCGGCGACTCGACCAGTCGCGGGATGACGCTGAAGGTGAACGCGCCCCACAGCACGGTGATGGCCAGCCAGTAGGCGGTCACCGCCAGCAGAAGCCCCGTGCTCAGCGCGGCCTTGGGCCTGCCGAACTGGTCGCGGTCCTCCGCGTGCATGGCACGCAGTCTGCCACGCCGGGACTGCGGCGGCCCTGCGGCCACGGGCCTATCCTGCGCAGCCGATGGCCAGCCGCTTTCCGTCCCTCGCCTACCCCGACGTGCGCCGCTACCTGGCGGCGCGCCTGCTCGTCAGCCTGGGCGTCCAGATGCAGGTCGTGGCGGTCGGCTGGCAGGTCTACCTCACCACCCACAACCCGCTGGACCTGGGGCTGATCGGCCTGTCGCAGTTCCTGCCGTTC
>DATBJR010000041.1:0-3008 GCA_036556325.1 Candidatus Limnocylindria bacterium | reverse complement strand
GTATACGTGGCCGCCAGCCCCAGCACCTCGCCAGTCGACCGCATCTCCGGACCGAGCGTCGCCTCGACCCCCGGCAGGCGCCACAGCGAGCCCACCGGCGCCTTGACGGCGACCAGCCGCGCATCGGCCGCCAGGCCCGGCACCAGGCCCACCTCTGCCAGGGAGGCGCCCAGCGCGCAGCGCACCGCATCGGCCACCACGTCGCGTCCGGTGGCCTTGGCCACGATGGGCACCGTGCGGCTGGCGCGTGGGTTGGCCTCGATGACCACCACCCGATCGCCGGCCACGATCATCTGCACGTTCAGGATGCCGCACAGCTTGAGCGCCAGCGCAATGCGCCCTGCCGCCTCCGCCGCCGCTTCCTGCTGAGCGCGGCTGAGGGACTGCGGCGGCACGACCGCCACCGAGTCGCCGGAGTGCACGCCCGGCGGATCCAGCTGCTCCAGGATGCCGGGAACACACCAGTCAACCCCATCGCTGATGGCGTCCACGTCCAGCTCCACGCCATCGACCAGCTCGTCCACGCGCAGCGGCCAACCCACATCAGTGCTAAGCAGCCCGTCCACGTCCGCGGCGGAGCGCAGCACGGCGATCCCCCGCCCGCCGATCACCCATGACGGCCGCACGATGACCGGCAGGCCCAGCTCGCCAACGACGGCCCGCAGACCAGCAGCATCCTCCGCCAGCTGCCCGCGCGGCCCGGACAGGCCAAGCTCGTCAAGCAGCCGGGCGAAGCGCTCGCGATCCTCGGTGGTCTCGATGGCCTCGGCCGTAAGCCCGGCGATTGGCACATCGGCGTAGGCCAGGTCCTTGGCCAGGTCGATGGCCGTCTGCCCGCCGAAGGTCAGCACCACGTGCGGCGGCTCGCCGGTCAGCGCGCGCTCGTGGTCGATGACGTCCAGCACGCCCTCGGTGTCCAGCGGCTCGAAGTAGAGCCGCGAGCAGGCGTCGTAGTCGGTCGAGACCGTCTCGGGGTTGTTGTTGATGACCACCGCGTCCAGGCCCATGTCGCGGATGGCCCACGCGGCGCGCACCGAGCAATAGTCGAACTCGATGCCCTGGCCAATGCGGATCGGCCCGGACCCCACCACGATCACGCTGCGCCGGTCGGTGGGCGGCGGCACCTCGCCGGTGGCGTAGGAGCTGTAGAAGTAGGGCGTCTCGGCCGGGAACTCGCCGGCGCAGGTGTCCACGCGCCGATAGGCGGGCGCGATCCCGGCGCGTGCCCGTGCGCGACGTACGGCCACTGCCGGCACGCCGGACAGAATGCCGATGTCGGCGTCGCCGAAGCCGGTGCGCTTGGCCTCGGCCAGCGGCGCGCCGACCACCCCGCGCTCCGCCTCGACCAGCTCGGCCAGCCGTTCGGTGAACCAGGGCGCGATCCCGGTGGCCGCCGACAGGGCGTTGGCATCGGCCCTGCTATGGCGCAGGAGGCCGACCATGCGCCACAGCCGGGTGTCGGACGGCGCCAGGAAGGCCGCGAGGTCATCCGGGCGCCGATGCGAGAGGTTCCAGGCCGGGTCTTCCCAGGTCCAGCCGCGCCCGCGCGGCTCGAGGGAGCGGATGGCCTTCAGCAGCGCGGAGCCGAACTCGCGGTCGATGGCCATCGCCTCGCCGGTGGCCTTCATCTGCACGCCCAGGCTGCGATCCGCGGTCGGGAACTTGTCGAATGGCCAGCGCGGCAGCTTGACGACCACGTAGTCGACCGCCGGCTCGAAGGCGGCGGAGCCGATGCCGGTTGCCGGGTTCGGCAGGTCGTCCAGCCGCTTGCCGAGGCCCACCAGGGCCGCCACCCGCGCGATGGGGTAGCCGGTTGCCTTGGAGGCCAGCGCGCTGGAGCGGCTGACGCGGGGGTTGACCTCGATGACCCGGTAGTCGCTGCCGTCTGGCGACACCGCCAGCTGCACGTTGCAGCCGCCCTCCAGGCGCAGGGCGCGCACGATCTTCAGCGCGCAGCGCCGCAGCCGCTGGACCAGCGGATCCGGCAGGGTCTGGATGGGCGCCACCACGATGGAGTCGCCGGTGTGCACGCCCATCGGGTCGAGGTTCTCCATGCCGCAGATGGCGATGGTGGTGTCGGCGCTGTCGCGGATGACCTCGAACTCGATCTCGTACCAGCCCAGCAGGCTGCGCTCGACCAGCACCTGGTGGATCGGGCTGGCCGCCAGCCCGTGCGCGATCCGCTCGCCGGCCTCCACCTCGTCGAAGGCGAAGCCGCCGCCGCCACCCCCCAGCGTGAAGGCCGGTCGCACCACCACCGGCGCGTTCAGGTGGCGCAGGAAGGCCAGCCCGTCCTCGAGGCTCTCGACGACCGCGCTTTCCGGCACCGGCTCACCGATGCCGGTCACCAGAGAGCGGAAGCCTCCCCGATCCTCCGCCGCCCGGACCGCGGCCAGTGGCGTGCCCAGCACGCGGATGCCGTGGCGCTGCAGGACGCCGGCATCGTCGAGGGCGACCGCCAGGTTCAGGCCGGTCTGGCCGCCAAGCGTCGGCAGCAGCGCGTCAGGCCGGTGCTGGGCGATGACGTGTTCCAGATAAGCAACTGATAACGGGCCGATAAGCACCGTTCCGCCAACATCCGGATCGGTCATGACGGTCGCCGGGTTGGAGTTCACCAGGATGGTGTCCACGCCCTCGCCGCGCAGTGCCAGGCATGCCTGCACGCCGGCGTAGTCGAACTCGGCCGCCTGGCCGATGACGATAGGCCCTGAGCCGATGACCAGGACGCGCCGCGGGGCGGTCACGCGATCGCGCCCACCATGCCCGCCACCGCCAAATCGAAGACGTGCTCGGCGTCGATCGGCCCGGGCGCGCCCTCCGGGTGGAACTGGACCGATGCGATGCGCCCCGAGGCGTGCGCCAGTCCTTCGACCGTGCCGTCGTTCAGATCGCGATGGCTGACGCGATAGCCGGCTGCCGCCAGCGCCGGATCGTTGAGCACCGCGACCTCGTGGTTGTGCGCGCCAATGTCGACGCGGCCACTGGCCATCTCGATGACCGCGTGGTTG
>DATBJR010000040.1:0-16636 GCA_036556325.1 Candidatus Limnocylindria bacterium | reverse complement strand
GGCTGGCCACGGCCGCGTTGGCGCTGCTCAACGCCGCGGGACCGCTGGCTGACGTGGGCCTCAGCATCGAGCCTCGCGTGACATCGGCGGCGTACCTGGCTGCGGCCGCGGCCGGCATCGTGTGCGTTGCGCTGATGGTGGTGCCCGTGCTGATCGGCGCACGGCGCTTCGCCGAAACGGAGCGGGAGCTGTCGCGCCAGGAGACGCGCACCTTCGGGCAACGGATGGGCCTGGATATGGCGCTCATCGCCATCTCGGGCATCGCGCTGTGGCAGCTGCGCAGCTATGGCGCGACGCTGACGACCTCGGTGCGCGGCAGCCTCGGCGTCGATCCGCTGCTGGTGGCGGCGCCGGCGATCGGCCTGCTCGCGGGCGGCATCGTGGCGCTGCGGATCATGCCGTTGCTGGCCGGCGCCGCCGAAGGGGCGCTGTCGCGCGGGCGCGACCTGGTCACCAGCCTGGGCGTCCAGCAGCTGGCCCGACGACCGCTGCGCTACACGCGGTCCGTCCTGCTACTGATGATCGCCATCTCGACCGGCGTCTTCGCGCTGTCCTACGCCGCCACCTGGTCGACGTCCCAGCACGACCAGGCCGACTTCCAGTCCGGCGCGGCAGTCCGGGCGGTGCCCGGGCACCAGGTCGGCGCGCTGCCGCCGTGGGCCCTGCCCGCAGCCTATGCCGGGCTGCCCGGAGTCGGCTCCCTGTCGCCGGTGGAGCGCCGGACCGATGGCCTGGCCTTCGGCGCCAGCTCGGGCGACGTCCTGGCCATCGACGCCGATGTGGCGCCCGACATCGTGCTGATGCGGCCCGATCAGGCGGCCGAGTCGCTGGCCGACCTGATGCGACCGCTGCGGGCGGGACGGCCGCAGCCGCGGCTTGCGGAGCTGCCTGCCGGGACCACCGCCCTGCGTGTTGTCCCATGGCTGGACATCGTCACCGCTGGGCGGTTCGTCCCCAGCGGGCCTTTCGAGTTCCGCACCGAACGGATCGATCCGGCAACGATCACCGGTGTCCAGGTCAGCGTGGGCGTGACGCTGCGCGATGCCCGCGGGCTGCTGTACCAGCTCGAATCGGCGCAGCAGCCGCTGACCAGCCCGGCTCAGCCGATCCTCGTCTCGCTGGGAGCCGCTGCGTCGGAGGACGCTCCGGCCATGGCCGGGCCGCTCGAGGTAGCGGAGCTGAGCGTCGACTTCTGGCTGCCGGCCGACGTCGTGGTCAGCAATGGATCGGTCGGCGCGGCGCGGGTCTCTGCAGGGCAGGGCCCAGGAGGGCCGTGGCAACCGGTCGCGCTGAGCGCCATCGGCCCGTGGCGGGCCACCCAGGTCGCGCCCGGTCAACAGGAATCGGTGGCCGCCGACCTCTCGCAGGGCATCACGCTGCCGCTCAGCGGTGGCGGGGCCCAGGGAACCCTCTTCGGCAATGGGACGGGCGGGCCACCGGCGCACGTGGTGCTGGTGCCCAAGGCGATCGAATCCCTGCCGGGCGAGGTGCCGGTGATCGCCAACCACGCCTTCCTGCTCGCCGCCGACGCCGGCGTGGGCGATAGCGTGGCCGTCCGGCTGGACGGGCTGCAGCGGACCGTGACGATCGCGGGCAGCGTCGAGGAATTTCCGGGGACGGACGGCGGTCGGCCGGTGCTCATCGTCGACGAGCCCACGCTCGGGCTCCTGCGGCTGCAGGCCACGAACACGACCCGGGATGCCGACGAGTGGTGGTTCGCGGCGGCCGATGCGGCCGCGCCCCAGCTGGCTGCGGCCCTCGCCGCTCCACCCTTCGCCAGCAGCGCGGTCCTGACCGCCGCTGACCGGGAACGCACCCTCGGTCGCGACCCGGTGGCAGTCGGCATTCTCGGGGCACTGGCCCTGGGCTTCGTGGCCGCCGCCCTGTTCGCCATCGTGGGGCTGGTGGTCAGCGCCGCGGTCTCCGCCCGCCAGCGACAGACCGAGTTCGCGGTCCTCCGGGCACTGGGTCTCTCCGGCGGACAGCTGTCTCGGTGGCTATGGCTCGAGAACGGCAGCGTCGTCGCCGTCAGCGTGGTGGGCGGGACCGCCCTGGGACTCCTCATCGGCTGGCTGGTGCTGCCGTTCGTCACCGTCACCCAGCGTGGCACGGCGCCGGTGCCGGCCGTGATCGTCGAGATCCCATGGGAGCGGATCCTGATCCTGGACGTCTCCGGCGCCCTGGTCCTGGCAGTGGCCGTCGCCGTCATCGGCTCGCTCCTGCGCCGGCGTGGCGTGGGCAGCACGATGCGCATGGGGGACGACTGAGCCATGGGATCGCTGTGGGCCGCCGGAATGCTGCTGCGCCGGCTCGGCACCGAGGCGACCACCGTCGTGCTGCTGGTGGTCCTCGTGGCGGCCACCAGCTTCGTCTTCGCGGTTGCGCCCCGCCTCTTCAACCGCGTCGCTGACGAGGCGATTCACCACACGTTGGCCAGCGCCGCGCCGGCGCAGCGCAACCTCAGCGTCGGGCTCGCGGCGGCGCTCGATCCGGGGGAGGAGGGCGGCGTCTCCGGCGTCCGCCGGGCCGGTGAGGACGTCGCCAGCAAGTTCCCACCCTCGCTGCGGCGGGTGATCTCGGCGGAGACGCTGCGGGTGACCGCCACCAGGTTCTTCGTGCGCGACACGGCCGTCGGCGGCATCCACTTCTCCCTGCGCTACCAGGACGGCCTGGCCGATGCGACCCGCCTGGTCGCCGGTCGCTGGCCGCGGGACAACGGCAAGCCCTGGCCGCCGGCCGTGCGTCCGGGCAGCGGCGAGCAGCCGGGCGGCAAGCATCCGCAGCCCGTCACCCTGGAGATCGCCTTCTCCACGATCCAGGCCGACGCCCTGGGGGTCAAGCTTGGCGATCGGCTGCCGGCAATCGTCGACGGCAGCGATCCGCTGATCGCCGGCGTGCCGGCCGGCACCCTTGGCGGCGGCGGCGTCCGCTACCAGATCGTTCCCACCTCCTTCAAGGTGGTCGGCCTCTACGAGCCGATCGATCCTGATGCCGAATACTGGGCGGGCGACGCCAGCCTCCTGCAGATCCAGCTGGCCACGCTGGCACAGCCCGAGCAGTACGTCGCCGCCTACTTCCCGGCGGAGTCGTATCCGAGCATCTTCAGCGCCGGCATGCCGTTCCGCTACGAGTGGCGCTTCGTGGTCGACCCGCAACGGGTCGATGCCGGCCAGCTGGACCAGCTCCGGAATGACGTGCGCGGGCTGGACCTGTTCACCGGCACCTCGGAGTTCGCATCGTTCGGGGTGCCCGTCCTGCGCACGGGGCTGGTGGGCGTGCTCGACGCCTTCGCGGCCGAGCGCGCGCGGTCCGAGGGGATCCTGTCGATGGCCGCCATCGGCCCATTCGTGGTCGCCGCCGCCGCCGTTGGCGCCGTGGCGATCCTGCTCGTGCTGCGCCGTCGGTCCAGCCTGCTGATTGCCCGCGGGCGTGGGGCATCGACCCGGCTGGTGCTCGGCACCGAACTGTGGGAAGCGGTCATGCTGGCCGGCGGGGCCTCGCTCATCGGATTCCTGGCAGCCGGCCTCGTCCCGGCGCGGGCCAGCCCGACCTCGGCGCTCCTCGCCTTCGGCGTGGCGCTGACTGCCGTGCTGCTGCTGCTGGGGGCGACGTGGCCGCTCGCCCGGCGCAACCTCGGCCAGGGAGCCCGGGAGGATGCGCCGATCCTGCGCGTAGCGCCGCGACGGCTGGTGATCGAGGGGACCATCGTGCTCATCGCCGTCGGTGGCGTGGTGCTGCTGCGGCAGCGGGGCCTCTCCAGCCAGGCGGCGGGCAGCGACGCGCTGCTGCTGGGGGTTCCCGTCCTCAGCGGACTGGCGGCCGGGATCGTGGCCATGCGCTTCTTTCCGATCCCGGTGCGGCTGCTCGGCTGGCTGGCGGCACGGCGGCGCGACCTGGTGCCGGTGCTCGGACTGCGCAGCGTTGCCCGCCACGGAGCAGCCGCGAACCTCTTTCTGGTGGTGCTGCTGCTGACGGCGGCCTTCGTCGCCTTTGCATCGGTCATCGTGGCCAGCCTGGAGCAGGGCCAGCTCGTCGCGTCGTACCAGGTGGTCGGGGCGGATTACCGCATCGAGCAGACGGCGACCGGGTCACTGGCCGCGGTCGATGCCACCAGCATCCCCGGCGTCGAGGCGGCGGCGTTTGGCCACGTCGAGTCGGGGGCCGACTTCATGAGCGTGCCAACCCAGCGCGCAAGGGTCTACCTGGATGCCGTCGATCCGGCTGCCTACACGGCGGTGGCGGCCGGCACCCCGGCCGATCCCCACTGGCCGAGTGCCTTCCTGGCTGATCCGCCGAGCGCCGGGCTCGGAACGCCGGACCACCCCGTCCCCGCCATCCTGTCGTGGAGCCTGCCGACGGGGAGCGCTGACCTCGGGCCGGGGGACACGTTCCAGATGGTGGTGGCCAACACCGCGGTGACGTTCAAGGTCGTCGCGCGCTGGGGCCAGGTGCCGGGCATCGGGTCACCAGCGGCATTCGTGGTGGCTCCCTATCCCTGGCTCGAGCACGTGAATCCCGATGCCACGCTCTATCCCTCGATCCTCTGGGTGCGTGGCTCGCCTGGCGCCGCGGCGCCGCTCGCGGCCGAGGTGCAGAAGCAGGTTGCGGGGACGAGTCGAACGACGGCCCGGTACGGGGTCCTGGACGCGCTGCGGACCGCGCCATTCGGTGCCGCCATCACATCGGGCTTCGGCCTGGCGGTGCTGGTGGCCGAGATCTACCTGGCGCTGACCGTCATCGGCGCACTGGTCCTGTCGTCGGCGCGGCGCACCCGCGACCTTGCCTACCTGCGGACGCTCGGCGTGACCGCCGGACAGGCGGTCGGCCTGACGGTGATGGAGCACGCGCCCGCTGTGCTGCTGGCTATCCTGCCCGGCATCGCCCTTGGCATCGGCGTGGGAGTGCTGCTGGAGCCCAGCCTGGGCCTTGGCAGCTTCATCGGCTCCAGCGACGTGCCGCCCTTCGTGGACTGGGCGGCGCTGACCGGGCTGACCGCGATCCTGGTCGGCGTGGTGGCGGTGGCCATCGTGGCCGGCACCTGGCTGTCGCGCCGAGCGCGACTCACGAACGCGTTGCGAGTTGGAGAGGATTGAGCGCCGTGCCCGATTCCGCGCTGATCGTCTGCGACAACCTGGTGAAGATCTACAAGATCGCCAACCTCGAGGTCGTCGCCCTCCAGGGCCTCGACCTGGTCGTGGAGCGAGGCGAGTTCATGGCGCTGGTCGGCGCCTCCGGCAGCGGGAAGAGCACGCTGATGAACATCCTGGGCGGCCTCGACACCCCATCCGCCGGGCGCGCCGTGGTGGCGGGACATGACCTCGGCGACATGGACTCGCGCGAACGGACCATTTACCGCCGCCAGGTGATCGGCTTCGTCTGGCAGCAGGCGGCGCGCAACCTCCTCCCGTACCTCACCGCCCGCCAGAACGTGGAGCTGCCGATGCTGCTCACCGGGCTGTCCCCCGGCGAGCGCAACGCACGCGCGACGCGCCTGCTGGAGCAGGTTGGCCTCGGCGAACGCCAGGACGCGCGGCCAGTCCAGCTGTCCGGTGGCGAGCAGCAGCGCGTCGCCATTGCCGTCGCGCTGGCCAACCAGCCGGAGGTGTTGTTTGCCGATGAGCCGACCGGCGAGCTCGACACCACCACCGCGCACGAGGTGTTCGAGCTGATGCGCACCATGAACCGCGAGCTGGGCGTCACGATCGTGGTGGTCACCCACGATGCGCTCGTCAGCGAGCAGGTCAGCCGCACGATCGCCATCCGGGACGGCCGCACCAGCACGGAGACGCTGCGGCAGCGGGCGGTGTCCGACGACGGCGACCACCATGTCATCACCGAGGAGTACGCCGTGCTCGACCGGGTCGGCCGGCTGCAGCTGCCGCGCGCCCACGTCGAGGCACTGGGCCTCGAGCGCCGCGTGCGGCTGGCCCTGGAGGAGGACCACATCAGCGTCTGGCCGGACCGCGAGCGTGGCGCCGATGCCAATGGGGACGGCTCGGCATGACGGCCGAGACAGTGGCGACCCCGATGATCGAGACGGTCGCGCTGTCGCGCGACTACCCGACCCCGGGCGGCGTGGTGCACGCCGTGCGCGACGTGACGCTGCGCGTGCCACGGGGGCAGCTGGTGGCAGTGCGTGGCCGATCCGGTTCGGGCAAGACCACCCTGCTGTCGATCATCGGGGCGCTTGACCGCCCGACCCATGGCCGCGTCGCGGTGGACGGAATTGCCGTCTCGGACCTGCCGGAGTCGCAGCTCGTCGGCTTCCGCCGGCGGAAGATCGGGTTCATCTTCCAGACTTTCGGCCTGCTGCCCATCCTGTCGGCCGCGGAAAACGTGGAGGTGCCGCTGCGCCTGGTCCGCACGCGGCCGGCCGAGCGCGAGGCGCGGATCCGAGAGGTGCTCGAGATGGTCGGCCTGGCCGACCGCGCCGACCATCGACCGCACGAGCTGTCCGGGGGCGAGCAGCAGCGCGTGGCCATTGCGCGGGCCCTGGCCAATCGCCCCGACCTGCTGCTGGCCGATGAGCCGACCGGGCAGCTGGACTCCCAGACCGGTCGCTCGATCATGGCGCTGCTGCAGCGCCTGGTGCGGACCGAGGCGCTGACCGCCGTCGTGGCCACGCACGACCGCACGCTGATCGAGCTGGCGGACCAGGTCGTGGAGCTGCGCGACGGCCAGGTCGTGGAGGACGACCCGGCGGCCTGACCGCGCTTACGGGCATGCGGCCTGCACGGACGGCGGCATGGCCTCCTACACCCTGAACCAGCGTGCCGTGCGGCGTGCCCGGCGGCTGATCGAGGCGCGGCAGTACGTCCTGGACAGCGACTGGGGCGAGACGCAGCCGCGCGCAGAGGACGAGAACCGCTTCCTGACCTCGCACGATTGGGAGGAATACGCCGAGTGGCATCTGGGGCTGACCGATGGCGCTCCGGACGCGACCAAGGCGCGCTACGCCTTCGTCTTCGGCGACTTCCGGCGCATCCATCGCAGCGGGATCATTGCGTGCCACTACCGCGCCGCCGAGTTCCGCCACAAGGCGATCGAGCTGGCGGCGCACGACCCTCCTGCAGCTCATCGACAAGCGCAGCGCATGATTGTCGGCAGGGCCGCGGTTGCGGTCTCGCCGATGCGATGGGAGACACGACGTGCTGAGCGATGCCCCGGTATTCCCGATCCTGCTCTCGACTGACCTGGACGCCACTCGCGCCTTCTACCACGACCGGCTGGGGCTGGAGATCCTGCGCGAGGACCCGGACGACCGCATCGTCTTCCGCTGCGGTGGCGGCACCCAGCTGGCCGTCACCCTGAGCACGGTCGGCACCTCGGACACGCAGACCCAGATGGCCTGGCGCGTGTCGGACATCCGAGCCGCGGTGGCGGAGCTGCGGGCACGTGGCATCCGGATCGAGGAGTACGTGGCGCCGGATCCCGTCACCATCGACGGCGTGGCCGACATGGGCCATTCCTTCGCGGCCTGGTTCGTGGATCCCAGTGGCAACGTCCTTTCGGTCGTGCAGCCGAAAGGCTGACGCCTGCCAACGGACCGCAGGCTCAGGCGCTCTCGGGCACGAGCTCCACGGCAGCCGGTACCGAGCGCAGCGAAACGACGTTCCAGGCCTCGACCGGGCGGCTCAGGCCCTTGAGCCGCAGCTCACCGACCGATTCCAGCTCGGCCCGGCCGCCGAGGATGGCGCTGATTCGCGGGCCGAGCAGGATCTGCCCGGCCTGGGCCTGGCTCGACAGCCGTGAGGCCAGGATCGTGACGTTGCCAATGGCGCCGTAATCGTGCCGTCCTTCGAAGCCGATGCGACCCAGGGTGGCATGTCCGACCGCGATGCCCACCCCGAAGCCAAGCTCGTAGCCGCGATGCTGCCAGGCATCGGCCAGCGCCACGAAGCGGTCGCGCATCTCCACCGCCATGCGGACGGCGCGCTCGACGTGATCCTGCTGCGAGATCGGGTCGTTGAAGAAGACCATCACGCCGTCGCCGGCAAAGTGCTCGAGCGTGCCCTCGTGGGCGGTAATCGCCTCGCCCATCATCAGGTGGTACTCGTGCAGCAGCGCCATCAGCTCCTCTGGATCGGCCTTCTCGGCGAAGGCGGTGAAGCCGCGCAGGTCGCAGAAGGCGACCGTGATCTCGCGCCGATGCCCGGCCAGCAGCTGCTCGCCCTCGGTCGAGGAGACCAGCGCCGCCACCTGCGGCGACAGGAATCGGCTCAGCTCCTCCTTCTGCCGCTGGATCGTTCGGTTCAATGCCGCCTGGCGCTCGTATGACTCCTGCTCGAGGTCATGCAGCCGCTTGGCCGCCAGCGAGGCGTTGATGCGCGCCGCGAGGATGGAGGGGTTGATCGGCTTGGTCAGGTAGTCGGTCGCGCCCAATTCGATGCAGCGCACCACGCTGTCCTGCTCCTCGACGCCGGAAACGATCAGCACCGGAATGTGCCGCAGACGCTCGTCCGCCTTCATGGCCGCCAGCGTCCCGTAGCCGTCCAGCTCGGGCATCAGCACGTCCAGCAGCACGACGTCGACCCGGCTGTCGCCATCAGCCAGGCGCTCGAGCGCCTGGCGTCCGTTCTCCGCCTCGAGCACCTGTAGCCCCAGCGACTCCAGGCGCCGTACCAGCAGCCGGCGATTGACCGCGCTGTCGTCGACGACCAGGGCCCGGCCGGCAGCCATCACCCGTCACGCCCCGAGAACCAGGCTTCGAGTCCCTCGCCGGTGCCCGCCCAGGCCTCGGTGGCGGCGTCCAGCAGGCCACGCACGGATGGCGCCAGCGAGCCAGACCGGCCGGCCATCTCGAGCTCGCGGGCGAGCGCGGACAGCCGCATCGCGCCCAGGGTCGCGCTGGACGACTTCAGCGTGTGTGCCGGACGCACCAGGGCATCGGCGTCATTGGCGTCGACGGCGGCCGTCATCGCCGCCATCTGCTCCGGCGTTTCCGCCAGGTACGTCTCCAGCAGCTCGCGGATGAAGGCCGGGTCGTCACCGGTGCTGGCCAGCAGGTCGGCCAGGACACCCTCATCGACGAGCGGCAGGTCAGGAGGTGGCACGGGACTTTGCCTTTCGGGTGCGTGCGGCACGTGGTCGCTTGCCATTGGTGGCGGACGCCGCCGCCGGGACTCGAGCGAGGGCCCCCGACAGCTCTGCCGGGCGGATGGGCTTGCTGATGTAGTCATCCATACCGGCGGCCAGGCACGCCTCGCGGTCACCGGCCATGGCGTTGGCGGTCATGGCGACGATGCGGATGGGCCGATCCGGCCATTGGCGGCGGATCCGCCGCGTCGCCTCCATGCCATCCAGCTCCGGCATCTGGACGTCCATCAGCACCACGTCGAACTCGTCGCGCTCCAGCGCATCCAGCGCCTCCTGCCCGTCGTTCGCGACCTGCGCGTCGTAGCCCATCTGGCCGAGCAGGCGCAGGGCGAGCTTCTGGTTCACGGCGTTGTCCTCCGCCAGCAGGATCCGCAGCGGCCGATGCTCGGCGGTCATCGGCTCAGCGGTGGGCGCCGGCGCAACCTCTCGGCCAGCCGTCCCGCCGAGCAGCACGGTGGCGATGGTGTCGTGCAGCCCGGATGGCTTGACCGGCTTTGCCAGCCAACCGGCCACGCCGGCCTGCTCGCGGTCGCGCAGCCCCACCGACGAGAGGATGACGATGGGCGGCGCAGGCTTCGCGCGCTTCAGCTGGCCGATGCGGCTCGCGAGCTCGACGCCATCCATCTCCGGCATCAGCAGGTCGCTCAGCACGATGTCGAACCGTTCGCCGGCCGACAGCCAGGCCAGCGCCTCGGTGGGCGAGCCGGTCTCGCGGGGCACCATGCCCCAGCGCGTCGTCTGCGCCACCAGGATGCGGCGATTGGTCGCGTTGTCGTCGACGATCAGCACCCGGCGGCCGGCGATGTCGGCGTCGACGCGCGGCGGACGGCTGGACGCGATCGCGCCCTTCGCCGCCTCGCGGAGGCGGATCACGAGATGGAAGGTGCTGCCCTCGCCGGCCTTGCCGCTGCTCTCGGCGTCGAGCGAGCCGTCCATCAGTTCCGCCAGCCGCCGGGAGATCGCCAGGCCGAGACCCGTGCCGCCGTAACGCCGCGCGATGGAGGCATCGACCTGGCTGAAGGATTGGAAGAGGCGGTCCATGGCCGAGGCCGGAATGCCGATCCCGGTGTCACGGACGTCCAGGCGCAGCTCCCAGAGATGCTCGCCCCGCTTGCGACCGGGTACCTGGGAACCTTCGACCGTGACCAGCACTTCGCCCGCCTCGGTGAACTTCACCGCGTTCGACAGGAGGTTGAGCACGATCTGCCGCAGGCGCCCCGCGTCGCCGACGAGACCCACCGGCAGGTCCTCGTCGATGGCGTAGACGAGCTCGAGGTCCTTCTTCGCGGCCGCCGGCGCCAGGATGTCGAGCGCGCCCTCGATGGCGTCGCGCAGCACGAAGGGCTGTGCCTCCAGCTCCACCCGTCCCGCCTCGATCTTCGAGAAGTCGAGCACGTCGTTGATGATGGTCAGCAATGCGTCGCCCGAGGTCCGGATGGTCTCGGCGAACTCGTGCTGCTCCTCGTTGAGCGGCGTGTCGATCAGCAGCCCGCTCATGCCGATGACGGCGTTGAGCGGCGTCCGGATCTCGTGGCTCATGGCGGCCAGGAAGGCGCTCTTCGCCTCGTTGGCCTGCTCCGCCGCCTGCCGCGCCTCGCGGGCCTCCTCGTACAGCCTCGCGTTCTGCACCGCGACACCGATGTTGGCCGCGACCGTGGACAGCAGACGTGCGTCAGCCTCGCTGAAGCGGTCCTCGGCGGTGGTGCTCTGGACGCTGATGGCGCCGATGGCCTTGTCGCCGGCCAGGATCGGCACCCCCAGGAATGATTTGGCCGGCGTGCCGACCACGACCTCGCGGAGCGCCGCGTCATCGTGGTTGAACAACAGCGCCTTCCGGCCCTGGATGATCTCGGAGGTCAGCCCTTCGCCCAGCTGCAGGGCGTCCGGCGTCTCGCGTCGGCCATCTTCCACGTGATAGGCGAACTCGATCTGGCCGGTCGTCTCGTCCAGCAGGGCGATGTAGGCGATGTTCGCGTTGAATGCCTCGGTCAGCTTGTCGCCGACGTCCTGGAGCAGGGGCGCAAGCTCGACCTCGGTGGTCAGCGCCTCGCCGACGCTGTTGATGATCGCCAGCTCGGACACGCGCTGCTGTGTCTCCTCGATGAGGCGTGCCGTGCGCAGCGCCACACTCAGGCTTGCCGCCAGGGTCGTGAGCAGCGCGACGTCGCGATTAGTGAAGGCATGTTCGCGGTCGAGGTTCTGCAGCGAGATCACGCCCAGGATCTCGCTGCCCGCGAGCAGCGGCACGAACATCACCGACTTCGGGGGCTCGCCCTGGATCTGGACCGGCTGGCCCGCCTCTGCCGCGCGCGCCGCCCAGTCCTCGTTGACGACGATCGGCTCCCGCGTCTCGAGGACGCGCCGCCGCATTCCCATGATCGGCCGGTCCACGGTGCCGAAGCGGACTCCCCGTTCAACGCTGAACGGGGAACGCATCACTCCGTGCTCCACGTCGAAGATCGTGATGTCGACGACCTGCGTGTCGAAGACGTCGCTGGCGCGCTCGCCCACGAGCTCGTACATCGACTGCGGGTCGAGCTGAGCGGCCAGGCCCGCCTGCACGTCGTTGACGATGGCGAGCTCGGCGGCCCGCCGCTTCGTTTCGTCGAACAGGCGCGCGTTGTCGAGCGCGACGCTCAGCGAGGCACCGAGCGTCGTGAGCAGACGAAGATCGCCCTCGGTGAATGCGTGCGCGTCGAGGCTCTGGAGCGTGATGCGGCCCTGGACCTCGCCACCGGACAGCAATGGCGCCACGAGCAGGCTCGCCATCGGCTGGCCCTGTGGAACGGTGAGCTCAACGCCCCGCTGGTCCTGCCAGGCGGTGACATCGCCGATCAGCATGGGCGCCTTGTCGCGCAGCAGCTCGGTGTTGATGACCGACGCGGTCATCGGAAGCTCGAGATCGGGCTGGCGCTCGCCGTCCTCGAACGAGTATCGGTAGCGCATGAGACCGCTGGCGACGTCGAAGGTCGCGATGTCGACCACTTCCGAGTGGAAGATCTCCTGCAGCCGCTCGCCGACGAGGTCGTACATCGCCTGCATGTCCAGGTTTTCGGCCAGGCCCCGTTGGACGCTGTTGATCAGGGCCAGCTCTGCGGCACGTTCATCGGCCTCCGCCTTCTGCCGCCGCGTCTCGTCGAAGAGGCGCGCGTTCTCGAGGGCGACGGCCAGGCTCGAGGCAAGGGTCATCAGCAGCCGAGCGTCGGCGTCGGTGAAGGCGTCGTGCCGGTCAAGGTTCTGCAGGGAGATCTCACCGCGAATTTCACCGCCCACCAGCAACGGCACGAACAGCATGGAACGCGTGGGTTCGCCGACCGTCCACGGCTCCCAGTTCTGCTCCACAGCCCAGCGCGCCGGGTCGCCGATGATCAGCGGTTGCCGATCGCGGATCAGGATTTCGTCGATGCGGTTGCCACTGATCGGTGCCGAGAACTCGGGTTCTCGCTTGCCGCGCTCGATCGAATACGGATACCGCGCCACATCGGCATCGAAGTCGTAGATCGCAATCGAGACGACCTGCGCTTCGAAGATCTCCTGGATCTTGTCGCCCACGAGGTCGTACATCGCCTGCATGTCAAGGTTTTCGGCGAGACCGTGCTGCACGCTGTTGATGAGGGCCAGCTCGGCGGCGCGCTCGTCGGCCTGGGCCCGTTGCCGCTTCGTCTCATCGAACAGCCGGGCGTTGTCGAGCGCGACGCCCATGCTGGCAGCAATCGTGGCGACCAGCCGCTCATCGGATTCGCTGTAGGCATTCGGCTCGTGGCTGCTGACGTTGACGACGCCGATGACCCGGTCGCCGACCAGGATGGGCACGCCCAGCCATGACTCGTGCACATCCACGCCGCGACCGAAATAGGGGTTCAGCTCCATCTGCGCCTCGATGGTCCCGAAGCGCAGCGGGCGCTTCGCCTCGAGCACCCGGGATGTCAGGCCCTGGCCGATCTCCAGGTCATCAGTTTCGCGCCGCTCGCCCGATTGGACGAGATACGGGAAGCTGATCCGCGTCTGCGATGCGTCGAGCAGGGCGATGTAGAGGTCGGTGGCCTCCAGGATCTCGCGCAGCCGGTCGCCCACCAGCTCGATGACCGCGGTGAACTCCAGCTGCTTGGCCAGCGCGGATCCGATCTCGTTGATTACCGCCAGCTCGCCGGCTCGCTCGTCGGCTTGGGCCTTCTGCCGTTTGGTCTCGTCAAAGAGCCTGGCGTTCTCGAGCGCGACGCCCATGCTCGAAGCGACCGTGGATACCACGCGCTCGTCGCGCTCGGTGAAGGCGTCCTTCCGGGGATCGGCGAAGACGAGCGCTCCGATGGGCTTTTCGCCCGAGAAGATCGGCACGCCGAGCCACGATTCCGGATAGGACGCGGCCTCGTCCCCGGCGAGATTGGCCTCGATCGCGCCATGGGCGTCCTGTTCCTCATTCGATCCCAGGCGCAGGGGCGCACCGGTCTCGAGCAGCACCGACGTCATCCCCTCGCCGCGCCGGATCGGGGCACCGTGCACCCGCCTGCCGCCATCCAGCTCATACGGGAACTCGATCAGATCGCGGGCCTCATCAAGCAGGGCGATGTACATGTCCTGCGACTTGAACATGGCAGCCAGCCGATCGCCGACCAGCTCGATGATCGCGTCGAAGTCGAGCTGCTTTCCGAGCGCCGCACCGATCTCGTTGATCACCGCCAGCTCACCGGCGCGCTCGTCCGATTCCGCCTTCTGGCGGCGGGTCTCGTCGAAAAGGCGCGCGTTGTCGAGCGCCACGCTCAGGCTGGCGGCCAACGTCGTCAGCAGCCGGACATCGGCGTCGCTGAAAGCGTTCTCGCGGTCCAGGTTCTGGAGCGAGATCACCCCGCGAGCTTCCTCGCCCACCACCAGCGGTGCCCACAGTGTCGACTTCGATTCCTCGCCACTGAGGGCGACGGCGGGCCCGAATCGCTCCAGTTCCTCCGGGCTGTTCGCCAGGAACGGTCGACGGGTCGCCATGACCTCCAGGCGGACTCCCGCGGAGGACGAGCCTTGGTACGGGCCGCTCCGCAGCTGGATCGGCTCGTCCGCCACCCGCTTGCCGCGCTCGATGGTGTACGGGAATCGGAGGAGGTCGGCCTCGGCGTCATAGATGCCGATGTCAACCACCTGCGCATCGAAGATTTCCTGGATCTTGTCGCCGACGAGGTCATACATGGCCTGCATGTCCAGGTTCTCGGCGAGACCCTCCTGGACGCTGGTGATGATGCCCAGCTCCGCCGCGCGCTCATCCGTCTCCTTGAGGAGCCGCTTCGTCTCGTCGAACAGCCGCGCGTTCTCCAGCGCCACCCCCATGCTCGAGGCGACCGTCGCGACGAGCCGCTCATCGCTCTCGGTGAATGCGTTCGGCTCGTCGTCGCCAACGGCCACGACGCCAATCGGCTGGGTCCCCGCCATGATCGGGACGCCGAGCCACGACTGACCTGGGGGATTGAGCTCGTCCTCCGCCGAGTACTCACCGACGAACGAGCCACTGGCCGCTTGCTCTTCGAGCGTGCCAAACCTCAACGCCTGCCCCGTCTTGAGAACCGTGGACGTGATTCCCTCGCCCAGCTCGATCGGCTCGCCATGCACCCGCTTGCCGTGGTCGATCTCGTACGGGAACCTGATGAGGTTCGTCGTCCCTTCGTAGAGGCCGATGAACATCGTGTTCGACCGCAGCGTCTCCGCCAGCCGTCGTCCGACCAGCTCGATGATGGCGTCGTAGTCGAGCTGCCTGGCAAGCGCGGAGCCGATCTCGTTGACGACGGCGAGCTCCGCCGCCCGCTCATCGGTCTCCTTCAGCAGCCGCTTCGTCTCGTCGAAGAGCCGCGCGTTCTCGAGCGCGACGCCCATGCTGGCCGCGAGGGTTGACAGCAGGCGCTCGTCCGCCTCGCTGAAGGCGTGTTGCCCATTCGCCACGACCGACATGACGCCGAGAACGCGGTCGGCGGCGGGGATCGGCACGCCCAGGTACGACTCCTGCCGGTCGCCGACGTAGACCGCACCCAGCGCCTCGGCCTCCGACACCGTGCCGAGCCGGAACGCCTGGCCCGTGCGAAGGATGCGGGACGTGATTCCCTCTCCGAGCGGGAGCGGGGTGTTGTCACCGGGCTCGCCGTGCTCGAGGACGTACGGGAAGGAGATGGTATCGGTGCCTGGTTCATGGATCGCGATTGCCAGGTCGTCGGTCTTCAGGATCTCCTTTACCCGGTTGCCGACCAGCTCGATGATCGCCTGGAAGTCGAGCTGTGCCGACAGGGCTGCCCCGATCTCGTTGACGATGGCCAGCTCGGTGTTGCGCTGGCGCGTCTCTTCGATCGCCTTGGCGCGGACCAGTGCCGAGCCGACGTGCTGCGCGACGAAGACGAGGAGGTCCAGGTCCTCGCGACCGTACCGCCGATCCTCGCGGTACGTCTGCACGGCGATCACGCCGACCGTCCGCCCGTCGGCCTTCAACGGTGCGCCCAGCCACTCGACCGCCGGCGCCCCGTAGTCGTCGACCTCCCCCTGCTCGGCGAGCCTGACCTGGGCCGCCGAGTCGAGGAACAGCGGCTCTCCGTGGCGCAGCAGGTACGCCGTCGACCCGCTGCCGTCGCCCACGCCGAACGGCGTCCACGCCTTCGGATCGGGCAGGTCCGGATCGACCTCGTCGCGGAAGTAGGGGAAGTTGATTGCCCGCCGGACCTCGTCGTAGAGGGCGATGTAGAAGTTGTCCGCGTACATCAGCTCGCGGACGATCTGATGGATGTCGCCGTAGAACGCCTGCATGTCCTCGGCCGCGCTGGCCGTTTCCGCGATGCGATACAGCGCAGCCTGGACCTTCGCGGTACGTCGGTGCTCTTCCTCGCGGGCTTCGAGCTCGCTGACGCGCCTCCGCGCGGCGGCCAGCTCCCGCTCAACGGAACGGTCGGACGGACGAGACGGCTTCACGGGCTTCGGCACGGACGAGGGCACTCGGGCTGGTCTCACCTTCGCATCTGGATCCCCGCTGACCGCCGAATGACGGCCCGCACCGGGCCATTCTGCGCCATCGGCCAAGTCCATTCGTGTACGTTGGCCGACAGTTCCACACGCGCGCCGCAAAGCGGGGTCCCGTGTGGAAACGATTGTGGAAAACTTGGTGGACAGAACCCCTTCGCAAGGGCCGCAGACGCGCGTAGCATTCGCCGCCGACGCCTACATTCGTCAGCACTCATCCCGCGTCCGGCGTCCCGAGTTGAACCACAGTCCACGCACCATTCGGAGGCACCCCAGCCATGTCCGACAGGTCGCCTGCGCCCTCTGAGCGACCCGAAGCAGCCGAGCCCCACCGCCAGTCGCCGCCGCCCGACGCCGTGGAGTTCATCCGCTTCTGCTACCGCCGCCGCCACGTGGGCTGGCCGGAGCTGTATGACGAAATGTGCGCGGTTGCCGCACGGCGTGAGTTCAACGGCTGGGACCACGAACAGCTCGCTGAGCGCGGCCTGACCTTCTCGCTGTATGAGATGCCGCGCCTGGCGGCATGGGTCCGTGCCGTGATCGGGCCACAGCGCGTCGCCGC
>DATBJR010000039.1:0-6223 GCA_036556325.1 Candidatus Limnocylindria bacterium | reverse complement strand
GTCGCCGGCCTCACGGTAGTAGGCCGCCGCCTTGTCCCACACCTCGCCGCGCAGGAAATGCGCGCCCAGGATGGCCTGGTATTCGCCGATGCGGTCCGCCACCAGCTCCTCGAGCGCCGCGCCCACGCGGGCATGCAGCTCACGCCGCTGCGGCGCGGTAAGCGTCTCGTAGGCGACCTCCTGGGTCAGCGCGTGCTTGAAGATGTACTCGAGGTCCGGGTCGCGACGCAGCTCGCGGATCAGCTCCTCGCGCTCCAGGTGCGAGAGGTCCGCCTCCAGCCGGGCGACGTCTTCCGCCACCTTGAGCAGCACTCGCTGCTGGAAGACGCGGCCGATGACCGACGCCTGCTGCGCGACGCGCTTCGTCTCCCGACCCAGCCGATCCAGGCGCGCCATCAGGACGCCCTGCAGCGTATCGGGCACGGTCATGCCCTCGATCCGGGCAGTCACCGTCCACCCGCCATGCGCCGACCGCTCCAGGGCGCCGCGCTCGATCAGGGTGCGGATCACCTCCTCCACGAAGAAGGGGTTGCCCTCCGCCTTGCCCACGATCAGCTCCTGGACCGCCTGCGGCAGGGCTCCGCTGCCGGCAAGCAGCTCGTCCACCAGGGTTACGGTCGAGTCGCGGCCCAGGGCCACCAGCTCCAGGTGCGTCAGCCGATCCGCGTAGCGCTCCAGCACGTCCGGCAGCCACGGAATCTCCGTTTCGCCACGGCGCAGGACGCCCACGATCGTCAGCGGCACCTGCCGCACCAAGGGCAGGAGGTGCTGCATCAGGTCCAGCGAGCTGGCATCGGCCCAGTGCAGGTCCTCCAGCACCAGGACCGTCGGCCGCTCCAGGGCCAGGCGGCGCAGCAGATCCTCGACCAGGGCGAACAGCCGCGCCTGGATCTCCTGCGGCGAGTGGGTCGCCAGGTGCTCCGCCTCGTCGCGCTCCAGCCGCATGCCGAGCATGCTGCTCACCAGCGCCTTGCCCTCCAGCCCGCCGGGCAGCACGCGCTGCAGCGCCTGCCGCAGGCGCGTCCCCGCACGTGCCTCGGTGTCCTCGTCGGTGATGCCCACGTAGCGGCGCGTGAGATCGGCGAACGGCCCGTACGGCACCGCCGTGCCGCCGGCATAGGAGCGACCCTCGAGCCAGCGCACGTTCTGGTCCAGGCTGCGGTGCCACTCGGCCATCAGCCGCGACTTGCCGATCCCCGCCTCGCCGGCCACGAGCACGAGCTGACCCGTGCCGGCGCGCAGCGCCTTGGCCACGGCCTTGAGCTTCCGGATCTCGCCGGTTCGTCCCACGAGGGGGGCATCGAGCCCGTGCACGCCGCGGCCGCTCCCCGGGAAGAGCTTCGCCCGCTGCAGCTCGTAGGCGGTGACCGGTTCCCGCTTGCCACGGACGGTGATTGACTTCAGCGTGCGGAAGTCGAACGCCTCGCGCGCCAGGCGATACGTGCTCTGGCTGACCAGGATCTGTCCCGGCTCGGCCGCTGTCTGGAGGCGCGAGGCGGTGTTGATGGTGTCGCCGGTGACCGAGTAGGCGCCACCCTCGGCCGTCCCGAGCTGGCCTGCCACCACCTGACCACTGTTGATGCCGATATGCAGCTGCAGCGGCTGCCCGAGCCGATGCACCCACCGCTCGTTGATGCCGTCCATCCGCTCCCGCATGGCGAGCGCGGCGCGCAGCGCCCGCTCCGGGTCGTCCTCGTGGGTGAGCGGCGCCCCGAAGATGGCCAGCACGGCGTCGCCCACGAACTTCTCGACGAAGCCCTCGTGGGCATAGACGACCCCGGCGATCTCGTCGAACAGGTCGCCCTGGAACTCGCGGATGATCTCCGGGTCGAAGCGCTCGCCCAGGGCGGTGAAACCGGAGAGGTCGGCAAAGAGAACGGTGACATTGCGCCGTTCGATATCGGCCCGACGGCTGGCCCGGCCGCGCGTGGCCGCAGCCGTACGCCGGGCCTTGTCGGCCAGCTCGGCAGGGACCCGCGCCTGGAGGGCGCCGAGCGCCTCCTCCTCGGTCCGGGCCGGCGCCTCCCGCCCAGTCTCGGCCTCCTCGGCGAGCAGCGCCTCGAGCTGGGCGCGCAGCACGGCGACTGCGGCATCCACCGTTTCATCCCCGAGGCTGGGCCGCAGCTCATCCTGCGCCGCGATTGCCGCTCTGAGCTGCGCGATCCTGTCGGCGACGAGCGTCACGTCGTGCTCCTCCGGAGCGCCTGGCGTGCCGGTCAGCCTAGCACGGGCCCGCCGCGAATCAACCGCGGGCCCCCTGCCGACGTGACACTTGGCCCTTGAGCCTCGATGCCGGGCGGATGAACGTAACGGCATGGAGCCGATGGCGACCGGACCGCTGGCCACCCACGTGCACGCCGCCCACCGTGCCCTGCTGCCCGACCTGCACGAGCTGGGCGACGCGGACCGATGGACCCGGACGGCGCCGGCCTCCGTGGTGCGCAGCCGGCTGACCGCAGCGCTCGACTTCCTGGTGGACGAGCTCATCCCGCACACCGCGGTCGACGAGGAGACGATCTATCCCGCGGTTGCGCGGCTGGTGGGGCCGCCGGGCGACACCGACGCGCTCTGCCGCTACCACGTGGAGGTGACACGGCTGGCCAGCGCGCTGCGGACCATCCGCGATGGCCTTGGCGAGTCCGTCACCGCCGCCGAGCGCGAGCACATCGCGGCGCTGCTGCGCGGGCTGCACGCCATCGTGGCCCTGCACATCGCCAAGGAAGAGAAGATCTACCTGCCGATGCTCGACCGCGGCCTGACGGCGGACCAAGGGGCGCGCCTCGCCTGCCTGATGGATGACGTCGCCCGGCGGCGTCGTGCCCTCGTCGCCGCCTGACCACCGCGGCGCGGTTCGCTCCACGGCGACCAACGGGGACAAACAACGGTCGAACGAAGCGCGGATACCCCCGTCGCCGGAGCTCAGCGTCCTGCGACGTTCGATACGCCAGCCATATCGGCAGCGGCCGGCGTGGCTGCGGGGTCATCGGGCCCATCTCGTCGCCCGAGCAGGTACCAGGTCTCCATCTGGCCCTTGCCCTTGACCGGGATGGTGCCGCGCGGCTCGAAGATGAACTCGTCCTTGAGCAGCTCGTAGGTGGCGCGGGTGGTCTGGATCCGGCCGGGGACGCTCTCCGTCTGCATGCGGCCGGCCGTGTTCACCGCATCGCCCCAGAGGTCGTAGAGGAATCGCTTGCGGCCGATCACCCCGGCCACCACCGGCCCCGAATTGAGGCCGATCCGCAGCTCGAAGCCCAGCGCGCCCATGGCGCCACGGGCCTCCACCGCCTCCATCATGTCCAGCGCCAGCAGCGCCACCGTGCGGGCGTGGTCGGGCCGCGGCACCGGGATGCCGGCGGCGGCCATGTAGCAGTCGCCGATGGTCTTGATCTTCTCCAGGTCGTACCGCTCGGCCAGCGTGTCGAAATGGCCGAACAGCTGGTCCAGCATCTCCACCACGCGCTCGGCGGGCAGCGCCTCAGCCAGCGGAGTGAACTCCACGACATCGGCGAACAGGACCGAAGCGGAGCTGTACGAATCGGCGATGGTCGACGGATCCGCCTTGAGCTTGTCGGCGATCGTGCGCGGCAGGATGTTCAGCAGCAGGTTCTCCGCCACGTCCTGCGCGTCCTGGCGCTGCTTGGCGAACACGGCCAGCAGGAGGAACACCACCGCGCCGCCCACGACCACGTTCAGGGCCACCATCGTCGTGCTGAACCAGCGCGGCAGCAGCGACAGCCCACCGGTGATCTCACCCAGCAGACCGGCCCCCAGGAAGGCCACGACGAACACGGCGAACCAGCGGATGGCGGAGCGAACGCTGCCGAAGACCAGCGCGCCCATCGGCCCCAGGATGCCCCACAGGCCAACCGCACCGGAGGCCAGGAAGCCGGCCGTCGGCCACATCGACAGCGTGGGCGCCAGGGTGATGTCCAGCAGCTGGATCAGCAGCAGCAACCGGAAGTTGCGGGTGGCGGCGAAGAGACCGATGGAGGCCAGCGATACCAGGAAATACCCGAACGCCACCAGCCCCGACACCGCACCCAGCGCGAGGTAGAGGGTGCCCCACACCAGGGAGATGGGCAGGATCAGGGCGGCCAGGTAGACCAGCAGCGCCTTGCGGCGGCGCGTCTCCAGGTCATCGGTCGGGTCGGCGCCGATGCTCGCCAGGCGGTCAAGCAGCCAGGTCACGCAGTTGAGCATAGCCGCCGAGTTTCGGATACCGGACCGGCTCTTGCTGCCCGCGGTACGCTCGTCGGACCGCAGCTTCGCGGCTGCACCCACGGAGGAGAACGAACCCATGGACGAGCACCCCAACGCAGCAGTTCTTCGCAGAGCGCTGGAGGCCTTGGATTCCGGCGACATGCAGGCCGGCATGGACCTCCTGGCCGATGACGTCGAGTGGCACGAGATCGGCCGCGCCGAGCCCATCCGCGGCAAGGCAGCCATGGTCGAGCGCTATACCAGCGGTGAGGGCGCCGGGTGGGATATCACCGGCGAGCTGCACGACGTGGTGGCCAACGACGAGCATGTCGTGGGGCTGGTGAACGCCACCGCCCGCAAGGACGGGCAGGAGTTCCACTACCGCACCGCGGAGATCGTCCACGTCAAGGACGGGAAGATCACCGCCCGCTGGGCGTTCTCGGACGACACGGAGGCGATCAACCGCTTCTTCGCCGGCTGATCGCAGGCGGCCGCCAGCGATGGCTAAGGCGTCGGCCATGGCCGGCGCCTTCCGTCCGCTCCGCCCCCCGATTGGCTAGACGGCGGGCCCTGTGACGGGTTCGACGTTCGGGTCCGACACGCCTCGCGCCAGCATGACCGCCCACACCGGGACCAAGATGCCGGAGGTGATGGCCACGATCACGTCCGACACCTGGAACGGATCGAAGGCCTCGATGAACACCAGCGATGCGGTCACCCGGATCGCCACGGCCAGCAGCACACCCGCGGCCACGGCATAGGAGATGACCCGCCACGCCCGCGACACGTGGATGATGCTGCCGGCCACGGCCGCGCCGATGCCCACGAAGGTGACTGCGCCCATCTGCAGCCAATTCACCATCGACCACCCCACGTTGAGCGCTTCATCGCGGCCGATCATCTGCTCGACCCGATAGCCGCAGTCGCAGTAGAACGGTCGGGCAGCGTCCCCCACCCCGATGTTCGCCAGCTGCGCGGCGATGCCGATCAGGCCACCGAACACCAGCAGCAGGGTCATGATGTCGCGCGCCGCGCCGGGCGCAGCCCACGCGCGAATGACCAGGCCCAGCATGGCGGCCACGAGGTAGACGCCCAGCGCCGCAAGGGAGCCGATGATCACCAGCGGGTACATGTGTTCGTCATCGGTCCGGATCGCCACCAGCCGATCCACGAGGTCCGGCAGGTCGAACTGCGTGTGCAGCACGCCCGATGTCAGGAGCAGCGTGGTCGCGGCCGAGATGATGACCAGGACCACGAGCGCCCAGCTGAGCCGGGTCAGGGTTTGCCGATTCGCGAGCATGTGCCCTCTCTGCCGTCCCTCCGAGGCGGGTGAGTGTGACGGACCACCGGCCGCCCGGCAATACCCGGACTAGCTTCGGGCGTGGACGGCGTCCTCAGCGGTCATCAGCGCCATCCGGGGCGGACGCATGGACCTATCGGTCCTCGACGACTGACGCGCGCTAGAAGACGACGAACCTGCCGACCACGCCGAAGGAGCTCAACAGGCCGATGACGGTCAGCCCGAGGATGGCCACCATCGCGGATCCCAACCATCGGCTACGCCTGCCCCGACCGAGCACATGCCAGGCGATCGCCGCCCAGAGGAGACCTTCGACGAAGAACCACGGCTCGTTGAACAGGAGGTCCTGGAGAAATGCCTGCCGCAGGTCGACCGACTGCCACAGGTCGAGCGGATATCGGATCTCCAGGATGCCCACCAGGCTTGCCGCTCGGCCGATGCCGTCGACGAGCGCATGCATGATGCAGCCGACCGCGATGACCCATGCCGCTCCGAGCAGCAGCCGCCGCGGCACGGGTCGTGTCCACCAGTGCAGCGCGACAATCGGCAGGATGGCGGCACCCAGCAGCGCTCCCGCGCCGATCAGGTTGATGGCCCGCCACGGCACGCCGGCGGCCGGGACGCCGATCATGCCGAGCTGACCTCCGAAGCCGTAGTAGGCCCGATACAGCGCGTAGCCAAGGGCCCAGACCGCGGCGAGGATGCTCAGCCGGCGCAGTGTCG
>DATBJR010000038.1:0-17835 GCA_036556325.1 Candidatus Limnocylindria bacterium | reverse complement strand
CTGGCGGACCGGCGGCACGGTCGACGAGGTGATGGACGAGGCGCACCTGGGCCCCGATCACATCTTCGAGGCCATTCGCCGCTACGCCGCCGAGGTCGACGAGCGCCGGGCACGGCTGCGGGCCGTGGTCGAGGGCATCGGGCAGGGGACCTGATCGCCGTCGTGCCGGACCTGCGACCGCACCCCTACGAGCACCAGCGGCCGCGTCGGCCCCGACTGTTGGCGCGCCGCACCGAGCCACCCCCCACGCGGCAGCCGCCGCCCGACCTGCGCTACCTGATGTATGCCGGCGCCATTCTGGCGGCGGTGTTCGTGGCGCTGGCCACGCCGTACCTGATCGCCTACATCCTGCAGGCGCTGAACGGCGGCTAGCGCCGAACGGCGCTCACCCCGGACGCGCCTGAGGCCGGATCAGAAGTGCGGGGTCTTGACCAGCACGTGCCCGTCGCGGACCTGGACGTCGGGGCGCACCAGGTCCGGCAGGTCGATGGCGTACGGCTGCTGGTCGCCGCGGTAGCCATTGTTGCGCCGCCATCCGGTGCGGCCGTTGGCCAGCTGCCCCTCCAGGTTGAAGCTGGCGCCGTGGCATGGGCAGCGCAGGTCGTTCCAGCCGGAGCGGAACTGCAGGGTGCAGCCCATGTGGGTGCAGACCGAGCTGAGGGCCCAGATCTCGCCGTCCTGCTTGACGACATAGCCGTCGAAGGCCGCGGTGCTGAAGCGCAGGGCGCCACCCTCGGGCACGTCCTTGACGAGCGCCACGCTGACCCAGTCGAAGCCGCTGGGGACCAGGCCCGTGCCGTCGTCCCAGATCAGTCCCTGGTTCGCCTCCACCGGCCGCACGACCGTCATGGCTGCCGCGCCCGCCGCCATCCCGGCGGCTCCGGTCAGTGCCGCGGTCAGCAGCTGGCGTCGCGTGACCCGTACCCGGCCGGCTCGGCCGGTGATGCCCGGCCGGACGGGGAGCGGCTCCTGCACGGCGGCAATGCCCTCATCTGCCTGGCGCATCCGCACCCGCAGCTGCTCGATGAAGGCCGGATCGGGCGCGCCATGCTCGGGATCGGCCGCGGCCGACATCTCGGCGGCCAGGCGCGCCATCTCGGCCTCGTCGCTGTCCTCGATATCGTCGGGCGATGGGCGGCCGCCCGCGAGCAGCGCATCGAGGTAGTGCTCGAAGCGCTCGGCCCGCGGCTCGAGGGCGGCGTCGTCGGGCTCAGCCATCGAAGTCACCCAGCAGCGCTGCCTTGCGCAGCGCCCGGTACTGGAGGATCTTGGCGTTGCCGTGGCTGATGCCCATCTGCCGGGCCGTCTCCGCTACCGTCAGCCGCTGCAGGAAGCGAAGCTCGAGCACGCGCGCATACCGCGCCGGCAGCTGGGCCAGCACCTTGCGCACGCGCTGCGTGGCCACCTGCCCCTCGGCGGGGCGCTCGCGGACCTCGCCGGGCTGCGCTGGCTCCCAGCCGGGCGCAACCTGGTCAGTGCCGATGATCGGCAGGCGGTAGAAGGCCCGCCAGTAGTCGCTGATGGCGTTCTGGCTGACGCGGTACAGCCAGCTCACGATCTGTCCCTTGTCACGGCCCGTATCCAGCTGCTCCACGGCGCGCATGAAGACCTGGGCCGTCAGGTCCTCGGCATCCGGCCTGTTCCCCACGCGCGCATAGATGAACCGATAGATCGACACGACCTGCTCGTCGTAGATCTGCTCGAAGCGGCCGGGCTCGGCGGCGGGACGGTCGTCAGGTTCGGCCATTTGGTGCGACTACGGACGCGGTTACGCTCGACCGCTCACTGAATCGAGGTGCTGGTGCAGTGGAGCCAGCAGTGCGGCGACCTCCTCCAGGAAGCGCGCATCGGTCTCGTCATAGGCGCCGATGTCGGTTCCGTCGATATCGATCTCGCCGATGACCTGGCCGTCGGCGAAGATCGGCACCACGATCTCCGAGCGGGTGGTGCTGAAGCAGGCGAGGTAGCGGGGATCGGCGTCGACGTCGGCCACGATCTCCGTTTGACCCGATGCGGCAGCCGCGCCGCAGATGCCGACGCCGATCGGGATGCGGGTGTGCTCGGTCGCCTCGGGACCGATCCAGGGGCCGAGCACGAGCTCGGCGGCCTGCCGGTCGACCCAGTAGATGCCGATCCAGTCGTAGTGCGCGAACCGATCGTGCAACGCCTCGACCACGCGTTGGGCGGCGGCGTCCGGACCCGGGGCCTCGGCCACGATGGTGCGGATCAGGTTCAGGGCGTCGCCGTGCTCAACCGGGCGCTCCTCGGCGACCGGGTGGCTCATTGCTGGGACGCCCAGCGATCGGCCCAGCGGTCGATGCCGGCGATCGCTCGGCGCAGGTCGCTCCCCTTGGTGGTCAGCGAGTACTCGACCCAGGGTGGGGTCTCGGACACCGCGCGGCGGTCGATGAGACCCTCGTCCTCCAGCAGCTTGAGACGCTGCGAGAGGGTGGCGGAGTTGGCTCCACCGAGCGCGTCCTGCAGCTCGCAGAAGCGCTGGGTCCGTGTCCCGAGCTCGCGCACGATGCGGAGCACCCATTTCTGGCCGAGGATGGTCAATGCGGCGGTCGCGGCACACTCCGCGCGCTGCGCCGCGGCCCGTCGCTCGGCGCGCGAGCGGTGCGGCGTGGCGGAAACGGCCTGGAGCCCGGCGTCCATCAGGCGGCGGACGATAGCACCGGCCCCAGAGCGGCGCAAACGTGGCGAACGCCCAGAAATGCGAACGGCGTGGTCCCGGATTTCCCGGGCCACGCCGCTCGGCGAGTGGATGCGAGACCCGTTGGCTACTCGACGTGGACCTCGATGTTCATGGCCTGGTGGATGGTGCACGTCACGTGGAAGTCGCCGGCCGCAGGGAAGGTGACCGGGACCTGGTCGCCGGGCTGAATCGTCTCATTGACGACGGGGTCCTTCGCCGGTTGGCCGTTCTTGCCCTGGGTGAAGGTGTGTGGCACCGACGTCACGTTCGAGATCGTCAGGGGCTCGCGGGCCTTGACCGTGATCTCGTCGAGGCCGCCGAAGTTGGTGAGGGTCGAGATCACGATCTTCGGTCCGGCCGCCTCACTGGCCGATGCGCTCGCGCTGGCGCTCGCGACGCTGCTGGCGCTCGCCGCCGAGGGCGTGCTGCCGGCGCCACTGGTGCAGGCCGCCACCAGCAGCGTCCCAAGCCCGGCTGCCAGGCCCGGCATCCAACGAGACCGCTGGGGGTGGATCATCCGCGTGCCTCACTGCACGATGAGGGCGCCACCGGCCGCCCCGTCCAGGCTGCACGATGAACGCCCAGACCTGATACGGCGCCGGATACGGCGCTGGTTTGCGATACGCATTGTGCGCCGTGGCGGATTTGACGCCATCCGCGGGCAGGTCTCACACTCTGGCCACCCACGACCGTCAGCCCCCGTGCGTCGAGCATGCCGCAGACCACCATCTACGTCGCTCCCCCGACACGCGAGCAGACTCCGCCACCGGCGGTCGCCACCCAGGAGCTGGCGCGACTGTTCGGCCGGAGCGCCGCGCTTGCCGGCGTTTCGCTCCAGGTCGAGCCGGGCGCCACGGTTGCGCTGCTGGGCCCGAATGGCGCGGGCAAGACGACGCTGCTGCGGATCCTGGCCACCAGCCTGCGACCCTCGTTCGGCATGGCGCTGGTCGACGGCGTCGACGTGGCCCGGCAGCCGGATCTGGTGCGCGGCCGGGTGGCCTATCTCTCCCACGCGACCGCCCTCTACGACGACCTGACCGCCGCCGAGAACCTGCGCTTCGCCGCCACGATGCGCGGCCTGCCGGATGCCGGGGCCGCGGTGGCGACGGCGCTAACCCGTGTGCAGCTGGACGCGGATGCGGACCGGCGGGTGCGCGGCTTCTCCGCCGGCATGCGCCACCGCCTGGCGCTCGGGCGCCTGCTGCTGGGGAGGCCGTCGCTGGTGCTCCTCGACGAGCCGCACGCCACCCTCGACGCCGATGGCATGACCCTGGTTGACGAGCTGATCGCCGGCTGGCAGGCATCCGGCACCACCGTGCTGGTTGCCTCCCACCAGGCCGACCGGGTCACCCGCCTGGCCGATGGCTGGGCCCGCCTCGACGGCGGGCTGCTGGTGGGAATGGGCGGCCGTGGCATCAGCGAGCCGACAGCGGCGCAAATGGGACGGCCGCTGCCGGTGGCAAGCGCATGACCGGGCTGCGGGCCGATGCGGCTGTGGCCCTGGAGATCGCCCGCAAGGACGCGCGCGCGGAGCTGCGCGGCCGGCAGATCGCCGGCTCGACGCTCTTCTTTGCCACGCTGGTCCTGCTGCTGTTCGGCTTCGCCCTGGGGCCCGATGCCCGGCGGCTCGCCGACGCGGCGCCCGGTCTGCTGTGGCTGGCGATCGTGTTCGGCTCGCTGCTCACCGTCGCGCGCCTGCACCAGCTGGAGGCGGAGGACGGCGCGCTGGAGGAGCTGGCGCGGTATCCCATCGGGCGGCACGCCATCTACCTCGGAAAGCTGCTGGCCGGCTTTGCCGCGATCCTGGTGCTGGGCGGCGTCCTCCTGCCGGTGGTCGGCATCCTGTATGGCATCGACCTGGCGCCGGCCTGGCCGGCGCTGGCAGCCACGCTGGTGCTGGGCGCCATCGGCCTCTCCGCGGTCGGGACCTTCTATGCCGGCGTGACCGTGCGGATGCAGGCCCGCGAGGTGATGCTGCCGCTGCTGATGCTGCCGGTGGTCGCGCCGCTGCTGCTGGCCACGGTCAAGGCCACCAGCGCTGCGCTGGCAGGGAACCCGCTGGGCGACCTCGGCGCCTGGCAGCAGCTGCTGCTCGTGTTCGACGTGGTCATGGTGACGGCCGGCGCTGTGAGCTACGGCCACCTGCTGGAGGAGTGATGGGCACTCGTGTCCTGGGCATCGTGGCGCTGCTGGCCGTCGTGGCGGCCTCGGTGAACGCGCTGTTCCTCGTGCCGGCAGACGTGTACCAGGGCGACGCGCAGCGAATCATGTATGTTCACGTCCCGTCCGCCTGGTTGGGCTACCTCAGCTTCGGCGTCACCGCCCTGGCCGGGATCGGATACCTCTGGAAGCGGGACCTGCGCCTTGACGCGATCGCCGTCTCCGGTGCGGAGATCGGCGTCATGTTCACCGCCTTCGCCATCTGGGGCGGCATGATGTGGGGCAAGCCGGTGTGGGGCGTCTTCTGGCAGTGGGAGGATCCGCGGCTGACGACCACCGCCCTGCTGCTGGCGCTGTACCTGGGCTACCTGCTCTTCCGACGCCTGACCGATGATCCCCACCGTCGCGCGGCCCGCGCGGCCGTGGTCGGCATCGTGGCGGCGGTCGACATTCCCATCGTCCACTTCAGCGTCGAGTGGTGGCGCGGCCTGCACCAGGGGCCGACCTTCGGGTCGCCCGACAAGCTGCTGCACCCCGCGGCGCCTGTCCTGTTCGTGATCGCCCTGGTCGGCATGGTCGTCGCCTTCACCCTGGCCTGGGTGTGGCTCATGATCCGTCGCTACGGGCTGGCCCGGATCGAATGGCAGATCGAGGAGCACGGCCGGCTGGGCAGGATCAGCGCCGCGCGTCGGGCGGCCCGGACGGCGGTGGCGCCGGCCGACGGAGCGCCGGAGGGCGCGTGATGACTGACGTCGGCTTCATCATCGCCGGCTACGGCGTGATCCTGGGCGGGACCGCGCTGTATGTCGGTCTCCTGCTCCGGCGCCTGGCGGCCGCTCGCCGCGTCTCCCTGCAGATCCGCCACGAGGCGGAATCAGCCGCTCCGGCAGCGCCCGACCGCCAGGCATGACGTCCGGGCCGGCGGCCCAGCCGCGCCGGCGGCGATGGGGCGTGCTGCTGGCCGTGGCCGTGGTGGCTGCGGCGCTCGCCTGGCTGGCGTTCAGCGGCATCGGCAATGCGCTCGTGTACTACAAGACGCCGTCCGAGCTGAAGGCGCTGGGTAACGCCGGCATCGGCGTCTCGCTGAGGCTCGGCGGCCTGGTCGAGCCCGGCACGCTGAGCTGTCCCGACGGCGGCGTCCGGTTCACGCTGGGCGACGGCCAGACCAGCGTCCCGGTGCGGAGCGCCTCGAGCGCGCCGGCATTGCTCTGCCCACGCGAGGGGATCGGGGTGGTCGTCGAGGGCAAGCTCGCCACGACCGGCGTCTTCGAGCCCACCCAGGTGATCATCAAGCACGACGAGAACTACGTGGCACCCAGCAGCGGGGCCATTCCGTCGCAGGTCATCGACCCCGGCTCATGATCCCGACCCTGGGCCACGTCGCCGTCCTGGTCGGGCTGGCGGCCACGCTGTTCGCCGCGACCACCTTCGCGCTCGGCGCCCGCCGTGGCGACGCCGCGCTGGTCCTCCTCGCGCGGCGGGCGATGTACGCGGCCTTCGGCCTGGCGGCCCTGGCCAGCGCCGCCCTGGTCGTCTCGCTGCTGACCCACGACTTCAGCGTGGCCTACGTGGTCCGCAACAACGCGACCACGACGCCGCCGTTCTACTCGGTCATCAGCCTGTGGGCCGCCCTGGAGGGCTCGATCCTGTTCTGGACGCTGCTGGCCACCGGCTGGGCGACGCTGGTCCTCTACCGGTTCCGGGACCGGGCGCCGGCGCTGATGCCATGGGTCGGCGTCACGCTGGCCCTGGGGGCCGCCTTCTTCTTTGCGGTGATGACCTGGCCCGGCGATCCGTTCGAGCGCATCTCGCCCATCTCGTCGGAGGGCAGCGGCCCGAACGCCCTGCTGCAGAACCATCCGTTCATGGGCCTGCACCCGCCGCTCCTCTACCTGGGCTACACCGGGCTGGCCATCCCGTTCGCCTTCGGCGTGGCGGCGCTGGTCACCGGGCGCACCGACGAGGAATGGCTGGGCATCGTCCGGCGCTGGACGCTGGTGCCGTGGATCTTCCTGACCGCCGGCATCGTGGCCGGCGCGTGGTGGAGCTACGAGGTGCTGGGCTGGGGCGGCTACTGGGCCTGGGACCCGGTCGAGAACGCCGCCCTGCTGCCATGGCTGACGGCCACCGCCTTCATCCACTCCAGCATGGTGGCCGAGCGCCGCGGGACGCTGCGGGTCTGGAGCCACCTGCTGGTGGTGCTCACCTTCTGGCTGACCCTGTTCGGCACCTTCATGACCCGATCGGGGATCGTGGCCAGCGTCCACTCGTTCACCGCCTCGGGCATCGGGGCCTGGTTCCTGGGCGCGCTGGCAGTCACATTGGCGGTGGGGCTGTCGCTGCTCGTCTGGCGGCTGCCGTCCCTCGGCGACCGCCGCCCGGCGGGGGAGCCGGTGAGCCGCGAGTCCGCCTTCCTGTTCAACAACGTCCTCTTCCTGGCCATCAGCGTGACGGTGCTGGTCGGCACGCTCTACCCGCTGGCAGTCGAGGCGGTCTCCGGCCAGAAGGTGAGCGTCGGCGCCCCGTGGTTCAACCGGGTCGGGGCGCCGGCCTTCGTGGCGCTGCTGTTCCTGATGGGCATCGGCCCCGCGCTGCCATGGGGTGGCGCCTCATGGCCGACGGTCCGTGAGCGCTTCGGCATCTCGGTCCTGGTCGGGCTGGCGGGGGTGGCGCTCGCCCTGCTGCTCGGGCTGCGCCAGGTGGCGCCGCTGGCCGCCATCGGCTTCGCGCTGTTCGTGCTCGTGGTCATGGGTGACGAGGTCGTGCGCGGCGCGCGCGCCCGCGGCCGGAGCCGAGGGGAGTCGCCGCCGGCAGCCGCCTGGAGGTTGATGACCCACAACCGGCGACGCTACGGCGGCTACGTCGTCCATGCCGGCATCTGCGTCATGGCGGTGGCCATCGCAGTGTCGGCCACCATGGGCACCGATGTCACCGCCACCCTGCGGCCCGGCCAGGCGCTGACGGTCGGCGCGTACACGCTGCGCCACGACCGGCTGGTGGTGGAGCAGCTGCCGGACGACCCGCGCGTGCGCGAGACCCGCGCCGAGCTGACCCTCTCCGGCCCGCAGGCGGGACCGGTGCGCACTGCCCTCCGCGACTACCCCAGTTCCACCACGCCCATCGCCACCCCATCGGTGCGCAGCTCGTTCGCCGAGGACCTGTACGTCACGTTGCTCGGCTACGACCCCGGTTCGCAGGCGGTCACCCTCCACGTCTTTGTCAACCCGCTCGTTGGCTGGATCTGGATCGGCGGCGCACTGGTCGCCCTGGGGGCAGCCTTTGCCATCTGGCCGGAGCGCCGGCGGGCCGTGTCCGCGGCGCCGGCGGCCGCCTGAGGGCTCGGGGTTGAGCGGCATGGGACGCTGGCGATGGCTGGTGGTGCCGCTGCTGGTGTTGCCCATCAGCTGGCTGCTGTTCACCGGCCTCGGCCGCGACCCGCGCACCATCCCCTCGCCGCTGGTCGGCAAGCCGCTGCCGTCCATCTCCGGAACCACCCTCAGCCACGGACCGTGGGACAGCACTTCGCTCGCCGGCAAGCCGGCGCTGATCAACGTCTGGGCTTCGTGGTGCGCACCGTGCGTCACCGAGCATCCGCTCCTGCTCGACGTCGCCCGCCAGCACGCCGGCCAGCTGCAGGTCGTGGGCGTCCTCTACCAGGACACCCCGGGCAGCGCGCTCGCCTTTCTCGGTCACTACGGCGACGGCGGATGGCCCGATATCAACGACGGAGCCGGACGGGTGGCCGTCAGCCTGGGCGTGACCGGGCCGCCGGAGACGTTCTTCGTCGATGCCGCCGGCATCGTCCGCTACCACCACGTCGGACCGCTGACTGCCGAGGTGCTGGACCAGGAGCTGCCGGCCATCGGGATTGCGCCGTGAGGCGCTGGACGCTGCCGGCGGCGACGGTGGGCCTCGCCGCGGTGGCGATCGGCATCCTGCTGGTCGCGGTGCTGCCGACTGCCCCGGCGACGCGCCAGCAGCAGGCGCGCGCCCTCGCGGCCGAGCTGCGCTGCCCGGACTGCGAGTCGCTGTCGGTGGCCGAGTCGCGCACCGCCGCCGCGGCCGCCATCCGCGCCGAGATCGACGAGCAGCTGGCGGCCGGCCGCTCGCCGGCGGACGTCCGCGCCACGTTCGTGGCGCGCTACGGCGAGTGGATCCTGCTGCAGCCAACCAGCCCGTTCATCTGGCTGGTGCCGATCGTCGCGCTGCTGGCCGGCGTGGCCCTGGTCGCCTGGTGGCTGCGCGGCCGCCGATCATCCCGGGCCGCGACGCCGCTCCCCGGCGAGGTCGAGGCGGCAGAGCGTCAGCGCATCCGCGACGAGGCGGAGCTGCTGGATGGCTGAGCTCCTCCTGCTCGGCCTGCTGGTTGCCGCGGTGGCGCTGGCCGTCGTCTGGCCGCTGCTCGACCGTCCCGCCGCCGTCCCTTCGATCGCCGCGAATCCGGAGCGCGAGGCGCTCGAGGTGCGCCACCGGCTGGCGCTGGAGGCGCTGCGGGACGTGGAGGCGGACCACCGCGCGGGGTCGCTGGACGACGAGGGGTATCGGCGCGAGCGCGACGAGGCGGAGCGTCACGCGGTCGAGACGCGACGAGCGCTCGATGCCGCGCCGGAACCCGCTCCCCAGGCGGCGTCAGTGCCGGCGAGCCGGAGCCTGCGGCTGGCGGCGCTCATCGGCGTGGCGCTGGCCGCGCTGCTCCTGATCGGCCTTGCCCTGCCCGCGCCATTCGGCGTCGCCGAGCGCGACGCGCGGCTGGAACGCATCCGCCAGCTGACCGATGCCGTGGGGCGCAACCCGCGGGATGCCGCCGCGCTGGCCGAGCTGTCGGACCTCTACCTCGCCGGCGGCACCGATACGGACGTGGCCCGTGCCCTGGCCAGCCTCATCCTGCTGCGCAACGCGGCGCCGGACAGCCGCGATGCCAACGGGCGGCTGGTGACGCTGCTGGTCCGCATCGGCTCATGGGACGAAGCCGCGAAGGCGACCGATGTCTACGCGCGCGTGGTCGGTGAGTCCGATCCGGACATCCCGTTCTTCCGTGGCCTGATCGCGCGCGGTCGAGGCGACGCCGTCGAGGCGCGGCAGCAGTTCGAACGCTTCCTGCAGCTGGCGCCCGGCGATGACAGGGCGGTGATGGTCCGCGGACTGCTCGACGGAATGTCGCCAAGCCCTGCGCCGAGCGGCTAGGCCCGCTCCACCACTCCGTCCAGGATCCGGCGCAGCGACTCGAGGTCTGAGGGCGGGATCCGGTCCAGGAAGTGCTCGGCCACGCCGCGCAGGTGCGTGGGCGACGCCTCGCGCAGGCGCCCGTAGCCGGCCTCGGTCAGCTCGGCCCAGGCACCCCGCCGGTCGGTATCACAGCTCGTGCGACGCACCAGCTCGCCGGCCTCCAGCCGGTCGATCAGGCGAGTGGCGCCGGAGCGCGACAGGGCCAGCGTGTCGGCCAGCTCGCTCATCCGCAGCCGGCGGCCGTGGCTGTAGGCCAGGACCAGCAGCAGCTCGTACTCGGCCAGGCCCATGGACTGCTCGGCCTGCAGCTCACGCTCGAGCTGGCGTCGCACCTGCGCGTGGGCGTGCAGGAACGTGCGCCAGGCGTTGAGCCGCGGGTCGCGTGGGCTCGGAATGGAGGTCGCCATGGGTCAGATGCTGACAGAGGCCCGTCGCCCCTCGCAAGCGACGGGGTCCGTCGGCCTAATACCGCTCGGCAATGTCGGCGCGCCAATCCGGAGCGGCGAACGGCTGGCACCAGTAGCTGCGCTCGGCGGCGACCTGGCCAGAGCGGAAGTCCATGAACAGCAGGTCGAACCAGGTCTCGCCGTCGGGGTAGGTCCGCTCGACCTCGCCCAGCCAGTGGGCGCCAACCCCGTTGACCCGCAGCGGCACGGGCGACGCGCCGAGGACCCACTGATCCTCGGCCCCGGTCAGGGCGATGGGTTGCAGCGCCGGCAGCCCGCCGGGGTAATGGGCGTGCGCCTCCAGGTATGCCGCCGAGCTGGGGAAGCGCTCGCCGGCCTGCGGCATGTCGTGCACCCACGCGGGGTGCCGCAGCCTCGCCAGCGTCTCCAGGTCCGCCTCCGACTGGGCGCGGAAGTAGCGCTCCACCACGCCGCGCTCGACCGCGTGGAGGCCGCCGAGCTCGGGAGGCGGCTGGGCGTCGGAGATCGGCACGACCCAGGCGGCCCGCCACGCGGCCGGCTCGAGGCGCGGCGCGTAGTAACAGCGCTCGCGCTGCGCCCCGTGCTCGCCGAGCTCGACGACGCTGATCACCCACCATGGCTCGTCCCCGTAGCTGGCGTGGGTCTCGATCGCCGCCCAGCGCTCGCCGAGCAAGGTCACCCGCGGCGTGCCGTCGAAGCGGGGCGCCTGCGGGTGCTCGGACAGCATCCGCCGCACGTTGTCCGGTCCGCGGACCAGCTCATGCGACTGCGGAAACTCGACGACGTAGTTGGGCGCGAGCATCGCGACATACGCGTCGGTGTCGCCGGCGAGCTGTGTGAGGGCCAGTCGCTGGGCGAGGTCGCGCAGCGCATCGGTGCTCATCGAGCTCGATTGTGCACCCGTCAGCCGGCGACCGGTACCTCGATCCAGAACGTGGAGCCGATGCCCTCCACGCTCTCGACCCCCACTGCGCCGCCATGCGCCTCCGCCAGGTGGCGCACGATCGCCAATCCCAGGCCGCTGCCGCCGCGCGGCTCGACCTCGTCATCGGCGTGCTCGGCGCGGGCGCGGCTGCGATCGACCTTGTAGAAGCGCTCGAAGATGCGGGCCTGGTGGGCGGCCGGGATGCCGATGCCGTCATCGGCCACCGTGAAGCGGACGCAGCTGCCATGGCGGTCCCAGCCGAGGCGCACCTCGCCGCGTGGGTGGCTGTACTTCACCGCGTTGTGCGCCAGGTTCAGCAGCGCCTGGCCCAGGCGTGCCGGGTCCGCGCGGGCGCGCACCGCCTCGGCCCCGGCGGGCTCGGCGAGGAGACGGACCGAGATCTGGCGTCGCTCGGCCACCGGGCGGATACGCTCCGCCACCTCGCCCACCAGCGTGCCCGGGCGCACCGCCTGCAGGTCCAGCGTGGTCTCGCCCGACTCGATCATCGACAGGTCCAGCAGCTCGTCGACCATCTGCGCCAGGTGATCGACTTCGCGCTCGATCTGATGGCTGAAGTCGCGGGCCGTCTCCGGGTCGTCGACCGCCCCGCCGGAGAGCGTCTCGGCCAGCAGCTTTACCGAGGCCAGCGGCGTGCGCAGTTCGTGGCTGATGTTGGCGACGAAGTCGCGCCGCACGCGCTCGATGCGCCGCAGGCGGGTGACGTCGGACAGCGACATGACCAGCCCGCCCTGCGCCAGTGGCACCGCGTCGATGGCGAAGATGCGGCGGCCCATGGACCCCAGCTCTGCCTCGCCGGTGGCAGGGGCGCCTGCCGCCAGGGCGTCGCGCGCGACGCGGTCGAGCGCCGCCGAGCCAAACGCCGCGATCAGGCTCATACCCCGCAGCTGGTCCACGCCGCGTTCCGCGAGCCGGGCCGCCTCCGCGCCGGCGCGCACGATCCGCAGCCGTCCGTCGACGACGAGGATGGTTCCCTCACCCGTCCGGGCCAGCAGCGCCTCGAACGCCGCCTCCGACAGCGCGTCGGTCATGCCGACGCCGCCGCCTCGGGACGCGGCGCGAACGCGTAGCCGACGCCGCGCACGGTGCGGAAGTAGTTGTGCCCGTCGCGGTCCCGCAGCTTGCCGCGCAGCCAGCTGACGTGGACGTCGACGGTGCGGTCGTCGCCCTCGTAGTCCAGGCCCCACACCCGCGCCAGGAGCTGGTCGCGAGTGAAGATGCGCCCCGGATGGGCCGCCAGGTGGGCCAGCAGGTCGAACTCCTTGAGCGTTAACTGCAGCGGCCGGCCGTCGAACGAGGCCTCGCGCCGCGCGCGGTCGATTGCCAGGGCGCCGACCTCGATCCGATCTTCGCCCGCGGGTGCTTCGTCCGCGGCGCCGCCCCGGGCTTCGCGGCGCAGCACGGCCTCGATGCGCGCCAGCAGCTCCGGCCGGCTGAAGGGCTTGGCGACGTAGTCATCGGCACCGACCTTGAGGCCAACCACCCGGTCGATCTCGTCGCCCTTGGCCGACAGGATGATCACCGGCGTGCGGCTGCCCTCGCTGCGCAGGGTGCGCAGCACCTCGATGCCGCTCATGCCAGGCAGCATCACGTCCAGCAAGATGAGGTCGAATCGGTCGTTGCGCGCCCAGTCCAGGGCCTGCTGGCCGTCGACGGCGCTGCGCACCTCGTAACGCTCGCGCTCCAGGTTGAAGGTCAGCGCCTGGCGCAGCGTGCGGTCGTCCTCGACGATCAGGATCCGGCGGCGCATGGCGGGCATGGCGGCGTCCCTACGGGTTGAGGTCCTCGATGTTGCCGGTGGCGAGGTAGACGACGTCCTCCCCGATGTTCGTCACCCGATCGCCTAGCCGCTCGAGGTGGTGGGCGGCGAAGAGCATGTGGGTCGCCTGCTTGGCGCGCTCCGGCGACACCGCCATCAGCGCCAGCGTGTCCTCGTAGACGCTCGCATACAGGTGATCCAGCTCGTCGTCCCGCTCGCAGACCTCCCGGGCGGCCGTCTCGCTGACGTCGACCAGCGCCCGCATGGCGTTGTGCAGCTGCTCCCGGCAGACCCGCTCCATCTCGGGAATCTGGCGCAGCATCGGCACCTCCGGCTCGGCGGCGAGCTGCTGCGCCAGCTTGGCGATGCTCACCGCGTAGTCGCCCATCCGCTCCAGCTCCGCGGCGGCGTGGTAGAGCGCCAGCAGCTCCCGAACGTCGCGGGCCATGGGCGCCTGGGTCGCGATGAGCGCGGTGATCCCCAGGTTGATGGAGCGCTGCAGATCGTTGACGCCACTGTCGTCCCAGCGGACCTGGTCGGCCAGCTCGACGTCCCGCTCGACCAGGGCGCGTCCGGCGCGTTCCAGCGCGTTCTCGACCATGCCACCCAGGCGCAGCACGTCGTCCTTGGTGCCGGCCAGCGCCTCCTCGAATCCGCGCCGCACCGTGTGTGGCGCGTCCGGGCTGAAGGTCTCCCGGGCGAACTGATCCTGCGTCATCCGAACCGCCCCGTGATGTAGTCCTCGGTCAGCTTGCTGGCCGGCCGCGTGAACAGCGTGGCCGTCGGCGCCATCTCGACCAGGTAGCCGGCCCGATCCTCGCCCATCGTCAGGAAGGCGGTCACGTCGCTGGCCCGCGCGGCCTGCTGCATGTTGTGGGTGACGATGACAATGGTGTAGTTGCTCTTGAGCTCGTGCATGAGCTCCTCGATCCTCAGCGTGGCGATCGGGTCCAGCGCGCTGCAGGGCTCGTCCATCAGGATCACGTCGGGTTCGACGGCGATCGCGCGGGCGATGCAGAGGCGCTGCTGCTGGCCGCCGGACAGTGACAGCCCGTTGTTGCCGAGCTTGTCCTTGACCTCGTCCCACAGCGCCGCGCGGCGCAGGGAGCGTTCCACCAGCTCGTCCAGGTTGCCGCGGAACTTGTTCAGCCGCGGCCCGAAGGCGACGTTGTCGTAGATGCTCTTCGGGAAGGGGTTCGGCTTCTGGAAGACCATCCCGATCCGGCGCCGGACCTCGACCGGGTCGATGGCCGGATCGTAGATGTCCTCGCCGTTGTAGCGGATGGTGCCATCCAGCCGGGCGCTCGGCACCAGGTCGTTCATCCGGTTCAGGCTGCGCAGCACGGTCGACTTGCCGCAGCCTGACGGGCCGATGAGGGCGCTGATCTGGTTGCGCGCGATGCGCAGGCTGATGTCGCGGACCGCCTGAAAGTCGCCGTAGTGGATCGACACGCCCTCGAGCTCGAACACGGCGTCCATCTCGGCCGGTTGGTCGCTCCCTGCCGCTGATCCTGCGCGTGTCACGTCCCTGGACGGCTCCTCCACCATCGGCTGCACGTCGATCGTAATCCCGGACATCGTCAACCCGCTAACCTCACGACCGCCCGCCACGTCGCGCGCCGAAGGCGCGGGCGACGATCGTCAGCAGCAGCACCAGCGCCATCAGCTCCAGGGCCCCGGCCCAGGCACGCTGCTGCCCCGCCTCGAATGCGCCCCGCGCCTCGCGGAAGACGAGCAGCGGCAGGGCCGTCTGCCCGCTGCCCTGCAGGTCGAGCACCACCGATTGGGCCGCGAGGGCGGTCAGCACCAGCGGCGCCGTTTCGCCGAGCGCGCGCGCCACCGCCAGCATGGAGGCCGTCACCAGCCCGGGCGACGCGGTCGGCAGGACCACGCCGAAGACCGTCTGCCAGTGGCGGGCGCCCAGGGCATAGCTGGCCCGCTTCAGCTCCGCGGGGACCAGCCGCAGGATCTCCTCGGCCGAGCGAACCACGATGGGCAGCATGATGATCGCCAGCGAGACAGCACCGACGAACGTGCCGAAGCCCATCTGCCGGACCAGGATCGTGTAGACGAAGAGGCCCACGAAGACGCTCGGCACGCCGGTCATCACGTCCGAGAAGAAGCGCACCGGGCCGGCCAGCCGGTGGCGCGGGAACTCGGTGAGGAAGACCGCCGCGGCGATGCCGGCCGGGACGGCCATCAGCGTCGCCAGCCCGCCCATGTAGAGCGTGCCCACCAGGCCGTGGAAGTAGCCGCCACCCGGCGTGCGCCGCGAGAAGTTGAACGTGCTGGTCAGGAACTCCCAGTTCATGGCCGGCAGGCCGTTGACCACGATCACGGCCAGGATGAGCGCAAGCGGAATCACCGCCAGCAGCAGGGCCAGGCCCAGGATCCCCGTCATGCCGCGGCTGAACCAGGCTCGTCGCCGCGCATGGCCCGATGCGACCTGCAGCGACACCCGCCCCGCCTGCGCGTTGGCGGTCATGCGATCGCCTCGCCCGAGACATCGCCGATGCGCCGCACGATCAGCCGCGCGGCGATGTTGATGACGATCGTCATCGCAAACAGGGTGACGCCGAGCGCGATGAGGGCATCCACGCCCTCCGGCGTCGACTCCTGGAATGTGTTCACGATCTTGGCCGCGATCGACTCGCCCTGCTGGAAGATGCTGGTGTTGATGGTCGTGCCGCCGCCGATGAGCAGTGCCACGGCGATCGTCTCACCCAGCGCACGCCCGAGCCCCAGCATGGTCGCGCCGATGATGCCCGGCCGGCTGCGGGGCAGCACCACCGAGCGCATGACCTCCCACCGCGTCGCGCCCATGGCATAGGCGGCGTCCCGCTCGCTGCTCGGGACCGCCGCAAACACCTCGCGCACGATGGCGCTGATGATCGGGATGATCATGATCGCCAGCACGATGCCGGCGAAGGCGAAGTTGAAGGCGATGACCGGGCCCTTGAAGAAGGGCAGGAAGCCGAGGTCGTCGCTGATCGCGTTGGCGGCCGGCTTCAGGATGACTGGGGCGAAGAAGTGCAGCCCCCACAGGCCGTAAATGACGCTCGGCACGGCTGCCAGCAGCTCGACGACGTAGACCAGCGGCCGCGCGAGGCGCGCCGGCGCCACGTTGGTGAGGAACAGCCCGATGCCGATGGAGATCGGCAGGGCCAGCACGATGGCGATGACGCTCGTCACCAGCGTCCCGTAGATGAAGACGCCGGCCTGGTAGGTGCCGGTGATCTCGGTGCGCGACGACCCAGGATCCCAGGTCGTGCCGAACAGGAAGTTGCCCAGGCCCTGCGAAACGAACACCGGCAGGGACCGGAGCGTGGTCGTGCCGATCATCAAGGCCAGGATGAGCAGCACCAGGGCGCTGGCGCCGATGAGCAGCCGACGAAATACCGCGTCGCCGGTCACCCTCCGCGGTCGGGACCGCAGGCTGGCCGTGCTCATCCGAATCGATTCCATCGCCGAGTCCTCATCGTAGTGTCATCACCGCAGGGCCGCGCCGGTGGCGCGACCCTGCGGTGGCCGAGGAGGGGCGCTAGCCGCCCTCGTTGATGCGATCGACGTTGGCCAGCGACTTGGCCTGCAGGTCGTCGCCGATGGGCGCGTACTGGAGCGACTCGGCGATGTCGTCGCCGTTCTCCAGTGCCCAGTGCAGGAACGCCTTGAGCGTCTGCGCCTTGGCGGGGTCCATCCCGCAGGTCGGGGCCAGGATCCAGGTCGCCGTCGAGATCGGATAGCCCTCACCGCCGACGTCCAGGATCGTGAAGCGCAGGTCGTCCGGGATGGTGATGCCCTTGGCCGCGGCGGCCGTCGACTCGAGCGTCGGGGCGATCGCCGTGCCATCGGCATTCACCACCGAGGCCACCGGCAGGTCGTTCTCCAGCGCGTACGACAGCTCGACATAGCCAAGGCCGCCGTCGTTCTGCTTGATGGCCGCCGCGACGCCGTCGTTGCCTTCGCCGCCGACACCGACCGGCCAGGTCACTTCCTTGCCCGCGCCAACCTGCGAGTGCCAGTCGGCGCTCTCATGGTCGAGGTAGGTGGTGAAGCCGTTGGTCGTGCCGGACCCGTCGGAACGGTGCGCCACGATGATGTCCTCGTCGGGCAGCGAGGCACCGGAGTTCAGCGCCGCGATGGCCGGATCGTTCCACTTGGTGATCTGGCCCAGGAAGATCTTGGCGATCGTGTCCGAGTCGAGGGTCAGCTTGTCCAGGCCCTGGACGTTGTAGGCCAGCGTGATGGCACCGAACACCGTCGGGATATGGACGACATCGCAGCCCCACGCCTGTTCGGCCGCGGCCAGCTCGTCGTCGCTCATGAACGCGTCCGATCCGCCGAAGTCGGTGGACTTGGCGGTGAACTGCTCGACGCCGCCGCCGGAGCCGATGGGCTCATAGGTGATGGAGGCGCCGTTGTCCTGGCTCTGGGTGAATTCGCCGATCCACTCCTGGTAGACGGGATCGGGGAAGGTAGCGCCGGCGCCCAGCAGGTCCGCACCCGCCGATGCGCTGCCGCCGGCGCTCGAGCCGGCGGATGCGCTGCCGCTCCCGGTGGAGCTGCAGGCCGCCAGCAGGACGATGGCGATCGCGCCGACCGCGATCAGCCGCTTGTGGAC
>DATBJR010000037.1:0-17200 GCA_036556325.1 Candidatus Limnocylindria bacterium | reverse complement strand
TGGCGGACGCCGGCGTCATCGTCCCACTGGCGGGTCTGCAGCCGCCCTTCGATATCCACCAGCTGACCCTTGGACAGGAACTGCCCGCAGATCTCCGCCAGGCGGTCCCACGCGACGAGGTTGTGATACTCCGTGCGCTCGCCGGCCCCGCTGCCGCGGTATTCGTTGGTGGCGATCACGAAGTTCGCGACGTGCTTGCCGGATGGCAGCGTTCGCAGCTCCGGATCCCTCGTCAGCCGTCCGACCAACATCACCTTGTTCATGCCGTTGATCCTCCTGCCCAGCACCTGGGCCACGTCGGCGCGGCCGGGCGAGACGGCTGCCGAGTGCGGGTGATGCTAGAGAGGGCCGCTTACCGGCGCATGACCAGCGGCTTACCGTGTTCACCGGCCCGCAGCGACACGGGGCTTCCGGTCCGCACACGTAACAGCATGAGTATTAGCATCCGCCAGCAGCCCGCGCGCAGCGCGGCAATCCAGCGAGGACGGCCCGAGTGGTTGGCTATCTGATCCGCCGAGTCATCGGCATGTTCATCCTGCTCTTCCTGCTCAGCGTCACCGTATTCGTGCTGTTCAGCCTGCTGCCCGGCGACCCGGCGCGGCTGACCTGCGGCAAGGCCTGCTCGCCGGCCGTGGTGGAGTCGAACCGCCGGCGGCTGGGGCTCGACGAGCCGGTCATCGTCCAGTACGAGAAGTTCGTGGTCGGGCTCTTCGCGGGACGCGTCTACTCGCCGAGCTCGCCGGAGCCGATCGTGTGCGACGCACCCTGTCTCGGCTACTCGTTCGTCCGGCGCGAGACCGTGGGCTCGCTGCTCGCGCGCGCGGCACCGGTCACCTTCTGGCTTGCGATCGGCGCGTTCGTGATCTGGATGGCCATCGGCCTCTTCTTCGGAATCATCGCCGCGTTGAACCGTGGCAACGTGCTCGACCGCCTGATCACCGGCATCTCGCTCATCGGCTACTCGATGCCGTCCTTCTTCTTTGGCCTGATCCTCGTCTTCTTCGTGGTCATCAAGCTGCAGTGGCTGCCGTTCCCGTCCTTCATCGAGCCATGGGAAGACCCTGTCCGCTTCGTCCAGACCATGATCCTGCCCTGGATCACGCTGGCGATCCTGGACGCCGCGTTCTACATCCGCCTGACCCGCAACCAGGTGCTGGAGACGTTCGGCGAGGATTACGTCCGTACCGCCCGCGCCAAGGGCCTGCCCGAGGGGACGGTGGTGGTGCGCCACGCGCTGCGGGCGGGCCTCTCGCCCATCGTGACCTCCGCTGGCCTCGACCTGGCGGGCCTGCTGGGCGGAGCCATCATCAGCGAGAACATCTTTTCGCTGCCGGGGCTCGGCTCGCTGGCAGTCGACTCGGTCCTCCAGGCCGATCTGCCGGTGATCAACGGGCTCACGCTGGTGACCGCGGCGATCATCATCGTCGCCAACCTATTCGTGGATCTCCTCTACGCCGTGATCGATCCGCGCGTCAGGATTGGCTGACCGAGGTCGCTGAACCAGCCGATACGCATCACGGCGAGCGATTCCCACCGCCCGCAGCAGCTCGACGATGCCGCGGTCGGAGATGGCCTGCCGGTGGGCCGCCTCGACCAGGGCCTGCCCGTCGACGGCAGAGTCCGGCGTTCGGGCCAGCCCGCCGATGACGAGCGTGAACTCACCGCGTGGTGCGCCCAGCCGCGCCTGGACCTCGGCCGGAGCTCCGACCAGCGTCTCCTCGTGGAGCTTGCTGAGCTCGCGCGAAACTGCCACCTGGGCACCTGGTGCCATCCTGGTCAGGCGCCCCAGCAGGTCGGCAACCCGGTGCGGCGCCTCGAACAGGACCACCGGCAATCCGAGGTTGCCGCCGGCGCCCAGCAGCTCCTGGAGGCGTGCTGCCCGTGCCGTGGCGGGGCGCGCCGGCAGGAAGCCGCCGAACAGGAATCCCGCGGCTTCCATGCCCGACAGGGCCATGGCGGCGGTGGCGGCGCTGGGGCCGGGCACGACCTCGACGCTCACTCCCGCCCTCCGCGCCGCGCTGACGAGCGCGGCACCGGGATCCGATACGCCGGGCATGCCGGCATCGGTCGTCAGCGCCAGCGTCTGGCCGGCGACCAGGCGCGCCACCAGCTCCGGCAGCCGTCCCGCGGCATTGTGCTCGTTGAACGAGACGGTCGGCGGCCTGCGCTCCGCGTGGGCAAGCAGCCGGGCGGCGACCCGCGTGTCTTCGGCGACGACCAGGTCCACGCCGCGCAGCGCCTCGGCGGCACGCGGCGACAGATCGCCCAGGTTGCCGATCGGGGTGCCGACCACCAGCAGCCGGCCGCGCTGCGACCGGGCGGGATCGGCACGCTCAGCCACGACGCGAGCCGGGCCGCCGACGGGGATAGAGATGGTCGATTCCCGGCGTGCGGAGCGAGACCTTCGCCACCGGCGGGAGCTGGCGCTTGTACTCCATCCGCGCCACGGTCGACGCCACCCGCTGCACGAGGCTCGCCGGCAGGCCAGCACGGACGCATCGTTCCGGCGTCCAGCGTCGGTCGACGAGCGCGTACAGGATGCGGTCGAGGTCCTCGTACGACGCGCCCAGCTCGCCCTCGTCGGTCTGGCCCGGCCAGAGGTCGGCCGATGGCGGCTTGTCCAGGATCTGCTGCGGCACGCCGAGAATCTCGGCCACCTCGCGCAGCTGGCTCTTGTAGAGGTCGCCGATGGGCTGCAGGGCGGCCGCCATGTCGCCGTACAGCGTCCCGTAGCCCAGCAGCGCCTCGGTCTTGTTGCTGGTGCCGATGACCAGGGCGTCGAATGCGGCCGAGCGGTCGTAGAGCACGATCATCCGCAGCCGGGCCATGACGTTGCCCCGGCGCACGCGGGTTTCGGCCTCCGACCCGTAGATCTGGGCCAGCATCGGGTCGGCCATGGCAGTGATGTCCACGCGCTCCGTCCGACAGCCGAGTGCCTCGACCACGAGCAGCGCGTCATCCTCCGAGTCGGGAGACGAGGTGCGGTAGGGCATGCGCACGGCCAAGAGGTCCTGGGCCGGGATGGCGCGTGCCGCCAGGAAGGCGGTGGTGGCCGAGTCCACGCCACCCGAGAGGCCGACCACCAGCCGCCCGAAGCCCGTCTGGGCGAGCTGGGAGCGGATGAAGGCGGTTATGACTTCAATGGCCTGCGGCGCATCGATCTCGGGCAGGGGCGCGGCTTCGGGTGCGGCCTGCGCGTCCTCGGTCGGGCTCACGGCGCCGCCTCGTCGACGACCGGCAGGTCGGCGCGCTCGGCGATGATGCGGTCCAGCTCCCGTCGCACGAGCTCCAGGCGCTCGTCGGCCAGCAGCGGCAGTGTGTAACGCTGCATGCGCAGGTCATCGCTCTCCATGCTGCCGACGACCAGGGCCTCCTCGTAGAGCGGCCCCTCGGCCACCAGCGAGCCATCCGGCGCCAGCAGCCGCGAGCCTCCCCAGAAGGTGAGCCCCTCCTCGTTGCCCACCCGGTTGCAGAACGCCACGGCCACCGTGCCGAGCAGGGCGTAGGTCTCCTGCATCCGCTGCCAGCCACCGATCGCGCGCGTGCCGGCCGCGGATCCGGGTGCACGGGCCGGGCCGGCGGCGATGTTCACCAGCAGCGACGCGCCCTCCTGCGCCTGGAGCATCGGCAGGCTGGGATGCCAGAAGTCCTCACACACCGACAGGCCGATGCGCCCCAGCGGCTCCCCCACCGCCAGCGTCCGGATCCGGTCGCCCGGTCGCGTGAAGCGGCCCTCGTCGAACAGCCCGTAGGTCGGCAGGTAGACCTTTCGATGGCAGCCGACCAGCTCGCCGTCGCGCAGCAGGGCCGCGCTGTTGGCATAGCGGTGCTCGGCGGTCTCTTCCACGAAGCCGATGGCGACCAGCATTCCCGGCGCCTCGCGGCTCATGGCGGCCAGGCGCTGGTCGTCGGCACGCAGGGCGACCTCCGGCACGAGGTCCGACAGCAGGTAGCCGGTGAGCGCGAGCTCCGGAAAGACGGTCAGCTGTGCCGACTCGGCGGCTGCGTGGCGCAGCCACGCGGCGGCGAGCTCGAGGTTTGCCCCGACGTCACCGAGGCGGGGCGCGAGTTGGGCGAGGGCGATCCGGTACTCCACGCGAGGAGGCTACCGCGGCGGCGTCAGACGCGCGGCCCCTCGGTGCTGGCACCCTCCGCCACGTCGGCCGCCGACGTCACCACGGTCGGGTTCTGAGCGTCCTCGCCGAGCCCACCGCCCTCCTCGACCTCGATCTTCTTGGGCAGGTCGGAAGCGGCGATCGGGAAGTGGCAGGCCACCTTGTGACCGGGTGCCAGCTCGACCAGCGGTGGCACCTCGACGGCGCACCGTTCCTGGGCCTGGAAGCACCGGGTCCGGAAGACGCAGCCCGAGGGCGGATCGATGGGGCTGGGCAGGTCGCCCTGCAGCACGATCCGGGTGCGGTGCTTCTGCTGCTTGGGATCCGGGATCGGCACCGCCGACAGCAGCGAGTGGGTGTACGGGTGGAGCGGTGTCGAATAGATCACGCTGGCCGGCGCCGACTCCACGATGTGACCCAGGTACATGACCGAGACGCGATGCGAGATCTGCCGGACCACCGCCAAGTCGTGGGCCACGAAGAGGTACGCGATACCGAACTCGCGCTGGAGGTCCTTGAGCAGGTTCAGGATCTGCGCCTGGATCGAGACATCCAGGGCGGAGACCGGCTCGTCGCAGACGATCAGCTTGGGCCGCAGGGCAATCGCCCGCGCGATCCCGATGCGCTGCCGCTGGCCGCCGGAGAACTCGTTCGGGTAGCGGTTGTAGTGCTCCGGGTTCAGTCCGACGCGGTCCATGATCTCGAGCACGGCGTTCTTGACGCCGCCGGGTGGGTTGACCTTCTGGACCTTGAAGGGCGCGCCGATGATGCCGCCCACCGTGTGGCGTGGGTTCAGGGCGTTGTACGGGTCCTGGAAGATCATCTGCGCCTTGCGCCGGACCTCCATCAGCCCGCGGCCGGAGAGACTCGTGATGTCCCGCCCGTCGATGGCGATGGTGCCCTCGGTCGGCTGCACCAGGCGCAGGATCGAGCGAGCGGCTGTCGTCTTCCCGGAGCCGGACTCGCCTACCAGCCCGAGCGTCTCGCCGGTCTCGAGCGTCAGATCAATCCCGTCCACCGCCTTGACCATGCCGATCGTGCGCGGCAGCAGGCCACGCGACTTGATCGGGAAGTAGGTCTTGAGGCCGGCCACGTCCAGGATCTGGCCGTTGCCATGGGCCGATACCCCGACATCGGACTTCGGGGCTGGGCTCGGGGTGACGCGTGTCACGTGCTGCTCACCTCAGTAAGGCCATGGATCACCTCGCGCGAGATCCGGCGCCGGACCTCGGGCGGCAGGTGGCAACGAACCCAATGCCCGGGCTCAGCCTCCACCAGCTCCGGGCGCACGTTCTTGGGCAGGTCCTTGTCCGGGACGAGCTCCCAGTACTTGCAGCGCGGCTGGAAGACGCAGCCCTTCGGCAGGTTGATGGGGGACGGTGGATTGCCACGAATCGGATCCAGGCGCTCGGTGAGCGCGCGGTCCATGCGCGGGATGGAGGCGAGCAGGCCGAGGGTGTAGGGCATCTCGGCCCGGTCGTAGAGGATGCTGGTCGGCGCCTGCTCCACGATGCGGGCGCCGTACATCACCGCCACCTCGTCGGCCATGTCGGCCACGATGCCGAGGTCGTGGGTGATGACGATCACGGTGGTGCCGAACTCGCCCTGCAGGCGCTGGATGAGCTCCAGGATCTGGGCCTGGACGGTGACGTCCAGGGCGGTGGTCGGCTCGTCGGCGATGAGCAGCTGCGGCGAGTTGATGAGCGCCATGGCGATCATGACGCGCTGCCGCATGCCACCGGACAGCTGGTGCGGATACGCGTCGATGCGCCGCTCCACGGCCGGGATGCCGACGTGGCGGAGCATGTCCAGCGTCTCCTGGCGTGCGGCCGCCTTGGAGACCTTGCGGTGGACGCGGATGGCCTCCGTGATCTGGTCGCCGATCCGGTAGAACGGATGCAGGCTGGACATCGGGTCCTGGAAGATCATGGCCATCTCGTTGCCGCGCAGGTCCTGGACCTCCGCCAGCGGCATGCCGACCAGCTCCTGGTTGTCGAGCCAGATCTGGCCGGAGATCTTCGTTGCCTTGCGGTTGTGCAGGCCCATGATGGCCTGGGCGGTGACGCTCTTGCCGGAGCCGGACTCACCCACGATGGCGAGCGTCTTGCCGCGCTCCAGCTGGAAGCTGACGCCGTCGACGGCACGCACCAGGCCGTCCTCGGTGGGGAACGCGACCGACAGGTTCTCGACCGACAGGAACGGCCGGTCCCGGCGTGCCTCGGGCTCGATCATCCGATCCTCACGCGCGGGTCGATCACCGCATAGAACAGGTCGACCACCAGGTTGGCGAAGATGATGAGGGCCGCGGTCACGAGCGTCAGCCCGGTGATCACCGGCAAGTCCGACTGGAGCACCGAGTCAACCGCGAGCGACCCGAGGCCGGGCAGCGAGAAGATGTTCTCGCTGATGATCGCGCCACCCAGCAGGCCGGCCAGGTCGAGGCCGGCGGCCGTGACGATGGGCGTCAGCCCGGCGCGGAGCGCGTGCTTGACGACGACCACCCGCTCCGGCAGGCCCTTGGAACGGGCCGTGCGGACGTAGTCCTCGCCGAAGGTCTCTAGCACCTGGTTGCGCGTGAGGCGGATGTAGAAGGCGGCGTAGAGGATGGCCAGCACGATCCAGGGCAGGATCATGGTCTGGAGGAAGCCGATGGGGTTGTCCCACGGCTGCACGAACGATGGGAACGGCAGCCACTGCAGCTTGATGATCACGAAGAACACGAACACCAGGCCGATGAAGAACGACGGCATGGAGTAGCCGATCAGCGAGATGCCCATGATCACCCGATCGAGCCACTTGCCGCGGTTGAGCGCGGCGATGATGCCGAGGAACAGGCCCACCGCGATCCAGATCAGGAACGCGCCGATCGCAAGCCAGAACGTCACCGGCGCGGCGCGGCTGAGCAGCGATCCCACCGTCTCGCGGCGGAAGAACGAATAGCCGAGGCAGGGAGCCTCGCAGACGACCGGGTCGGGCGAGTTCGGAGCGTAGACGCGGCCGGTGAAGATGCCGGTCACGAACTTCTGGTACTGGACGATGACCGGTTCGTCGAGGCCGAGCCGGTGGCGGTTGGATTCGACGACCGCGGGCGAGCAGGCCTTGCCGCACGTCAGCCGGGCAGGATCACCGGGCAGCATGCTGAACAGAACGAAGACCGTCACGCTCAGCAGGAAGAGCAGCACCACCATGCCGATGAGTCGGCGAATCAGATATCCAACCACGTCGCCTGCCCTTCACTTTCCCCAACGAGGTTGAAACGGGTTTAGGCGTAGAACCGATGGAGTGGCGGATGCCTGGGGGAGCAGCTGAGCTGCTCCCCCAGGCTTGCGTTGCCGGGTTAGCGATCTACTGCTTTACGTAGATCTGGTTGTAGTCCCAGGAGCCGTATGGCGGCCACTGGTAGTCCGTGTTGCCGAGCTTGTTGCCGGCGATGACCTGGGCGGTGTTGAACCTGGTGGGGATGACCCATGCGTGCAGCATGGCCTCCTTGTTCAGGTCCTGCCACATCTTCGCCTGGGTCGCCCGATCGAGCTCGGTCTGCGCGTCCTTGACCTTCTGGTTGAAGTCAGGATCGTCCACCTGGGACAGGTCCCAACCGCCTTCCTGGGTGAAGAGCGGCGGAATCACGGTGGAGGCGTTGGGCCAGTCTGGGCCCCAGCCACCGGTGCCGGTTTCCGCAGCCTTCTGTGGATCGAAGACGACGCTGTAGTACGAGCCAGGCTCGAGCGGCTTCGGGGTGACCTTGAAGCCGGCCTTCTCGAGCGAGGACTTGACGATGGCCGCCGCCTGCTCGTTGACCGGGCTGGTGGCGTAGTTGAAGCCGATCGACAGGTCAGCCGCACTGGCGCCCGAGTCGGCGATGAGCTTCTTGGCGAGGTCCGGATTGCCCTCCGGCGGGATGGCCTCGCCGAACAGGTCGGTTGCCCAGCCAGTCTCCGCGTAGTCCTGCCCGATGTTCGGCTTGATGACGCCATCGGCGAGGACGCCTGCGAACTGGCCGCCGGCATTCAGCAGCAGCGCTTGGCGATCAAGCGCCACGGCCATGGCCTGGCGAACCTTCTCGTTCTTCACCTTCTGCACGTTGATGAAGTAGTAGATCGAGTACGGGTCGAACGCGCTCCACGCGCGGCCCTGGTACTGCGGGTTCACGGTCTGGGGATCCTGGAAGATCGTCGCCAGGTTCTCCGGCTGGACGTTGCCGTACATGAGGGCGGTGGCATCGTTGCCGTTACTCGCCATCAGGCGCTGGTCCATGATCTTCGGGTCGATGCCGAAGTCGACTTCCCACTTGTCGGGCCAGGCGTGCCGAATCGGATCGCTGGCCGGATCCCAGTTCTCGTTGCGGACCAGCACGAACTTGCCGCCGTTGCCGGTCGTGTAGCTGTCGATCTTGTACGGACCCGAGGACACGGCATCGGCCGAGTCGTACTTCTCGCCGGTGTCCGCAGCCTGCGGCACGGGGGAGAAGCCGAGGGTCGTGGTGTAGTTGAAGTCAGGGACGGGCTGCTTCAGGTTGAAGGTGATCGTGTTGCCATCGCAGGTGACGGCCTTGTCGTACAGGTCCTGACCACCCTTGTCGTAGGGACCGTGGTACTTGGACAGGAACGTCGACTTCGGATCGTCCTCCGACGGGATGTCGAGGTACGCGATCGCGTAGGTCGGGCCCTCGCTGATGACGTCGTTGGCGAACGTGCGGCTGACGCCGTACTTGACGTCTTCGCAGGTCACCGGCGAGCCGTCCTGCCAGGTGGCACCGTCGCGCAGCGTGAACTTCCACTGGGTGGCGTCCGCGTTCGGCGTGCCGGTGTCAGTTGCCAGGTCAGGCACGAGCTGGTTGGCCTTGGTCGCATCGCTCTCGCCCGGCGTGTACGAAACGAGCGATCGATAGATCGTCGCTCCGAAGAAGGCGAGATCCTCGCCGGTATATGCACGCTGCGGATCGATGCGGTTCCATTGCTCGGCCTGGGTCAGGATGTAGACGGTACCTCCCGACTGGCCGCCACTGGCTGAGCCGTTGGGAGCGCCGCTCTGTGAGCCGGCCGGTGTCTGGCCGCATGCGGCAAGCACGAGCGCGCCGGCGGCCAGAACCGTCAACGCACGCAGCAAGCCCGAGGATCTCACCATGTTCCTTCCTCCAACGAGTTGGGGGTATCCGGGGACAGAATCCCGGTCATTCGATGCCAGATCATACACGCGCGGTTACGCGTGGGACGCTGGCGAGGCTGCTGGACACCGGCGGCCTCCACCCGCCGTCTAAGGCTGGTTCGGTCTTTAATGCACGCTCTTCGGGTCGAGCGCGTCTCGCAGCGCGTCGCCGAAGATGTTGAAGGCCACGACCAGGATCACCAGCACGGTGCCCGGGATGAAGAGGTAGGTCGGCACCACGTTGAAGTAGGCGACCGACTTGGCCAGCATCGCGCCGAAGGTGGTATCAGGCGGGATGACGCCCACGCCCAGGAACGACAGGGCCGCCTCGAAGCCGATGTAGGCCGGCAGCGTCAACGTGGCGTACACCAGGATGGGCGCCCACAGGTTGGGCAGGATCTCGGTGAAGAGGATCCGCCCCTTGCCGGAGCCCATGGCCACCGCGGCCTCGACGAACTCGCGTTCGCGCAGGCTCAGCACCTGGCCGCGCACGATGCGGGCGAGATACGGCCAGCCGAACACGCTCATGACGAGGATCAGGTAGGTGATCCGCGACGGGTTGCCCTCCGGCAGGCCCATGTCGGTCAGGCGCTGGGTCAGCGCGCCTGACAGGGCGAGGACGATCAGGAGGAACGGGAAGGCGAGGACGAGGTCCATGAAGCGGCCGATGAGGTTATCGGTCCAGCCGCCGGTGTAGCCCGCGACGATGCCGATCACGGTGCCGATGATGACGGTCAGGATCGTGGCGCTGCTGGCGATGATCAGCGAGATGCGGAGGCCGTAGATCAGCTGGCCGAAGATGTCGCGCCCGGTGCCCCACTCGACGCCGAGCCAGTGGGTGGGACTGATGCCACCCCAGTCCAGCTTCGGCCGGCCGCCCAGGTCGCTGATCGCGCCGGGATCGAAGCGCTGGCCCGGATCCGGGATCAGGAACGGACCGATGATGGCGGTGGCGTAGTAGAAGATCAGCACCCCCAGGCAGATCATCGCCAGCTTGTCCTTGCGGAGGCGATTCCAGACGATCTGCCGCAGCGATCGGCCGCTGGTGAGGGCCGGCGTCTCGCCGGTGAAACCGGCGGCGTCCTGCTGAATGGCGACCATGGCTAGGAGATTATCACCGCGCCCGTCAAGCGGCGTCGTGGCCGAACGCGAAGCGCAGGTCCGGCCGCCGCGCGGCGGTCGCCTCATCCAGCCGCCCGACCGGCGTGGTGAGCGGTGCGCGCTTCAGCGCCTCGGGCTCGGACTCGGCTCGCGCGGCGATGTCGCGCATGACCTCCACGAAGCGATCCAGCGTCTCGACCGACTCGGTCTCGGTCGGCTCGATCATCAGTGCCTCGTCCACGATCAGCGGGAAGTAGATGGTCGGCGGATGGATGCCGTGGTCCAGGATGGCCTTGGCGATGTCCAACGTCGTGACCCCATGCTCCCGCTTCTGCCGTCGCCCGCTCAGGACGACCTCGTGCTTACAGATACGGTCGAAGGGTACGTCGTACACGTCGGCGAGGCGGACCCTCACGTAGTTGGCGGCCATCACCGCGTCGTCGCTGACGGCGCGCAGCCCGGCGTCGCCGTTGCTCCGTATATAGGTATAGGCGCGCACGAACATCCCGAAGTTGCCGGAGAAGGTGCGCACCCGGCCGATGCTCTCTGGTCGGGCGCCGGGCTCCTCGGTGGCGAAACGGGCTCCGGGCGTCGACCGCCCGGCGCGCGCGTTGCGCAGGACCTCCGCGGCGTCACCCTCGACCAGCAGCGGCAGCGGCCCGGGCAGGTACGGCGCGAGGCGCGGGCTGACGCCCACCGGGCCAGCGCCCGGGCCGCCACCACCGTGCGGCGTGGAGAACGTCTTGTGCAGGTTGAAGTGCATGACGTCGAACCCGGCCTCGCCCGGTCGGAAGCGGCCGAGGATCGCGTTGAGGTTTGCACCGTCCATGTAGGCGATGGCTCCGGCGGCCTGCACCGCGGCCAGCACCTGGTCGATGCCCTCCTCGAAGATGCCGAGGGTCGAGGGGTTGGTGATCATGAGCGCGGCCGTGTCAGGTCCCAGCGCAGACCGCAGCGCATCCAGGTCGATTCCGCCGTGGTCGTTGGAGCGGATGGTGATCGTCTGGAAGCCGACCATGGTGGCCGTCGCCGGATTCGTGCCGTGAGCGCTGTCGGGGACCAGCACCTTGATGCGCTGCTCGCCCTCGCCGCGGTCGCGGTGGTAGGCCCGCGTCATCAACATGCCGGTCAGCTCGCCCTGGGCGCCGGCCGCCGGCTGCAGGCTGACGGCCGCGAAGCCTGAGATCTCCTTCAGCAGCTCGGCCAGCAGCCACTCGAGCTCCAGGCTGCCCTGGGCCAGGGCATCGGGGTCCAGCGGGTGCGAGTCGGCCAGGCCCGGCAGCCGCGCCGCCCACTCATTGACCTTGGGGTTGTACTTCATGGTGCAGGAACCGAGCGGATAGAAGCCGAGGTCGATGGCATGGTTGAGATGCGACAGCTTGTTGAAGTGGCGAAGCAGGTCCAGCTCGCTGACCTCGGGCAGCCGTGGCGAAACGGTCCGACGGAGCGCCTCGGGGATCGCCGGCTGCTCCTCCGCCGCGGCCCGCGCCGCGTGGCTCGGCGCGGGGAAGCGCACGCCGCGGCGTCCCGCCGCCGACGCCTCGAAGATGAGCGGCTCCACCACGCTGAGCTGCTCCCCGGGTGACGGAGAGCTGAAGGCGGCGCCCCGACCGGACGCGTCGCGCGGCGGGCTCTCGGCCACGCTCATCGGCTCTCGTCCAGCGCGCGCACCAGCGCCGCCACGTCGTCGTCGGTGGTGAGCTCGGTCGCCGCCAGCAGCAGCGTGTCGGCCAGCTCCGGGTAGTCGCGCCACAGCGGGTAGCCGGCCACGATCCCCTGCTCGGCCAGCGCCGCGTGGCGGCGGGCGGCATCGGGAAGTCGAATCGCCACCTCCGCGAAGTACGGCGCGCGGAAGCGTCGCTCGCCCAGGCCTGCGGCTTCCAGCGCGCTGGACAGGTGGCGAGCCTGGGTGGCAGACAGCTCCGCCACCTCGCGCAGCCCCTCGGGACCGACCGCGGTGAGGTAGGCGGTGGCGGCCAGGGCGCAGAGCGCCTGGTTGGTGCAGATGTTGCTCGCCGCCTTCTCGCGGCGGATGTGCTGCTCGCGGGCCTGGAGCGTCAGCACGTACCCCTTGCGCCCCTGCGCATCGCGGGTGGCTCCCACGAGCCGGCCCGGCATCTGCCGCACCGACGCCATGCCGGCCGCCATGAGGCCGACATACGGTCCGCCGTACGACAGCGGGATGCCGAGCGGCTGGCCCTCCGCCGCCACGATGTCCGCGCCGTAGGCGCCCGGCGGCTCGAGCATGCCCAGCGAGGTGGGCTCGACGACGGCCACCAGCTGTGCGCCCACGGCATGGGCGGCATCGGCCAGCTCGCGCATCGGCTCCAGGCCGCCGAAGAAGTTCGGCTGCTGGGCCACGACGCAGGCGATGCTGTCGTCCAGGGCTGCCGAGACGGCCTCCACCGGGGTGAGGCCGCTGCCGCCCTCGGCCAGGTCGGCGGGGATCTCGACGATCTCCACTCCCGGGCCTGCGCAGTAGGTCGTCAGCACGGCCCGGACCTGGGGTGCCACGGCTGCGGAGATCGCCACGCGATGGCGCCGCGTCAGCCGGCAGGCCATCAGGGCGGCTTCCGCGGTGGCGGTGGCGCCGTCGTAGTGGCTGGCGCTGGCGACCTCCATCCCGGTCAGCTCGCAGATGAGCGACTGGAACTCGTAGATCGACTGCAGGGTGCCCTGGCTGACCTCCGGCTGATAGGGGGTGTAGGCGGTGGCGAACTCACTGCGGCCGATGACCTCCATCACCACCGCCGGCACCAGATGGCGGTACGCGCCGGCCCCCAGGAAGCTGATGCCCGGGATCCGGTTGCGATCCGCCAGGCGGACCAGCTCGGCGCGCACCTCCTGCTCGGTCAGGGGCGGCGGCAGGTCGAACCGGCGGGCACGGACCGAGGCCGGGATGTCGGCGAACAGGTCCTCGACGGATGCGACCCCGATGGCGTCCAGCATGCGCCGGTGGTCGGCCTCGGTATGCGGGGAGTAGCCCATCAGCCGCCGGTCAGCGCCGCGTACGCCTCCGCGTCGAGCAGCGCGTCCAGCTCCGCCGGATCGGACAGCGTCACCTTGGCGATCCAGCCGTCGCCGAACGGCGCGCTGTTCAGCAGCTCCGGCGCATCGGCCAGCGCCGCGTTGACCTCGGCCACCTCGCCGGAGATGGGCGCGTACAGATCGCTCACCGCCTTGACGCTCTCGACCACCCCGAAGGCGGCGAACTGCGTGAGCTGCGCACCGGTCTCGGGGGTCTCGACGAAGACGATGTCGCCCAGCTCGTCGGCGGCATAGCTGGTGATGCCGATGGTGGCCTGCGAGCCCTCGACCTTGACCCACTCGTGCTCCCGCGAGTAGCGCAGGTCGTCGGGGTAGTTGGACGGCATCGAGCTCCCTCGGCGGATTGGCGGGTATCGGCTCAGCCGGCGTCCGGCTTCGGCCGCTTGTAGAACGGCAACTTTACCTGCTCGGCCCGATGCGGGCGCTCGCGGACCACGACCTCCAGCTCGCCGCCGACGGCCGCCGCCTCGGCAGGGACGAAGGCCATGGCGATCGGCCGGCCCAGCGTGGGCGACGCGGTGCCGCTGGTCACCACGCCGGCATCGGCCCCATCGATGCGCACCGGGTAGCCGTGCCGCGCGATGGCGTTGTCGCCCATGACCAGGCCGACCAGCTTGCGCCGCGGACCGGTCTGCTGCACCGCGGCCAGCGCGGCGCGTCCGACGAACTCGCCCTTGTCGAGCTTGACGACGCGCCCGAGATTCGCCTCGTACGGGTTCGTGTCTCGATCCAGCTCGTTACCGTACAGCGGCATGCCGGCCTCCAGGCGCAACGTGTCGCGGCTGCCCAGGCCACACGGCTTGAGGCCGAGCGGCTCCCCTGCCGTCACGAGCGCGTCCCACAGCTGCGGCGCGCGCCGGGCATCGACGAACAGCTCGAAGCCGTCCTCGCCGGTATAGCCGGTCCGGGCCACCAGGCAGTCGATGCCGGCCACCTGTCCCCGCAGCGAGCGGTAGTAGCCGAGCCCGTCCAGCTCGAGGTCGGTCAGGCTTGCCAGCAGCTCGGCCGCCAGGGGACCCTGGGGCGCGACCAGCGCGGTGCGGTCGGAGCGGTCCTCGAGCTGCGCGTCGAAGTCACCATGGCCCCGAAGGCGCTCCAGCTGGTCCAGCACCACGTCGTGGTTCGCGGCGTTGCAGACGAGCAGGTAGCCGTCATCGGTGCGGTACACGATGAGGTCGTCGATGATCCCGCCCGACTCCTCGCACAGCATCGAGTACTGGGCCTGCCCCGGCTCGAGAGTGCCGGGATCGCTGACCAGCGCATAGCGCGCAAAGGCCAGCGCCTCGGCGCCGGAGATGGCGATCTCGCCCATGTGCGACAGGTCGAACAGGCCGACGGCGCTGCGGACGGTCCGGTGCTCGTCAATGATTCCGCCGTACTGGACCGGCATCTCCCAGCCGGCGAACGGCACCATCCGCGCACCGAGGGCCACGTGCCGGTCGTGCAGCGGCGTGTGCCGCAGGGCTGCGGCCTGGGTCACGTCACAGCTCCGGAGGTCGACCTGGCCGCCGGCTCGATGCCGAGCAGCGCAACCGCCTCCTCCACCACGCCACGCTCGGTGACGTGCGTCATGAGCTCCAGCGCCTCCTCGAGCTGGAACCAGTCGACGTCGTCGAACTCGTGGTCATGGTCGTCCAGCGCGCCCCCCACCGGCCGCATCAGGAAGAAGTGGACCGTCTTCTGGAAGCGAGTCCGGCCGCGGACGAAGAAGTACTGGATAGCTCCCAGCGGCGCTTCGATCTCGACCTGGAGGCCGGTCTCCTCGCGGGTCTCACGCAGCGCGGTCTCCTCCAACGTCTCGCCGGCGTTCGGCGTTCCCTTCGGGAGGGCCCACAGCCGGGGATGGCGCCGGTGGACGAGGACGACCTCTTCACGGCCGTCACGGCTGCGATGGACCACGCCCCCGGCCGACGTGGCCCTGGCGTGACGAAGGGCCGCCACCCGCCGGCTAGCCGCGGCGAGCGCGCTGGAGGCCGAGCGGCAGAGCGGTGCGGCGGTTCCTGGTCCGGGCCGAGAGGCCAAAGGACGGGAAGCAGAAGGCGCTCGTCTGGCTGCGCAGCGAGGCTACGGTCGGCAACGCGTGGCGCGCGGCGCGCGGTCGATGGTAGACCGTGGCGGCGCGACCCAGCCCCAGCCGTCGACGTGGCGTCGACAGACGGCTGACTCCGAAGTGGATGGTGGGATGGGAAACGTAGCGGGCCGTGAGACTCACTCGCATGGCCGGCATTGTACGCCGGGCCCAAGGTCGCGCAACAGGACGGCGCACGCTGGTGATGGCGTCCGCGCACCGCCCCTCAACGACCGGCCAGCAGTGCGCGGTACAGGTCCACTGTCGCGCCGATGCGCCGCTCCACGGCAAAGCGATCCGCTCCGGCGCGCGCGGCGGCCGCGAGTGACGCACGCCGGAGCGGGTCCGCGGCGACGGCCCGGATCTCGGCGGCCAGGGCCGCTGCCGGGTCGGCCCCGGTCGGATCGACGATGGCACCGTCAATGCGGTCGCGGACTGAGTCCGCCACGCCAGGGCCGCGCAGCGCGACGACGGGCACGCCCGCGGCCAGCGCCTCGGCCAGCACCAAGCCCTGCGTCTCGGTCTGCGACGCGAAGGCGAACAGGTCGCAGCCGCGGACCTGGGCCAGGGCCTCGCCGTGCGGCAGACGCCCCGTCAGCGCCACCCGGCCAAGGAGGTCGGGCCCGGCGATCCGCCGGCGGACGGCGTCGGTGGACGGACCACCGCCGACCAGCAGGAACCGCAGCCGCGGCTCGCCCGCGGCCGCGCCGGCGAACGCCTCCAGCAGGACGCGGACGTTCTTCTCCTCGGCCAGGCGGCCGAGGCTGACGACGACTACCGCGTCGGCCGGCCAGCCGTACGTGCCGCGCACGTCGGCGGCGGCGAGGACGGCGATCCCGCCCACGTCCACCCCGGTCGGGATGGTGCGCAGCAGGGGCCGCGGCCGATCGCCGAGCGCGGCCCGGATCTCGGCGGCCAGCTCGCTGCCCGGAGCCACCACGGCCGCACAGCCGCGCCAGTAGTCGCCGACGTACGCCGCCGCGACGCGGCGTCCCGCCTGCGCCAGCGGCCCCAGGTAGTGGCTGTAGTCACCGAACCGCGTGTGATGGGTGAAGACGAGCGGGGCGCCGATGCGCTGGGCCAGCCGCCGAGCCATGAGGCCGGACACGAATGGCGACTGGGCGTGGACGACCTGCGGCGCGAAGTCACGGGCCATCCGCAGGGCGGGACCGGCAATCGGCAGCGGCAGGCGATAGCCGGCAGGAGCTGGCGGAGGCGCCGCATACGAGTCCAGCCAGGCGCAGGCGGGCTCCGGCCCGGGCGCGCCGGACGTTCCGGGCTGGCCATCGCCGCCGGGGCGCGGCGCGACGAGCAGCACCCGGTGGCCGGCCGCCGCCAGCCCGCGGGCCAGCGTCTCGGTCGCAACCGTCACGCCCGAGAGATACGGCAGGTACGACTCGGCGAAGACCGCGACGCGGAGCGGCTCGCTCACGGCGCTTTCCCGCGCCGCCCGACATGCAGCGTGACCATGCGGCCGAGCAGCCAGCGCCAGCGCACCTCGACCAGCCCGACCGCAGCCATCAGCTCCGCCACGCGCGGCGGTGCCGGGTAGCGCCCCACGCTGTCGGGGAGGTAGCGGTAGGCGTCGCCGCTGCCGAGCAGCGCTCCGAGCCGCGGGATCACCCCCCGGAACCAGGTGCGATACAGCAGGGCGCTCGGCCCGCCGGGCGGTGCCGCGATTTCCAGGACCACCACCCGCCCGCCGGGTGCGGCCACGCGCGTC
>DATBJR010000036.1:0-14589 GCA_036556325.1 Candidatus Limnocylindria bacterium | reverse complement strand
TCTCGATCGACGGCAAGGTGGATGCGGAACGCCTGGAGAAGCTCCAGACGCGCGCGGAACGCTACTGTGTCGTGCTCCAGACGCTGCTGTCACCGCCGCCCGTGACCGCGACCTGGACGACCGGGTGACCGCTCGGCAGCGGGCAGCGGGCAGCTGTCGACCAACCGGCTACTCCATCGGCCCCTGAATTTCGACCTGCCCGGCGTTGATGCGAGCCCGATAGGCGACCTGCTTCGACGTTGCCGGTCCGTGGCGCACCGCTCCGTCCGAGAGCCGGAACTGGCTGAAGTGCCACGGGCATTCGATGTTGTCGCCCTTCAGCTGCCCCTCGGCCAGCGGCCCGCCAGCGTGCGAGCACGTCTCCTTCAGCGCGTAGACCACGTCGCCGCGGCGCACGACGACCAGCGCGGTGGATCCGAACGTCGCCTTGGTGGGCGTGGCCTCCGCCAGCTCGGCGACCGGCATGATGGCCGTGAACTCCTTTGCCCGTCGGCCGCGGGCGAAGGCGTTGTGGTTGACCATGTAGCCGTACTTGAAGACCACGTGACCGCCGATGTAGGCGCCGACCGAGATCACCCCGTACGCGACCAGCGCCACCCAGAACGCGGCATCGTGCCCACCGCCGAAGCGCTGCAGCAGCGAGATGAAGAAGATGACGACCGCGACGATGTTGATCGCGCCGTGCAGCCCCGCCACATTGCGCTCGTTGCCGGTGCCGGTGTCCTTGAAATCGGTGAGACCGGTCAGGATCGTCCCCACCCCGGCGACGACGGTGAGCCCCAGTGTCCAGGTCGCGGCGTCCTCCAGGCCGTCCACCCCGAAGAACACCCGCAGGATGTCCAGGAAGATGACCATCGTCGCGCCGCCGACCACCACGTCGGTGAGCACCGGGTGCAGCGAGTGGCCCAGCCACGCCCCGTTCAGGAAGTCCTGCAGCAGCTTGCCCGGCGACCCGAGCACGCGGTACACGGCGTTCGACGCCGCCGCGATTCCGTTCCACAGCCCGGCCAGCGGCCGGGCGACTCGCTCGAGCATGTCGTGCCTCCCTCGCCGGGCATGCCGGCGTTCCGGAACCTAGCCGGCGATCTCCTGCGCGAAGTCGCGGAAGACCGCCACGTGCCGATCAATCTCCTCCTCGCTGTGCTGCACCGACAGGGTCCACTGGTCGTCGGGACCGGGTGGCAGCAGGATGCCGCGATTGGCGAGGTAGAAGAAGAAGGCCGTCCACAGCTCGGTGTCGAGGCCGATGAAGTCGCGGTAGTTCGTCACGCGCTCCGGCGTGAACATCACGCAGCCCTTGGGGCCGATGTTGATGGCGTACGCCGGCAAGCCATAGTCATCGATGACCTCCTGGCAGCCGGCGGTCAGCCGGTCGGCCAGCGCGTGCAGCCGCGGATACGCATCCCTGGTGAGAATCTGGGTCAAGGTCACCACGCCGGCGGTCATCGACAGCGGGTTTCCGTTGAAGGTCCCGAGGTGGGCCACCCGATTCGGGACGTAGGCGATCGTGCTGGTCAGCTCACTCCGATCGCTGCGGTCGAAGGACTCGGTCGGCGCCTGCGGTGCCGGCTGACCGCCTTCGATGGCGCGCATCACCTCCGCCTTGCCACCAAATGCGCCGATGGGCACCCCGCCGCCGATGCTCTTGGCCAGGCAGAAGAGGTCCGGCTGGACGCCGAAGTACTCGTAGGCGCCGCCCCAGGCCAGGACCACGCCGGTCTTGACCTCGTCGAAGATCAGCACCGCGCCGTGCTCGGTGGCGAGCTCGCGCAGCCGCTCCAGGAACCCGGGCTGGGGAGGCACCACGCCGATGTTGAACTGCACCGGCTCGATGATGATGGCCGCGATCTCGCCGCGATGCGCCTCCAGGATCCCCTCGACGAGCTCAGCCCGGTTGTACGGCGCGATGATCGTCTCCGCCAGGCGGCTGGCGGGAATGCCGGCGCTGATCGGCACGGTCGTGGGCGAGGCCTCGGGTCCCATCGTCTCGCGCGGCGGCTGGATGCTGACCAGCACGTCGTCATGGTGGCCGTGGTAGCCGCCCTCGAACTTGATGATCTTCTCGCGGCCGGTGAAGCCTCGGGCGACGCGGACGGCGTCCATGGTCGCCTCGGTGCCGGAGTTGCTGAAGCGGACCAGGTCGGCGCCGAAGCGGCGCTTGATCTCCTCGGCCAGCACGATGCCGTCCTCGACGGGGAACGTGTAGCAGGTTCCGTTCGCCACCCGGCGCTGGAGGGCCTCGGCCAGGATCGGGTGAGAGTGGCCGGCGGCGAGCACCCCGAAGGCCATGTCGAAGTCGATGTACTCGCTGCCGTCCACGTCCCAGATGCGCGAGCCACGGGCATCGGTCATGAACAGCGGGTAGGGGTCGTAGGCCTGGAAAGAGCTCGCCACGCCCAGCGGCAGCGCCTGCTGCGCCCGCTCGTGGAGCTCCGCCGAGCGCGGCGTCCGCGCGCGGTAGTTGGCCTCTTCCCGCTCCCCCACCTGCTTGATCCGATCACGGTCGACGTCGCGCCGCTCGGCAACGGTCACGGAGATCCTCCTACCTGGTGCCCCATCGGTAGCTTTCCTTGACGAAGCGCAGCTCCACCATGGTCTCGGTGGAGCGGATGCCCGGAATGCGGGCCAGCTGGTCGGCCAGGACGCGGAGCAGGTGCTCGTTGTCCTCGCACACGACCTCGCAGATCATGTCGAACCGACCGGCCGTCACGACCACGTACGTGATCTCGTCGAGCGAGGCGACCGCATCGGCCACCTCGTCCAGGAGGCCGGCGTCGACGTGCAGGCCGATGAAGGCCGGCTGGCCGAAACCCATGGCCAGCGGGTCGGTCACCCCCACCACCTGGACCACGCCGCGGCTGATCAGGCGCTCGGCGCGCTGGCGGACGGTGGCCTCGGGGACCTTCAGCTCGCGACCGATCTGCGCGTAGGGTCGCCGCCCATCGAGCTGGAGGGCCTTGATGATGGCCTTGTCCAGGTCGTCGAGCAGCGGACGACGGCCGGTTGAGCCCAGTGAACGGACAGCCATGGCGTGGCGAATCGTAGCCCGGTGCCGCGCGGGGGGTCAAACTTTCCGCAACTTCCGCGGGCCGATTTCGCGGAATCCGCGTAGTTCTACTGGATCAGTGAGTCGTTTCCGTCGCTAACGGATTCACCGGCGGCGGCTGGAGCCGGGACGGCAGCCGCCGTCCGCTCGTCCGACCAGGCGCCAGTGGCCGCAGCGAGGAGCTCGGCCACGTCCGACACCGCCACGTCCGTCCGCTGCAGGTCGGTCACGCCGTCACGCAGCATGATCAGGCAGAACGGGCAGGCGGTGGCGATTCCCGTCGCGTCGGTCGCCAGCGCGTGCTCCACGCGCCGATGGTTGATGCGCTGCCCCTCATGCTCCTCCATCCACATCCGCGCCCCGCCCGCGCCGCAGCACATCCCGCGGCGGTGATGGAGCTCCATCTCGGTGACCTGCTGCCCGGGCACCGACTCGACGACTCGGCGTCCCTCGTCGTAGACCTGGTTGTAGCGGCCGAGATAGCAGGCGTCGTGGTAGGCGATCACCGCCGCATGGTGCTCGGTCGGGACCAGCCGGCCATCGGCCACCAGGCGGTCGAGCAGCTGGGTGTGGTGGATGACGTCGACGCCGGTGAGGCCGAACTGGGGGTACTCGTTCCGAATGGTGTTGAAGCAGTGCGGGCAGCTGGCCACGATCGTCTGCACCCCGTGCTGGTCGTGGGCGGCTGAGAGGGTGGCGACGTTCTCCTCGGCCAGCATCTGGAACAGGTACTCGTTGCCGGCCCGCCGTGCCGGGTCGCCGCTGCACGTCTCGCCGGAGCCGAGGACCGCGAACGGCACCTCCGCCTGCCTGAGCAGCTGGGCCATGGCGCGGACCACGCGCCGGTTCCGGTCGTCGAAGGCGCCTGCGCAGCCGACCCAGTAGAGGACGGGCCCCTTGCGCTGTCCCCGGCCGTAGATCGTGCGCCATGGCCGCGCGTCATCGGTGGCCGCTGGTCGCGGTGCGAGATCAGTGCCGAGCACCGGCACGTCCAGGCCCTTGGCCCAGTCCAGCCGCGCCGACTTCGGCTGGCCCCACGGGTTGCCGGCGGTCTCCATGTTCCGGAAGGCGGCGTTCAGCTCCCTGGGATTGCGCCCTTCCTCGAGCACCAGGTTGCGCCGGATCTCGACGATCGAGTCGACGTGCTCGATCAGCACCGGACAACCCTCCACGCACCAGCCGCAGGTGGTGCACTGCCAGATCGCTTCCTCGGGAATCGCGTTGTCGACCAGTGGCAGCGACAGCGCCTCGCGGGCCCGCTCCCGCGCCAGGCCCAGGGCGCCGTCGGAGGCCTCCACCCCGCCACTGGCTCCGCCCTTCGCCGCCCGCTGCGCCGATGCGGCCGCGGCCAGCGCGGTCTCGGCCATCACGATCTGGTCGCGCAGGCCCTCCATGAAGTGCTAGGGACTGAGCGTCTTGCCGGTCATCGAGGCCGGGCAGAACTCCATGCAGCGGCCGCACTCGGTGCAGCTCATCGGGTCCATCAGGTGGCGCCAGGTCAGGTCCTTGAGCGCCTTTGCCCCGAAGACCGGCTCCTCGCCGTCCCCGCCCTCGAGCTCCAGGTCCATCTTGCGCAGGGCGCCACGGGGCTCCAGGTTGCGGAAATAGACGTTCGGCTCGCTGGTGAGGATATGCAGGTGCTTGCTGTAGGGCAGGTACGAGCCGAAGCCCAGCACCGACACGACGTGGACCCACGCCAAGACGCCGAACCAGCCCTGGGCGGCGGATGCGCCGATGGGTGCCAGCACGCCGGACAGTGGTCCGGCCAGGAAGGCAAGCGTCGAGCCGGGGTCATCCGGGTGGGCGATGAAGCGCAGCGCGTCGCCCAGCAGCTCGCTGGTGACGACGACCAGGATCAGCCCCAGGATGATGAACGCGTCGCGCGACAGCGCCAGGCGGGCGGGACGCACGACGACACGTCGCCAGACCGCCACCGCCAGGCCCACCAGCACCAGCGCGATGAACAGGTTTGCGAGTCCTACGGCCAGCATCCACAAGACCCCGCCGATCGGCCAGGCCAGCACGGTTTCCACCAGTCCGTCCGTCAGGTAGTTCCCGGTCGTCACCAGCAGCGCGACGAAGCCCCAGAAGATGAAGGCGTGCATCAGGCCCGGCACCGGGTCCTGCAGCAGCCGCTTCTGGGCGATGACGTAGACCACGAAGCCCCAGATTCGCGCCAGCGGCCGGTCGAGGCGGTTCAACGGCTGCCCGGCACGCAGCACGGCCAGGTGCCAGCGGGCGCGGCGCCAGAACAGGACGCCGGCAATCGCCAGCGGAACGACGATCAGCGGGTAGAGCGGGATGCCCAGCAGCATGCGGCCGTCATGCTAGACGAGCGCCCCGGACGGCCGATGTCGTCCGCGTCCGCGCCGCCGGCTCGGCGACGGGATCAGTGATCGCCGCCGGCGAGCTGCTCCACGGCGTGGCGCAGGACCGGCAGCAGCGCGGCCAACGACTCCGCGGCGCCCTTGGGCGAACCCGGCAGGTTCGCAATCAGCGTGGCCTGGCGCGCCCCGACCACGCCACGCGACAGGGCCGCCATCGGCGTCGAGGCCAGGCCGGCGCCACGCATCAGCTCGGCCATGCCCGGCACCTCGCGATCGATCACGCGGCGGGTGGCGGCCGGGGTCACGTCAGTCGGTGTCAGCCCGGTGCCGCCGGTGGTGATGATGAGCCGATGCCCGTCCTCGACGAGGCCCGCCAGCAGCGTCGCGATCTCCGCTTCATCGTCCGGCACCACGCGCGGCTCGGCGTCAACCTCCCAGCCCGCGCCCGTCAGCATTCGAACCAGCTCCGGGCCCGCGGTGTCCTCGCGCTTGCCCGCCGCCGAGCGCGAGGAACAGACGACGACTACCGCCTCGTGCGCCGCCGTGGTCCGCACGGGCGCTGGCTCGCGGGACCAGGCGCCCCGTTGGCCGCCCTGCTTCTCGACCAGCTCCACCGTCTCGATCGAGATGTCACGCTGCAGCGCCTTGGTCATGTCGTACAGGGTCAGGGCGGCGATGCTGGCGGCGGTGAGTGCCTCCATCTCGACGCCGGTGCGCGCGGTGGCGGCGACCTCGGCGCGAATGGTCACGGTACCGGCGTCACGGTCCGGCTTCAGCTCCACGGCGACACGATCGAGCGGCAGCGGGTGGCAGAGCGGGATGAGGTCGGCCGTGCGCTTGGCGGCGCCGATGCCAGCCAGTCGCGCCACGCCGATCGCGTCTCCCTTCGGTCCGCCGGCCTCCAGCATGGTGGCCAGCACGTCGGGTCGCATCCGGACCACGGCGCGCGCCACCGCGCGCCGGGCGGTGATTGGCTTGTCGCCGACGTCGACCATGCGCGCCTCGCCCCCTTCGCCGAGGTGGCTGGGCTTCATGCGATCGCTCCCAGCACCAGCGCGTCGTAGGCGCGGCCAGCCTCTGCTGCCGGCTCGCCCTCGGGGACGATGAGCAGGGCATTCGCGTCGGCCAGGGGCCGGAGCTGTGACGATGCCTGGCCCCCGGCGGAACGGGCTTCGAGGCCGTCAGCCCCGTTCGCCAGGCGCACGCGGAGGTACGCACGCCGCTCGCGGTCCTTCGGCATCAGCTCACAGGCCACGGCCCGCAGCGTGATGCGGCCGCTCCCCGCCAGGCCGAGCATGCGGCGGATCAGCGGGCGCGCGAATAGCTCGAAGGTGACCAGGGCGCTCACCGGGTTCCCCGGCAGGCCGATGGCCGGCACGCCGTCCACCCGCCCGAAGGCAAGCGGCTTGCCCGGCTGCATCCGGATGCGCCAGAAGTCCAGCTGCCCAAGACCCTGGATCACGTCGCGGACGTGGTCGTGCCGTCCGACCGAGACGCCGCCGCTCGCCACCAGCAGGTCCGCCTCGGCGGCGGCGCGGCGGATCAGCGCCTCGATCTGCGAGGGATCGTCAGCCGCGCGCGGCAGCATCACGGCCTCACCGCCGGCCTCGGTGACGGCTCCCGCCAGCGCGATCGAGTTGGCGTCGTAGATCTGGCCTGGGCCGAGCACCTCGCCCGGCGCGCGCAGCTCGTCTCCGGTCGACAGGATCGCCACCCGCGGCCGCCGCCGCACGGCAACCTCGGCGATGCCCAGGCTGGCCAGCACGGCCAGCGTGCCAGGCGACATCGGCTCCGCCGCCAGCTCGACCGCGTCGCCAGCAGCGGTGTCGTGCCCGGCACGGCGAACGTAGGCCGCCGGCTCCACCGGCGGCACGCGGAGGACGTCGCCCTCCTCCTCGGCCACCTCCAGCGGCGCCACGGCGTCGGCCCCCGGCGGGAGCGGTGCGCCGGTCATGATCCGCACCGCGCTGCCAGCCTCCACGGCGGGCAGGCCGCTCGCCCCGGCCGCCACCTCGCCAACCAGGCGAAGCGAGCCGGGCGTATCGGCTGCGCGCAGGGCGAAGCCGTCCATCGAGGAGTTGTCGAAGGGCGGCACGGCGAGCGTGGCGACCACACGCGGCTCGGCCGGTACCCGGCCCAGGCAGCGTTGCAGCGGTAGCGCTTCCGTCCCGGTCAGCCGGCCGCTGGCCAGGATCGCGTCCAGGGCGTCCTCGACGGAGCGCATCGGCTCAAACACCAAGCTTCATGCGAGTATCGACCAGGCGGAGCACACCGGACCGCGTGAGCAGCCCCACCACCGTGCGGCCATCCGGCTCGACCACCGGCAGCTGGTTCACCTCGCGCTCCTGGAGCATCTCGAGCGCCTTGTCAAGGTCGTCGTCCGGCCCGACCCGGGCCAGGGACTCGTAGCGGGTCATGATGTCGGTCACCCGGGCAGCGGGCCAATCGTCGCGGGCGACGCGCTGCACGTCGGAGAGGGTCACGATCCCCGCCAGTCCCCCGTCGTCATGGCGCACCAGGAACGACCGGCTCTCACCGCGCGCCAGCCGCTCATTGACCAGGTCGGCCACGCTGGTGTTCGGGGAGATCGAGGCGGGCTGCGGATCCATCACGTCGCGGACGCGGATGCCCGCCATCGAGCGCTGCACGCTCATCTGGTTCACCGTCGCCCCGGCGGCATTGGAGATGAACCAGCCGATGAGGGCCAGCCACAGGTTCCCAAGGCTGCCCGACAGCGCCCACCAGACGCCGATGACGATCAGCAGGTAGCCGAACGCCCGCCCCACCGCCGCCGCGCCGCGGGTCGCCACGAATCGGTCCCCGCGCCAGCGCCACAACAGCGCCCGCAGCACGCGGCCGCCGTCCATCGGAAAGGCGGGAATGATGTTGAACAGCGCCAGCGACAGGTTCAACACGCCCAGCCAGGCGGCGATGATGCCGACATCGGTGGACTGCAGGAGCGCCGACAGCCCGATCAGCACGCCGGCCAGCACCAGGCTGCAGGCGGGACCGGCCAGCGAGACGAGCGCCTCCTCGCGCGGGGTCTCGGCGTCGCGCTCCATGCTGGCGGCGCCCCCGAAGATGAACAGCGTGATGTCGCGCACGCCGATGCCCAGCCGCCTGGCCACCAGCGCGTGGCACAGCTCGTGGGCCAGCACCGAGGCGAAGAACAGCAGCGCCACCCCGGCGCCCAGCGCGGCGTACGCGACCGGCGGCCAGCCCGGGAAACGGGCGGGCAGGTCGCCGGCGGCCAGCGTCAGCGTGATGAGCAGGGCGATGATCAGCCAGGTCGGGTGCAGCGCGATCCGGATGCCGGCGATGGTCCCGATCGGAAACGAGCCCCTGCCCATGCTCGGAGTGTAGCCGAGGGTGGTCGCCGCGCCCCTCAGCGGAGCCCGGCAGCCTCGCGCGACAGCGTCCGCGTGGCGGTCCATGCCACGAGTAGGGCGGCGATGACGATCGTGGCGCCGGCGACCAGCGCCAGCTCGAACCACAGCGGCTCCGGGAAGAAGCGCAGCAGGTTCGAGTCCGGACCGAAGGTCCAGGTGCCGGCCGCGAAGAAGATGGCGTGAAACGCGGCGAAGGCGGCGTCAAAGGCGAGGGCGAAGCACGCACCCAGCACGACGGCTGCCACCCCGACCGCTGCGGCGGCGGCCAGCATTACGCGCGCGCGGGCGTCACGATCGGTCCGCAGCCGCCACCACAGCCCGGCGGCCAGCAGCCACGCGATGGCCGCGGCCAGGATCAGGCCGCGCACCACCCCGCCGACATCGCGCATGTGGCTGCGCTCCCTGGCATCCAGCACCGGCTCTCCGGAGGCGGTGATGCTCACCGTGAAATCCCCGTCGCGCAGCAGGTCGCCGAGCATCGTGGCCGTGGCACGGTCGACTGTCGCCTGATCGGCGCCGAGCAGCGCCGGCACGTCGTGGCGGGCCTGCTCAATTGAAACGACGGGCGGAAAGAAGAGGAGCAGCGGCCCGGTGAGCAGGATGACGGCCGCGACGGCCACACCGAACACGAGCATGGATGGCCAGCCGGCGCGGCGCGGGGTCATCGGGTCAGGCGTCGTGCCTCGGCGGCAGCCCGAGGCAGATCAGAGCACCCGCCCGGGCAGACGGCTGGCCCCGACCACCATGGACAGGATCCAGCCCACGATCGAGATCACGATGGAGCCCAGCAGCGCGGCCCAGAAGTCGGCGACCGTGAAGCCCAGGCTCAGCTCCTTGCTGATGGCGCTCAGCAGGAGCAGCAGCAACGCGTTGATCACCAGCAGGAAGAGGCCCAGCGTGACGACGCTGATGGGGAAGGTCAGGATGCGCAGGATCGGCTTGACGTAGGAGTTGATCAGGCTGAAGACGATGGCGACCAGCAGGAACTTCCACCACTCGCCGCCCGACCAGCCGAGGCCGGGCACGATGACCACGGCCACCCACAGGGCGGCGGCATTGACCAGGATCTGCAGGACCTTGTCCATCGCCGCGTAGCGTAGACGAAGAGTGCCTGCTCAGGCAGGCAGCAGGCGGCCGCGGACCCACGCGCCGCGGACCATGGCCGGATGGACCCGGTAGATGAGCCGGCTCAGGATCTCCTCCGGCGCCGCGTTGGGCGAGGCAACGCCCTCCATCGGCTCGGTCGCGGCCGGGTCGACCACGATCAGGTCTGCCTCCTTGCCCTCCTCCACGGAGCCGATGGCGTCCTCCAGCCCCAGCGCCGCCGCTCCGCCCAGGGTGGCGAGCCGCAGCCAGTCGTGCGGCGGCATCGCGGGATGCGGCGCCATGCCCAGTGCGTGGAGGCCGTTCTGGGTGTAGGCGCCGGCCCGCATGACGCCGAACAGCGACACGTCCGGTCCCGCCGCGACGTCCGATCCGAGGCCGATGACCACGCCGGCGGCCTGGTAGCGGGCCAGCGGCATCGCGCCGCTGGCCAGGAAGAGGTTGGAGCCGGGACAGTGGGCCACGGCCGCGCCGCTCTCGGCCAGGCGCGCGATCTCCCGGTCCGAAAGGTGAATGGCATGCGCCAGCACCGTCCCCGGCCGCAGCCCACCGGCCCGGTCATAGACGTCGGTGTAGTCACGCGCCTCCGGAAAGAGGCGCGCCACCTCCTCCAGCTCGTTGCGATCCTCGGAGAGATGCGTCTGCCAGTAGGCGCCCGCCTCGATCGCCGCCTGGGCCGATGCCGCCAGCATCTCGGCCGAGCAGCTGACCGCGAACCGCGGCGTGTAGGCGTAGGCCAGGCGACCACCATCCCGGCCGTGCCAGCGCTCGCACAGCTCGCGTGACTGGCGCAGCGAGAGGTCCAGGATCTCGCGCGGCTCGTGAGCCGTGTCGTACGACAGCCGATCCATCATCACCTTGCCCAGGATGGCGCGGATCCCGTGCTCCTCGGCGGCCGCAAAGCAGGTGTCCAGGCTGCCGGGCCAGATCGCCCCATAGGCCAGGATGGTGGTGGTCCCGGCCCGCGCGAAGGCCCGGAACGCCGCCGGCGCGACGCGCGCGGCCATCGCCTCGTCGAACTCGCGCTCCAGCGGGAAGATGTACCGCTCGAGCCAATCGAGCAGGTGCAGTCCCGCGCCGAGGCCGGCGTTCGGAAGCTGCGGCAGGTGGGCGTGCAGGTCCACCAGGCCCGGCAGCACGACCCAGGGCCGCAGGTCGACGAGTGGCGGCTGCTCGGCGTCCGCGGGTACCTCATGCACGCTGGCGACACGGTCCAGCCGCCCGCGCTCATCGACGCTGATCATCGCGTCGCGCTCGTGCCGGAAGCCGCCGGCGGTCAACGGCGTGATCAGACCCGCTCGCAAACGGAACGGCGGCGTCGCCGGCAGCGTCGGCTCGGGCGTCACGGGCGCCAGCCTAGCGTCGCGCGCGCCACTCGTCGGCCAGGATCCCGTACTCGAGCTCGTCCACCCACTCGCCCTTCTCGTACGAGCTCTGGATGAAGTGCGCCTCGCGTCGCATGCCAATGCGCTCCATCACCCCGGCCGACGCCAGGTTGCGCGCGTCGCAGTTGGCGGTGACGCGGTGCAGGCCAGCCTCCTCGAACCCGATGCGCAGCAGCTCCGCCGCAGCCTCCGAGGCATAGCCCTGCCGATGGAAGCGCGGATTGACGACGAAGCCCATCTCGCCCTGCAGGCGGTCCCGCGCGGAGCTCCAGAGGCTGACGTCGCCGATGACCTCCCCCGTTTCCGGCAGCACCGCGGCCAGGCGCAGGTTCTGCGACTCGTCGTCGATGGCCGTCATGGTGGCGATGAACCGCAGCCGCTCGATCGCCTGGTCGCGGCTCAAGGGTGGGTACGGCACGTAGCGCACCACCTCGGGATCCGAGTGCATGGCCATGAAGGCGTCCAGGTCCTCCGCCGTGAAGGGGCGCAGGACCAGCCGCTCGGTCCGGTACGGGCCAGCCGGCCGCGGCATCGGCGCGGGTGGCGCCGGGCCGTCAGAAGCTGCCATCGTCCCAGCTGCCCCACGGCCCGTCGGCCAGGAAGAGGCGCAATCCATACGGGATCGATTCGCGCTGCTGGTCGGCCACGTCGGGCGGCATCTCGCCGAGCCAGCTGCGGTAGGCCATGGCTCGGCCGATCGTGCCGGTTCGCCGCGCGATGTCGGCCGCCTCGCGCAGCGCCCTGGCCGGCGCAATTCGCTGCCACGGCTCGAGGTAAACATCCAGCATCCGTTGGATCTCGGGCCCACCGGGCTCGAGGTGCTGGCTGTACGCCAGGGCGCGCAGCGTGACCGACAACGTGTGGAAGGGGTGCGAGATGCAGGAGTCACCCCAGTCGAAGACCACGTAGCCGCCACCGCGCACGAAGGCGTTGCCGTCGTGCAGGTCGTCGTGCTGCAGGGTCGCCGGGATGCCAATCTCCGCCAGCCGCCGGCAATCGGCGTCGAAGGCGTCGAGCCGGTCACGCAGCGCCTCGACCTCGCCCGGCGTCAATCCGCGGGGGTCGCCCACGAGCAGATTCCCAGGCTCATCGACCGTCGCGCGCAGGTCGCGCGCCAGTCGCGGCAGGCCCCGATCCGGCTCGCCAAGCGCCCCGAGCTGGCGGCGATGCTCCGCCGCGGCGAGCTGGAGCTCGGCATAGCGCGGCAGCAGATCGGCCCAGTGGTCGATCACCGGCCGGTCGGTGGCTTCGCGCAGCCGGGTGCCGGCGTCGCGCGACAGCATCCAGCCACGGTCCGGATCGGTGGCCATGACCTCGACGGTGAGGTCCGGCCAGTGCCTGGCAAGAAACGGCGTGACACGGGTCTCGAACGCGTACATCGGCTGGGCGGCCTTCATCCATAGCACGCCGTCGTCAGTCGGGACGCGCAGGACCGTCGACCACCAGCGCAGGTGCGGCTGCTCGATCGGCCCCGTCACGGCGAGACCGCAGGCAGCCAACTGCTCTTCGATCCAGGCATGGGCGTCCGCCAGCCAGGCTGGATCGGCCCAGGAAGTGGCGACGTTCGGCACTGTCGGCAAAGTACACGAGTTGGTGACAATTCCACGCGGAACTGCGTCCCGTGCCGAACGCGGCCGATCGCCGGCGTCCGGACGAGACAGATGGAGGGATAGGGACATGGCAACAGAGATCGAATCGCGGTCCCCGACGCGCCGAGCGGTGCTGGCGGGAACGCTGGCCGGCGTGGGTGCCTGGGCCGCCGGCGCCCTGGGCCGGGTCAACCCGGTGCGAGCCGACGGCGAGACCGTCGTCATCGGCGGCAACTACCCAAATGCAGAGTCGCTGACCGGCATCCTGAACCAGACGAACAGCGAGGATGTCTTCTCGGTGGCGAGCAGCCATCGGGGTACCGCCCTGAAGGCGCTCAGCAACTCCGGCATCGGCGCCAACCTGATCAGCAACTTCAACGCCGGCGTATGGGCCATCGGCAAGCCGGCCATCGTGGCCCAGCCGTCGGGAGAGGACTACGCGATCCGCGCCATGGGCCGCGTGGAATTCCAGAAGATCAGCGGCGTGGCCGTCATCCCGGCAGGCCGCACTCAGCTGACGATCCGGCCGGGAGTCAACATGAACATCGGCTCGTTCCTGCTCCTCACGCCGCGATCGAACCTCGGCGGCCGGGACCTATGGTTCACGACCGATCCCGCCAACGAGCGCTTCACGATTCACATCAGCTCGGCCCGCACGAGCCCAACGCGCATCTCCTGGCTCCTGCTCGACTGAGCCGCGAACGCATCGAGCCCCTCTCCGGCCAGACCGGCGAGGGGCTCATCGTGTCACGAGATTGCGGGCAGCCGCGCCTCGAGGCGCTCCTTCACGGTGGGCCACTCGTCCCGCACGATCGAGTACCACGCGCAGTCCCGCACCCGTCCGTCCTCGCCGAGCCGCTCGGCGCGTCGGATCCCGTCCAGCTTCGCTCCGAGTGATTCGACCGCCTGGCGTGAACGTTCATTGGGCACGTCCACCTTGATCGCCACGCGGAACACGCGCCACGTCTCAAAGGCATGGCGCAGCATCAGGAACTTCGCCTCGGTATTCACGCCGGTGCCCTGCGCGGACGCGGCCAGCCAGGTCCAGCCGATGTCGGCAACATGCGGGACATCCGGCGGCCGATCATCCAGCCTGGACCAGTGTTCCATGCGCAGGAACCTCGTCGTGCCCACGACGCGTCCGCCGGACACAATGGCGAACGGCAGTACTCCTGGCTCATCGAGCGCGGACCGGACGTAAGCGGCCATCTCGACCGGCCCATCGGGAACGTCGGCAAAGCGGTAGGTGTCGCGCGATTCCGAGGCCGCATCAACAAGCGCACGCACGTGGGTCAGCGCGAGCGGTTCGAGGCGGACGGTCTTGCCTTCCAGCTGCACCAGGCAAGGCTAGACGGGGACGACGTCAGCGGCTTAGCCAGGAGGTGAAATGAAGCGCCGCGGCTTGAAGGGACGAACCTCCTGGGGCCAGCCGCATGCCTCCGCGACCTTGCCGGCCCACATCTTGGCCGCCTCCTCATCAACCACGTCGATCACGGTGAAGCCGCCCAGGAACTCCTTGGTCTCGACGTATGGCCCGTCAGTGATGACCAGCTCTCCGCTGGTCGCGTCCGCGCTGAAGGCCTGATCGACGTCCTCCTCGAGGCCCCCGGCGAACACGTACACCCCGGCGGCCCTCATCTCGTCCACGACCGCCATGGCCAGCGGGCCCCGCCCCCGGAACCACTCCTCGTCGTGGTCGCCGACCCACTGCTGGTTGAAGAAGATGAGGTACTCGGCCATCAGTGCTCC
>DATBJR010000035.1:0-1760 GCA_036556325.1 Candidatus Limnocylindria bacterium | reverse complement strand
GGGCTGCGCCGCGCGATCCTCGCGCAGGTGGACCTCGATGTGCTCGGCGAGGTGCGGCAGCTCGGACGCGTCGAAGAGATCGTAGGCCTTGAATACCGGCCCGAGTCGTCGCAGGCCGGCCGAGATGCCCGCCAGCCACAGCGAGAAGCCCATGATGTGGCTGTCCAGGACGTGGTAGGCCAGGTCGGTCTCGACGTCGGTGAAGCCCGCGCCACGCAGGCAGCCCAGGATCGCGTCCGTGTGGCGCAGGCGCGCGGGGCTGACTCGCTCGCCGCCGAGCAGGGCCGCCGCCGCCCAGGGGTGGCGACCCAGTGCCTCGTGCGCGGACATCGCCGCGCGCCGCAGGGCCGACTTCCATTCCGGGCCTGACGGAAGCTCCATCTCTCCCACCACGCGCTCCAGGATGCCGTCCAGGATGCCGTCCTTGCTCGGCACATGGTGGTAGACCGACATCGCCCCGGCCCCCAGCTCGTCGGCCAGGCGCCGCATCGTCAGGGCGTCCAGGCCGTCCTCGTCCGCGATCAGCATCGCTGCGTCCAGCACCCGTTCGCGCGTCAGCTTCGCGGTCATGTCTTGACAATCGTACAGCGTACGACTACCGTGCGCATCACCATTCATACAGTGTACGAAACGACGAGGCCGATGGACCTGCACGAAGCGCTCTACACCACCCGCGCCATGCGACGGCTGAAGCCTGATCCGGTTCCCATGGAGGTCCAGGCACGCATCCTGGACGCGGCCATCCGCGCGCCGCACATCGGCGAGGAGTGGCGCTTCATCCTCGTCGACGATCCGGGCATCAGGTCCCGCCTGGCCCCGCTGTACGAGCAGGCCTTCGAGCGGCTGCTGGCGTCGTACGGTGCCACCCCGGAGCAGATGCTGCAGGCCCCGGGCGCCATGGGCCGCGCGGCGAGATCAGGCCTGCACCTGGGCCGCCACTTCGCCGAGGTGCCGCTCATCCTCCTCGGCTTCGGCAAGACGCGCGAGGGCAGCGGCGTCTATCCCGCGGTGTGGAGCGCGATGCTGGCCGCGCGGGCGGAGGGCATCGGCTCCACCCTGACCGGCGTGCTCCAGACGTACTACGCCGATGAGGTCTTCGAGATACTGGGCGTGCCGACCGACGAGGGCTGGTACCTGCACGGCGTCGTGCCGATGGGCTATCCCACCGGTCGCTGGGGCGTGGCACCGCGCAAGCCGGTGGACGAGGTCGCCGCCCGGAACAGCTGGTCCGGCGCGCTGGGCTTCACCGTCCCTACTCCGCTGTGGCCGTCTGCGGCGACAGGCTGAGCTCCGCCAGCCAGAGATCGGACCGGTTCCCCGCCAGGGACTCGATCAGCAGGCGCGGCGCCTCCCCCGCTTCCGCGAGCAGGGCGTAGCTGTGGATGCGCTCGCTGCCGGGGATGTCGCCGACCTCCAGGATCGGGGCGGTAGCGGCGCAGGTCCAGGCCGCGCCATCGGTGCTGCGAGCGAGGCCGACGGCCATGCTGGCGTCGGTCTCGTCCCCGAAGCCGCCGTACAGCGCGATCCACCCGCCGTCCGGGTGCGCGGCGACGCGGGGCATGGCCACCGACCGCGTGTCAAAGCCGCCGCACAGGCCAACGTCGATGGCCGGGGCATCAGCCACCGTCCAGCTGACGCCGTCCGCCGAGGTCGCCGAGCGGATGAGCGTCGTCGCCCGGCTCGGTGACCAGCCGAAGAGCATCCGGTACCCATCGTCGGTGCGGACAACCGCGGGAAAGTCGATCTGGGTCGGCGTGCCG
>DATBJR010000034.1:0-7104 GCA_036556325.1 Candidatus Limnocylindria bacterium | reverse complement strand
GCGTCGCCGCTGCCGAGCAGCGCTCCGAGCCGCGGGATCACCCCCCGGAACCAGGTGCGATACAGCAGGGCGCTCGGCCCGCCGGGCGGTGCCGCGATTTCCAGGACCACCACCCGCCCGCCGGGTGCGGCCACGCGCGTCATCTCGGCGAGGGCGGCCGCCACATCGGGCAGGTTGCGCAGGCCGAAGCCGATGGTGACCGCGTCGAAGGTGCCATCGGCGAACGGCAGGGACAGCGCATCGGCCTGGACCCACGTCACCCGCGCACCGGCGGCCGACGAGCGGCTCCTGCGTCGAGCGCGGGCCAGCATCTCGGCTGCGGGATCCAGCCCGACCAGCTCGCCGCCGGGACCGACCCGCGCAGCGGCCCCCAGCGCCAGCTTGCCGGTGCCGGTCGCCACGTCCAGCACCCGCATGCCGGGCCTCAGGGCAGCGGCGTCCAGGGCGGCGCGCCGCCAGACCCCGTCCAGGCCGCCGGTCATGAGCGTGTTCATGGCGTCGTAGTGCGGCGCAATGCGGTCGAACATCGCCACCACCCGCTCGGGCGTCGGTCGCTGGCTCATCCGGTGGCCTCGCGGCGACCCGTGGGCACGGTGGCCGGTCGTCGCTCCGGATCTCGGACGCCGGGCACGAACCACAGGACGCCCATGCAGAACGCACCAATCAGCCCGCCCCAGATCATCGTCTCGCTGACGCCCAGCCCGGCCGCCACCGGGCCGGTGAGGGCGTACGACACCGGCACCAGCCCGGCGGACATCAGCCAGTCGAGGCTCGTCACCCGGCCGAGCAGGCGGCGCGGCACCAGCGTCTGCAGCAGCGTGACCCAGATGATGCCGCCCACCTGGAACAGCGCCTGCCAGACGAAGGTGATCGCCAGCGCCTGCCACAGTGCCGTCATCAGCCCATAGCCGGTGAGCAGCAGCACGCCGCCGGACCAGGCCGCATACATGATGGTGATCTTCAATCGCGGGATGCCCAGCTGGCCGATCAGCAGCGCGGAGGTCACCGACCCGATCCCGCCGGCGGCATAGATGAAGCCCAGCGACTCGGCGCCGAGCCCGAGCTGGTTCTTGACCACGAACGGCAGCAGCACCTGCACCGGGCCGATGAACAGCAGCAGGCTGAACATGGCAGCCACCAGCGTGGCCCAGCACCATGGATTGCGCCGGACGAACGCGAAGCCCTCCCCCATCTCGGCCATCGTCTGGCGCAAGCCGTGGTCCGTGACACTGATGGCCGGCCGGGTGGCGATGGCGCCGATGCAGGCGGCCGACACCACGAAGGTGGCACCATCGATGAGGAACGCGCTTCCCGCTCCCGCCAGGGCCACCACGAAGCCGCCGACCGCCGGCCCGACCAGCCGGATCATCATCGGGCGGATGAAGCCCATCAGCGCGTTCGCCTGCGGCAGCTCCTCGTCCGGCAGCAGCGTCGGCACGATGGCGGTGGAGGCGGGGTTGAAGAACGCGTCGCCCAGGCCCACGAAGGCGATGAGCCCGATGACATGCCACAGCTGGAGGACGCCCGCGATCGACAGCAGGCCCAGCAGGCCGATGGCGGCGGCCCGCACGGCATCGGCGCCGATCATCATCCAGCGCCGGTCGTACCGGTCGCTGAAGACGCCGCCCAGCAGGATGAAGGCGACCAGCGGCGCGGTCCAGGCCACGCCCACGATCGAGAGCGCGGTGGGGATGTTGCTGATCTCGTACACCTGCCAGGCCAGCGCCACCCCGAAGAAGCCATCGCCCAGCAGCGACACGGTGGACCCGGCGGTGAGCAGCGCGTAATCGCGGCGGCGCAGCGGCACGAGGAGCCGGAGCGAGCGCAGGCGGGCGCGGAAGCGGTGCGGAAGGAGGTTCACGAGCGACGAGGGAGCGGGGTGGGTGGTGGGCGATACTGGATTCGAACCAGTGACCTCACGGATGTGAACCGTGCACTCTAACCAGCTGAGCTAATCGCCCGCCGCGGGGTAGGCAGTATAGCGATCGCCCGGAACGGCCTTCAATCGGCGGAGCGATACCGGCGCGGGCTAGCGCAGGAAGAGGCGGGTCAGGACGCCGAGCAGCAGGATGGCGATCATCGGGGCCCAGTCGAGCCCGCCGGTGGGCGGGAAGACGCGCCGAATCGGCGCCAGCAGGGGCTCGGTCGCCTGGTACAGGAAGGCGGTGACGTTGCCGCCGCCGGCGGGGTTGGTCCAGCTCACGATCACGCGGGCGAAGATCAGGATCGTGAGCACCAGCGCCAGCAGGCCGATGAAGCTGGTCAGGAACGCCACGGTCGCGAGGATAGCAGCCTAGTGCCGTTCCGGCCGCGGCCCGAACAGGGCGGTGCCGATCCGCAGCAGGGTGGCGCCCTCGCGAACGGCGGCCTCGGCGTCGGCGGTCATTCCCATCGACAGCTCCGGCAGCTCCAGGCCACTCGTCGCCCGCAGCCGGTCCCGCAGCTCGCGCAGCCGCCCGAATGTCCGTCGCTCCGCCCCCGGGTCGATGGGCGCGACCGTCATCAGGCCGATGGGTCGGGCGGCCACGAGACCCACCAGCCTCGTCACCAGGGCTCCGGCGCGGTCCGTCGCGAGCTCCGCGAACTCGGCGGCCGGAAAGCCGCCGCGCCCGGCGCGGCCGCTCATGTCGACCTGCAGCAGGACCCGCGGCGCGCGGCCATCGTCGTGGGCGATGCGGTCGATCCGGTCGAGGAGCGCGACCGAGTCGACGGAGTGGACCGTGCCGAAGAGGCGCAGCGCCTGGCGCACCTTGTTCGACTGCAGCTGGCCGATCATGTGCCAATCGGCCTCCGGAGCGGCCTCGACCTTGGCCGCTGCCTCCTGAACCCGGTTCTCGCCCAGCATCGTGAGCCCCGCCGCCAGCGCGGCCCGCACGACGTCGACCCCGAAGCCCTTGGTGACGGCCACGATGCGGAACCCGTCGGGGTCGCGGCCCTCGGACGCGGCTGCCGCGCGCAGCCGCGCGAGGAGGTGGTCGTATCGGCTCCGGATCAGGTCCGGCGTGGGTGGCGGCTCGGCGATCGGCTGCATGCCAGCGAAAACGGCCGGACGTCGCCGTCCGGCCGCATCGGCTGAGGAGGTCCTACTCCGACTTGCGGCGCAGGAACGAGGGGATGTCCAGGTCGGTCTCGCCGTAGGCCGGACGACCCGCCGGCGTGGGCACCGCCTGCCGTTCGGCCGCGACCTCCTCGCGCCCGGTGGTGGTGGCGAACGGCGACGGCTCGGGGATCTGCTCGTCCAGCGACTGGCGCTGGGCTCGCTCGCGCTCGATCTCGGCCAGGATCTCCCGGCTGCGCTCGTCGAGGCTGGTCTCGATGCCGACCGCGACCTCGGACGAGGACGCGCCACGCCCCGCCGACCGCGGCTTCTTGGTGGCATCGAAGCCGGTGGCGATGACGGTGACCTTCACCTCGTCGCGCATCCGGTCGTCGATGACGGTGCCGAAGATGATGTTCGCCTCGGGATCCGCGGCCTCCTTGATCACCTCGGCAGCCTCGTTGACCTCGAACAGGCCCAGGTCGCTGCCGCCGGTAACGTTGAAGAGGATGCCGCGCGCTCCCTGGATGTTGACCTCCAGCAGCGGGCTCATGACCGCGGCACGGGCGGCTTCGATGGCGCGGTTCTCGCCGGTGCCGATGCCGATGCCCATCATCGAGGAGCCGGCGTCACGCATGATCGTCTTCACATCGGCGAAGTCGAGGTTGATCAGGCCGGGCACGGTGATCAGGTCGCTGATGCCCTGCACGCCCTGGCGCAGCACGTCGTCCACCACCCGGAAGGCGTCCAAAATGGACGTCTTCTTGTCGACCACCTCGCGCAGGCGGTCGTTGGGAATGGTGATCAGCGTGTCGCACTTGTCCTTGAGCTGCTCGGAGTACTGCTCCGCCACGAGCTTGCGGCGCACGCCCTCGAAGCTGAACGGCTTGGTGATGACGCCCACCGTCAGCGAGCCGAGATCCTTGGCGATCTCGGCGATGACCGGCGCCGCGCCCGATCCCGTGCCACCGCCCATGCCGGCGGTGATGAAGATCATGTCCGCGTCCTTGAGGGCCTCGTAGATCTTCTCCGAGTCCTCCTCGGCCGCCCGCTGGCCGACCTGCGGATCGGCACCGGCTCCCAGGCCGCGGGTCAGCTTGTCGCCGATCCGGATCTTGTGGGGAGCATCGCTCTGGAGGAGCGCCTGCGCGTCGGTGTTCACGGCGATGAACTCGACGCCCATCATCTCGGCGCGGATCATCCGGTTCACGGCGTTGCTGCCGCCCCCTCCGACGCCAATGACCTTGATCAGTGCGAAATGTTCTGCGTCGGACCGTAGCGGCATGGGTGGTCTCCGTAGCGCGGTATGGAGTGTTGGCAACCCGTCTCGCCGCGGGTTCCATCGATTCTAGCGAGCGCCATCGGCCGTCGTGGCTGGTTTTTTCCACAGACCGGAGCGAAGTTATCCACACCCTCGCCGCGCGGGGTGGACGACGGTTCGACTCCTCCACAGCGGGCGGGAACGCCGCTTGCTGAATCGCAAGGGCGTCACCCGCCACAGGGAGCGCCCGGCTTGCTCGAACCCTCGCCCCGCGTGACCGTCCTGGACGACCATGCGCCGACCCTGGAGCTGATGCGCGACATCCTGGAACCCGCCGGCTGCACGGTGAGCGGCACCACGCGCATCGGGCCGGAGCTGCACGAGATTCGCGACACCCGGCCGGACCTCGTCGTGATCGACCTGCTGCTGGCCACGGATCAGCGCGAGCTGTCCGGCTGGGACGTGGCCCGCCTGGTCCGCTCGCACGCCGACCTGCACCGAATCCCGATCCTCGTCATCTCCGCCGACCACGCCCTGCTGCGGTCCGTGGCCACCGAAGCCCGCTCGATGCGGGACGTCCACCTGCTGGCCAAGCCGTTCTCCGTGGCGGAGCTGCTGGCTGCCGTGCGCGGTGCGCTCGGGGCCGATCCAGTGGCCGGCCTGGTTGCCGACCCGGCTCCGGGTCGCGCGAACGAAACCTCGGCTGGCGCCTACTGAGCCTGGCCGCGCCCGCGAGGGGCTCAGGGTCAGCCCGGGAAGAGACCGCGAATCCAGTCGATGAACCGGCTGCCGGCGCCGCTGAACGGGGAGCTGGCGGCGTAGCCGATCGGCTCCTCGCCGGCATGATGGGCGCCCCACAGCAGCAGCCCGATGGGCGTCGTGAAGGCCGGGTTGGAGAGCTGGTCCATCAGGCCGCCCACGCCCTGCGGGACGCCGATGCGGACCGGCATCTCGAACACCTCGCGCGCCAGCTCGGCGGCGCCCGCAATCCGGGATCCGCCGCCGGTCAGCACCACGCCCGCCGGCAGCATGCCGGCATGGCCGGAGCGCTTGATCTCCTCGCCGATGAGCGAGTAGATCTCGCTCATCCGCGCTTCGATGATCTCCGCCAGCTTTCGGCGCTGGATGGTCTGCCCTCCGCCATCGCCCAGGACCGCGACGTTGAGCAGCTCCTCCGGCTGCACCGCCTGGAGGCTGGCCGTCCCGTGCTTGATCTTGATCTCCTCGGCCAGGTTCTGGCTGGTGCGCAGGCCGATGGCGACGTCCATGGTCACGTTGATGCCGCCCACCGGCAGCACCGCCGAGTGGTAGATGCCTCCGTCGGTGAAGATGGCGATGTCGGTGGTGCCGCCGCCGATATCGGCCACCAGCACGCCGAGCTCCTTCTCCGTGTCGGTCAGGGTCGCCTCCGCCGCGGCCAGCGAGCTGATCACCATCTCGTCGATATGGACGTTCGCGTTGGCGATGCACTTGGACAGGTTCTGGATCGAGGTCGAGAGGCCGGTGACGATGTGCGTCTCCACCTCGAGCCGCACCGCGCTCATGCCCAGCGGGTCCTTGATGCCCTCCTGGCCGTCGACGATGTAGCCGCGCGGGATGACGTGCAGCGTCTCCCGGTTGGACGGCATCTGGACGGCCTTGGCGGCCTCGGTGGCGCGGGCCACGTCCTCGCGGCTCACCTCTCGCTTGTGGCCGGAGACCGCCACCACGCCGCGGCTGTTCTGGCTGCTGATGTGGCTGCCGCCAACGCTGACGAAGGCGCTGCTGATCTTGTAGCCGGACAGCCGCTCCGCCTTCTCCAGGCTGGCGGCGATGGAGTTCACGGTCTGGTCGATGTTGGCGACCATGCCCTTCTTCATCCCGGCCGAGGGCGCGATCCCGTAGCCGATGATGTCGACGTCGCCGGAGCGACCCACTTCGCCGATGAGGGTCGTCACCTTGGTCGTGCCGGCATCGATGCCGACCAGCACCGTCTCCCTGTCCAAGCTACCTCCGATGGTCCTGCCGGGCGCGCGCGCGGTTCATGCGCCCGTGCCCGAGCCTACAGGAAGTGGCGTCGAATGAGGGCCACGTTTTGGAAGATGCGCAGCCCGAAGGCGAACAGGGCGACGAGGTAGAGGTCGATGCCCAGCCGGTCGCCGACGAAGGTCAGCGCGACCGCCACCAGGGCGTTGGTGACGAATCCCGACAGGAAGACCCGGTTGTCGTAGTGCGCGTCCAGCTCGGCTCGGATGGCGCCCAGCACCGAGTCCAGTCCGGCCAGGATGCCGACCGCGCTGTAGCGGGCGAGCTCCGGGCTGACGTTGACGTTGAGCACCAGCCCCAGCGCAATACCCAGCGCGAGGCCGACCAGGGGGAGCCACATTCGGAAGCGTTCCGCTGTGCGCCGCGCGGACCGGTCTCGGTGCCGTCGCCGGCTCTACGGTGCCCAATATACCTTCCCCGGGTTGCGGACATCCAGCCATGAGACCGCCCACTCCTGGCGCTGGGCGAAGAGCGTCCGGATGGCGGCCAGCTGCTGCTCCAGCCGCGCGTCGGCGGCCGCGACGGAATCCGCCGGATCGAGCTGGTAGAAGCCCAGCGCCGCGCGCCAGGGCGGCGACGGTGACTCGAGCAGGAAGCCGTACACCGAGTCGCCGCTCACCGTCAGCCGCCGGGCGCGCGAGCCGACGACGTTCGGATCGAGGTCGAGCAGCCGGTCGGCAATCCGCACGTCGGCGGCCGGCAGCGTCTCCCCGGCTCTCGGGATGCGCGCCGGTGGCCGCGCGTCGCTGACCACCGGCAGGCGCGCCAGCTCACCGTCCAG
>DATBJR010000033.1:0-13320 GCA_036556325.1 Candidatus Limnocylindria bacterium | reverse complement strand
CGTTCGTCGCCGTGCGCCGCGGCGATGACCGGCGAGGCGGCATAGCTGAACGGTTGCGACAGCTTCCCCGAATTCACGCGGCGGCGCAGGAAGCCGAAGCGCACGCTCCCCCGCAGGATCGCGTTGCGCGCCAGCCGTCGGAGCGGGCCGTGCGGGACCATGAACCGCATGCTGGCGTCGGTGATGGCCAGGTTGTCTTGCGCCGCCGCGCGCCGCTCGACCGCGTAGGAATCGAGCAACGACTCGGGCGCGGCCCCGTCCAGCACGAAGGCCAGCTTCCAGGCCAGGTTCTCGGCGTCGGCCGCGCCAGAGTTCAGCCCTCGAGCACCGAACGGCGACATCAGGTGGGCGGCATCTCCGGCCAGCAGCACCCGGCCAACGCGGAAGCGCGGCGCGACGCGCTGGTGGAAGCGGTAGGCGGTGGCCCAGGCCAGCTCGTAGTCGGCCATCTCCCCCACGACCTGCCGGATGCGCTGATCGAGCGCGCCCGAGGCGCGCTCCGCCTCGACATCGGTCCCGGACGGAACCTGCCAGTCGATGCGCCAGGTGTCGTCCGGCTGGGGATGGACCAGGACCTGGCGGCCGGGATTCCACGGGGGGTCGAAGTGGAAATGGCGCTCGTTCGGGAACGGCAGCCGGGCGCGGATGTCGCAGATCAGGAAGAGGTCCTCGTGGCTGTGTCCCGGAAATCCCATGCCGAGCAGGTGGCGGACCGCCGAGTGGGCGCCATCGGCCCCGACCGCATAGGCCACCCGCAGGGTCCGCGCACCGTCCGGCGTGTCACAGCTGAGCGTGACGGCATCGTGGTCCTGGCGGAGGTCCGTGAGCCGATGGCTCCACCGCACCTCGACGTTCGGGAGCTCGCGCAGCCGCGCCAGCAGCATCTCCTCGACCTCCGTCTGGTTGATGTTCACGAAGGCCGGGAAGTGGTCGGCGCCGGACCCGGGCAGGTGGACGCTGAACAGCTCACGGTCGCGGAAGTAGGTGCGGCCGACCTGCCACTGCACGCCTCGCTGGGCGACCCGCTCGCCGATGCCCAGCCGCGCCCAGATCTCGAGCGTCTCACGCTGCATGCAGAGCGCCTTCGAGCCCTCGCCGGTGTGCCGAGGGTGCTGCTCCAGCAGGATGACCCGCAGGCCGCGCTGCGCCAGCCGGCCGGCCAGGGTCATGCCGATCGGTCCCGCTCCCACCACGGCCACCTGGGCATCCAGCGCGGCCGCTTCCGGCGCGGCCGTCTTGCGCGCGGGCATGGTCGCGATGATAGGTCTAGGCGGTCAGCTCGTCCCAGACGGCGCGGTCGCGCTCCACCGTCCAGATCCGGGGATGGTCGATGCCGTCGAGCTCGTCCCATGCCCGCTGCACGTTGAACGGCATGGTGTGCTCGAAGATCGGGAAGGTGCCGTACCGTGGCGCGAGGGCCGCGTGCGTCTGCCGGTAGGCGTCGCGCGGCGTGCCGCCCGCCTCCCTCACCTCGCGCGTGCCGTCGAGCACGGCCGAGAGGAAGGCCCGCGTGTCCTCGACCGCCTGGGCGACCGCCGCTCCCCGCACGACGGGGCCGCGGCCGCCGACCATCTGCTCGGCACCGAGCCCGGCCACGCGGTCGAGCGTGGCTCCCCGCCAGTCGTCGATATGCGCGTCCCCCATGTACGGCGCCGCCTGCGCCTCCACCAGGTCCCCGGCGAAGCAGATGCGCTCCTCCGGCAGCCACACCACCAGGTCGCCCGACGTATGCCCGCGCCCCAGGAACTGGAGATCCACGACCCGGTTGCCCAGGTCGATCTGCAGACGCTCCTCGAACGTGACGGTCGGCCGCGTCAGCCCCGGGATGGTCTCGGCGCCCTGGAAGAGGCGAGGCATTCTGCCCTGCTCGCTGGCCCAGTCCTGCTCGCCACGTTCCTCGACCAGGTCGGCGGTGGCCCGGGTGGCGACGATCCGTCGTGCGTTGAAGGCGGCCGCGCCCAGCACCCGCACCGCGTGGTAGTGGGTCAGCACCAGGTCACCAAACCGCAGGGGGCTGATGGTCCGCACCACGTCGATCCAGCGCTGGGCCATGAACGGCGTGGCGCGCGCTTCGATGGCCAGGATCGCATCGGCCCCGATCACGCAGCCGACGTTCGGATCACCCTGGGCGGTGTAGGCGTAGACGCCATCCGCGAGCTGCTCGAGGGTGGCCTCCTTGTCGGCCAGGTCCGCGCTGGAGGCAAAAGGCTTGGCACTCACGGAGCCGATGATAAGTCGACGTGGTATCGCGGCGGTCATGGCGGTGTAGTCGGGGTTCCGTTCAGGTGAGTGCCGGCAACTCCACGAGGCGTGCTTCGCGGATGCCCGACGTGGCGCGCAGCGCCGCGAGGACCGGATCCGGGACCGCGGAGTCGACGCTGACGACCATCATCGCCTCGCCGGCGGCCGAGAGGCGCGACAGCTCCAGTGACGAGATGTTGATCCCCGCGCTGGCGAGGGCCGTGCCCACCGCGCCGACCACGCCGGGCTGGTCCTGGTGGCGCGTGATGAGCATCAGCCCGGCCAGCTCGGCATCGAGGTCGAAGCCGTCCAGCGAGGCCAGGTGCGCCCGGCCGTGGGCGGTGGATCCGGACAGGCGGAGGGCAACCGCGCCCCCATCCGGATCCTCCCCGGCTTCCAGGGTCACGAGCGAGGCCCAGGGCTCGGAAGCGTCGGTTCGCGTTTCGCGAACGGTCAGGCCGCGCTCGCGCGCAACCAGGTCGGCGTTCACCGCGTTGACGCGCTGATCAGTGACCGCCTCGAGGATCCCGGCCAGGGCGGCGGTCCGGATGGGCGCGCAGTCCCAGGCTGCGATCTCGCCGGCATAGGTCAACGACAGGCAGCTGAACGCGGCCGGCGACAGCTGGCGGGCCAGGATGGCCAGCCGCCGGCCCAGCTCCACGTAAGGCCGCAGCCGCGGGACGACATCCGCGGCGATCGACGGCGCGTTGACGGCGTAGGTGGGCGTCACGCCCGCCAGGGCCTCGAGCAGCTGCTCGGCCATCTCGACGGCCACCCGGTCCTGGGCTTCCGCGGTCGACGCCCCGAGATGCGGGGTGAGGACCGTGTTCGGCGCGGCGCGCAGCGGGTGGTCGGGCGTCATCGGCTCCGCGGAGTAGACGTCCACGGCAGCCCCGGCCAGGCGACCATCGGCCAGGGCGGAGGCGAGCGCGACCTCGTCCACGATCCCGCCGCGCGCCACGTTCAGCAGGACGGCGCCCGGCTTCATGGCACCCAGCTGGGCAGGGCCGATGAGCCCGCGCGTCTGCGCGGTGAGCGGGGTGTGGACGGTGATGACGTCGGCGCGCAGCAGGAGCTCCGGCAGGCCGACCAGGCGCGCGCCGTGCTCGGCGGCCTGCTCCTCGGTCAGGTATGGATCGTTGGCGATCACCCGCATCTCGAACCCGGCGGCACGACGGGCAACGGCCTTGCCGATCTTGCCCAGGCCGATGATCCCCAGCGTCCTGTGGCGCAGCTCGGCACCGGTGAAGCGGCCGCGCTCCCATTCACCGCGACGGATGGACGCGTCAGCGGGGGGTACGTGGCGCAGCAGCGCCAGCATGAGCGCCATGGTGTGCTCGGCGGCCGCGATGGTGTTGCCGGTGGGAGCGTTGACGACCATGACCCCGGCGCGGGTCGCGGCGGCCAGGTCGATCCGGTCGGTGCCGACGCTGGCGACCCCGACCACCGACAGCCGCGGAGCGGCCGCGGCCAACAGCTCCCCGTCGACCCGCGTCTGGGATCGGACGACGAGCGCGTCCCAACCCCCTCCCTCGGAGAGCCCCCGGAGCAGCGCCTCGCGCGGCTGCCCGCTGCGCACCACGGTTTCGTGGGCAGCGGCAAGGATGTCGACGCCGGCCTGGGCGACCGGCTCGGCGACGAGGATGCGGGCCACCTCGCGAGTCTAGCGACCCGGCCGGCATGCTAGGCTGCCGGGGTGAGGATCCTGTCCCGGCTGCTGATCGCGGCTGCCATCGTCGGCACCGGCCTGATCGCGCCACGTCCCGCGCTGGCGGGCAGCCGGCTGGCAATCCTCGTCGGCGCCGGGGACATCGCCTCGTGCGGCGGCCATAACGATGACGCCACGGCCGCCGTGCTGGCCCGGCAGGGTGGGACCGTCTTCACCGCCGGCGACAACGTGTATGACAAGGGCTCGTACCGGGAGTTCCTCGACTGCTACGCGCCGAACTGGGGGCGCTTCAAGAACCGGACGGCGCCGGCGCCCGGCAACCACGATTACGACACGCCCGGCGGAGCCGGCTACTACCGCTACTTCGGCGCGCGGGCTGGAACGGCCGGCAAGGGCTGGTACGCGTACAACCGGGCGACCTGGCGCATCTACGTGCTGAACTCGAACTGCGACGCGGTGGGCGGCTGCTTCATGGGCTCACCCCAGCAACGGTGGCTGGCAGGAGACCTCGCCGCCCACCCGCATCGGTGCGTGCTGGCCTACTGGCACCATCCACGCTTCAGCTCCGGACAGCACGGCAACGACACGGACGTCGCGGGCTTCTGGATCACGCTCTACCGCGCCGGGGCGGAGGCCGTCATCAACGGCCATGACCATGACTACGAGCGCTTCGCGAAGCAGAACTACCAGGGCGAACGACGTCCGTACCACGGCATCCGCGAGTTCGTGGTCGGCACCGGCGGCGCCGGCCTCAGGGCGTTCGGGCCGCGGCTGCGCAACAGCCTGGTGTCGCGGGCCGACACGTACGGCGTGCTGAAGCTCGTGCTGCGCCCCGGCAGGTACAGCTGGCAGTTCCTGCCTGCGGCCGGGGGCACGTTCACCGACTCCGGTCGCGGCAAGTGCCACTGACTGCCGGCTGACTCAGGCGGGATTGAACGGGAAGACGATTGGCACCAGGATCAGGCTGAGCGTGACCGTCACCACGTTCAGCGGTACCCCGATCCGTGAGAAGTCGCTGAAGCGATAGCCGCCGAGGCCGTAGACCATCAGGTTCGTCTGGTAGCCCAGGGGCGTCAGGAACGACAGGCTGGCGCCGAGCATGATGGCGATCACGAACGGGCGCGGATCCGCGCCGATGGTTGCCGCCGCTGCCACGCCAATGGGGAACATCAGCGCCGCCGCGGCATTGTGCGAGACCAGCTCGGTCAGGACGATGGTGGCGATCATGATGGCGGCCAATGCACCGATTGGACCCAGCGGCGACATGAGGTTCACCAGCCCGCCGGCCACCGCCTCGGCCAGGCCGCTGGAGGAAACGGCCGAACCGAGGCCGAAGGCCGAGGCGATGAGGAGCACGATCGACAGGTCGACCGCGTCACGCGCCTGGCGGACGGTCAGCACCCCTGTCGCGACCACGATCATCGCCGCCGCGACCGACGCCTGGAGGATCGGGACCACGCCTGAGCCGGTGGCGAGCACGAAGCCGGCGAAGACCGCGGCCACCAGCCAGGCGCGTCGCGGCTGGCGCGGCGAGATGCCCGACAGATCGGCGATGACCAGGAAGTCGGGGCGATCGCGCCAGCGGGAGCGGAAGCCGGGATCGGCCAGAACCAGCAGCGTGTCGCCGACGCGCAGCGGGATGTCGCCCAGCTTGGCGTTCAGTCGATGCCCGGCACGGTGGATGGCGATCACCGCGGCGTCGTAGCGAGAGCGAAAGTCGGACTGCTTCAGCGTCTGTCCCACCAGGTCGCCGCCGCCGCCGACCACCACCTCGTAGAAGGCGTGGACGTTGCCGGCCAGGTTCCGGATCTGTCGTGCCTGGGTAGAAGAGAGGCCGCGGACCCGTTGGAGGTCGACGATGTTGTCCACCCGCCCGACGAAGGTCAGCAGGTCACCAGCCTCGAGCCGCTCGTCCGGTCCCACCGGGGCGATCGAGCGACCGTCGCGCTCGATCTCGACCAGGAACACGCCCTGCAGCCGGCGGAGGCCGGCCTCGGACACGGTGCTGCCGTCGGCTTCGCCGCCGCGTTTGACGCGCATGCTGACCGTGAAATCGCGCCCGGTGTCGGCCAGCGTGCCGCCAACCGGGCTGCGATCCGGCAGCACCCGGGGTGCCAGAAAGACCACCGCGGTGATGCCGGCCAGCGCGATCGGGATCCCGACCAGGGTCGGCTCGAAGAGGCCCAGCGGCGGCATGCCGGCATTGGTCAGCAGCCCGGATATGGTCAGGTTGGTCGATGTGCCGATGGCCGTGATGACCCCGCCCAGGATGGCCGCGTAGCTAACCGGCATCAGGAAGCGCGACGCCGGCAGGCTGCGGCGGGCCGAGATGTCGACCACCGCCGGGATGGTCATGGCCACCAGGGTGGTGTTGTTGACGAAGGCGCTGATCCCGGCCAGCGGGAAGAGGAGACGCGCCAGGATGCCGGTGGAGCTCGCCGCGCCACGGAAGAGGCGGGCGACGATGGGCTGCATGATGCCCGCCACGTCGACCGCCCGGGCCACGATCAGCAGGCTGGCGATGATGATGGGCGCCTCGTTGCTGAACCCGGCAAAGGCCTGCTCCGGCTTGATGATGCCGATGAGCATCAGCACCATGGTCGCGCTCAGCACGGCCGGCGCCGGCGGCGCCTTCTCGGTGAAGAGGATGATCACCAGCACCGTCAGCACGGCGAGCGTCATCCACGCGGCTGGGCCCATGGCGGGGGAGTCTATCGGACGAGATCAGGACTCGGCGTGTAGAGTCTTGCGCGGCATGTCATTTGCAGAGACAGGGGCCGGCACATGATTCGACGCCACCTGATGGCCCTGCGAATCGGCCTCATGGCCGTGGACGCCGCGATTGCGGCTGCCGTTTTCCTGGTGGTCGCCCACCTGCGCTACCTGGACGGCAACGCATCGGCCCTGTGGCGCGCGCTCGCCCTCGAGCCGACGGCCACCGCCTTCCTGTTCGCGGCCATCTGGGTCGTTGTCCTGTGGAGCACCGGCCTCTACCGCCTGGCGGCGCGCTGGCACGTGGTCAGCGAGGTGTGGGACGTGGTGCGGGCCACGCTCATCGTCGCCGCCCTCGTGCTGTCAACCCTGTTCCTCACCGAGCAGACCGAGGTCAGCCGGCTCTTCCTGGCCTACCTGTTCATCGCCGAGCCCACGGTGACGCTGGTCGGACGGCTCGCCCTGCGCCTCGCGTTCGAGACGCTCCGCAGGCGCGGGCACAACGCCCGCTTCATGGTCATCGCCGGCACCGGGCAGTTGGCGCAGGACTTCGCCGACGAGCTGGAGCAGCATCCCGGACTGGGGATCCGCGTCATCGGCCACCTTTCGGCGCCAGGCGAGCCGCTCGGGGCGGTCACGCGGCCGGTGCTCGGCAGCATCGACCAGATCGACGAGATCCTGCACAGCCAGGTGGTGGACGAGCTGGGGGTCTGCCTCTCGCCGGCGGCCGCGCGCTACCTGGAGCCCATCACCAGCATCGCCGCCGGGGAGGGCAAGACCGTGCGCGTGGCGGTCGACCCGAGCGAGGACATCCCCGGCGCCACGGAGGAGATGTTCGATCGCTTCCTGGTGCGCTCGATCGTGAACGACGGCCACCGGGTGGTGGGCCTCGTCTTCAAGCGTGTCATCGACATCGTCGGCTCGGCCATCGGCCTGGTGCTGCTGAGCCCGCTCTTCGTGGTCACGGCCATCGCGATGCGCCTGATGGACGACGGCCCGGTGTTCTACAGCCAGACGCGCATCGGCCTCCATGGACGGCCGTTCCTGATGTTCAAGTTCCGCTCCATGGTCCCGGACGCGCACGAGCGGCTGGAGGAGGTGGCGCACCTCAACGAGCGCTCCGGCATCCTGTTCAAGGCCAGCGACGATCCGCGCGTCACCCGCATCGGCGCCTGGCTGCGCCGCACCTCGATCGACGAGCTGCCGCAGCTCTGGAATGTGCTGACCGGCTCGATGAGCCTGGTCGGGCCGCGGCCGCCGCTGCCCGAGGAGGTGGAGCAGTACGACATCTGGCACCGTCGGCGCCTCTCCATGAAGCCGGGCATCACCGGCCTGTGGCAGGTCGAGGCACGCAACGAGCCGGACTTCGACGCGCTGGTCGAGCACGACCTCGTTTACATCGACGACTGGTCGATCTGGCTCGACTTCAAGATCCTGGCGCGCACGTTGCCCGCACTGATGGCCCACAGCGGCCGGTAACGCCGCGAACTCTCCCCACGGAGAGCATCGACGGAGAACGAGCCCGCTCTTGCCGGTTGAGGGCCTTGTCCTGGCGCGGATTCTCACCAGGCGAATGAACGCGGCCCGAATCGGGCACCGGCCCGCCCAGCTTGTTCGTTGCGCTCCCCCGGGGAGAGCCGGCGCGCGGGCCGGTGCCTAGGCGGACGGGCTCGTGTAGCCCAGCTCCTCCAGCTTGGCAAGGACCTTGGCGGCCGACTGCTCGGGCGTCTCGCTGCCATCCGAATGGCAGACGACCTCGGGGTTGAGCGGCTCCTCGTACGGGTCGTCAACACCGGTGAAGCCCTTGATCTCGCCCGCCATCGCCTTGCGGTAGAGGCCCTTCACGTCGCGATCCGCCAGCGTCTCGAGCGGTGCTGTGACGTAGACCTCCACGAAGCGGCCGATGTTGGCCCGCACCTGGTCGCGGATGTCACGGTAGGGACTGATGGCGGCGCCGATGGCCACCACGTCGTTGCGCGCCAGCACCTCGCACACCCAGCCGATGCGCAAGATGTTCGTGTCGCGGTCCTCCTTGGAGAAGCCGAGGCCCTTGGACAGGTGCGTGCGCACGACGTCGCCGTCGAGCACCTCGACCTTGTGGCCGCGGTTCCGCAGCTCGCCCTCCAGGATGTGGGCGATGGTGCTCTTGCCGGAGCCCGACAGCCCGGTGAACCAGATGGTGAATCCGGTGGTCTCGCGGTCGTGCAGGGTCCCGGCCCCGCCACCCAGGTGGATGGTCTGGCCGTGGCGGTCGGTGGTGGTGGTCAGGTTCGGCGCCTCGGGCGCCGGAGAATCCCCTTGCGTCATGAGCGGTAAGCCTCGATCAGGATCTGGGCAACCTCCGGCCGGCTGAACTCGGGCGGCGGCATCTCACCGGAGGAGAGCATCTCGCGAACCCGGGTGCCGGAGAGGATGAGGTGCTGGTCGTCGCCGTGGGGGCAGGTCTTGTAGGAGGCCATGCCCTCGCAGGCGCTGCACCAGAAGGTGTGCTCGAAGAAGAGGGGCGTGATGCCGAGCTCATCGGCTCCGAACTCGTCGAAGATCTTCTGGGCGTCGTAGGTGCCGTAGTACGTGCCCACCCCGGCGTGGTCGCGGCCGACGATGAAGTGGGTGCAGCCATAGTTCTTGCGGGCGATGGCGTGGAAGATTGCCTCGCGCGGGCCGCCATAGCGCATCGCCGCCGGGTAGACCGACAGCAGCGTGCGATCAGTGGGGTAGTAGTCGGCCAGCAGGGTCTGGTACGCCCGCATCCGCACGTCGGCCGGGATGTCGTCCGACTTCGTGTCGCCCACCAGCGGATGGATCATCAGGCCGTCGACGACCTCCAGCGCCACCTTGGTCAGGTACTCGTGGGCCCGATGGATGGGATTTCGGGTCTGGAAGCCCACCACTCGGCGCCAGCCCTTGTCGGCGAAGATGGCCCGCGTCTCGGCCGGGGTCCGGCGGAACTCGGCGAATGGCGGGGTGGCCGGCCCGTTGAGGACGGTCACCTGCCCGCCGAGGTAGACGTCCCCGCCGGCGTAGATGCGCGCCACGCCCGGATGGGCGTCCTCGGTGGTCCGGAAGACCTGCTGCGCCTCGTGCTGCGCGTCGCGCGGGTACTTCTCGGCGAGGTCCAGGATGGCCAGCACCCTGCCGTCCTCGTCGCGCAGGGCGACCTCCGAGCCGATCTGGAGCCGATCCGCATCGTCGCGGCTCACCGCCAGGGTGATCGGGATCGACCAGGGCAGGCCGCTGGCCAGCCGCATCTCGTCGACGACGCTGCGGTAGTCCGCCTCCCCCATGAAGCCGGTGAGCGGGCTGAAGGCGCCGTTGCCGATGAGCTCGAGGTCGGACGCGGCCACGCTGCCGACGGTCAGCGACGGCAGCGATGCGGCGCGCTCCAGCGCCGCGTCGCGCTGCGCGCCGTCGAGTGCGCGGTTGATCAGGGTCCCGCCGTGAGGCGGGCAGGTGGATGCCGGGATCGTCAAGCGGGTCTCCTTCGTGGGCGGCGCCGCAGCCGCGGAACGTGGTGCGGCCGCGCAGCACTGAATTTCGCGAAATCGGGAGTGATCAATCATACCGCGTTAGAATCCGCCCGGCGCTCAGCGCCCCTGACATCCCGCCGAACCATCGCATGGAGCCTCGCCTTGCCCGATTTCGACCTGACCGCCGCGCTGCCCGCGGCGGCCGACGCGTTCCGCAGCGCGCAGCGGATCACGGCCATCTGCCATGCCACGCCCGATGCCGACACCATCGGCGGTGCGTCGGCCGTGGCGATCATGGCGCGCAAGCTCGGCAAGCAGGCCGAGATCGTCAGCACCGATCGGCCAGCGCCGGTCTTCAACTTCCTGGAGGGCATCCCCGAGGCGCGGTCGGCGCCGGCGCTGGCGCCGGACCTGGCAGTGATCTGCGACGCGGCCACGCTCGAGCGGGTGGGGCCGATCGCACGCCAGCAGGCGGACTGGATCGGCCAGGCCCGGATCCTGAACGTCGACCATCACATCAGCAATGATGGGTTCGGCGACGTCAACCTGGTGGACCCGCACGCGGCGGCGACCTGCCAGGTCCTGACCTCGCTGGTGAAGGAGCTCGGGATCCAGCTGGACCCGCCGCTGGCCACCGCCCTGCTGACCGGCATCATCCGCGATTCGCAGGGCTTCTCCGACAAGTCGACGACCAGCGAGACGCTGCGGATCGCCGCCGAGCTGGTGGACGCCGGCGCGCCCATCGCCGACATCCATCGGCTGGTGCTCATTGAGCTGCCCTACCCGACGCTGGCGCTGTGGGGCCGGATGCTGGCCGGCATCGGCGAGCGGCAGGGCGGACAGGTGGTGTACGCCACGCTGACCCAGCAGATGCTCGACGAGACCGGAACCCAGCAGCACGACGCCGATGGGCTGGCCGAGTTCCTGGCGCGTGCCAAGGAGGCCAAGGTCACGCTGCTCCTCCGCGAGCTGGGCCCGGACGAGACGCGGGTCAGCGTGCGCTGTGCGGATGGCGTGGACGCCACCGTCGTTGCGGCGCCGTTCGGCGGTGGCGGTCACCGGAGCCGTTCCGGCGCCACGGTCCACGCCTGGCTGGACGACGCGCTGCCGCAGGTCCTGGCTGCGGCGGAGGCCGCGCTCCCGGCCTGAGCAGCTACCCGGCCACCGGTCCGGGCTCCGCGCGGTCCGGTTCGCGCCAGTCTTCGGGCAGGCGTGAGCCGATGGCGATGGCGACGCCGATGACCAGGTACAGCAGGTAGGCGCGTGGCGGCGAATGGAACATGGGGCTGGCCAGTGATTCGATCAGCGCCTGCACCAGGATCAGCAGGCCGCCCACCGTGAAGACCCGCAGCACGCCGGCTGGGTACCGTCCGGCGCCCCGCCACAGCCCGACGGCCAGGCTGCCCAGGTAGACGAGATAGGCAGCCAGTCCGATGAAGCCGAGCTCGCCGATGATCTGCGGCCAGAAGGTGTCGGTGACGTTCACCGGGTTCTTCGGCCGCAGGCCATGGATGTCGCAGACCTTGTACTCGCAGTACAGCGGGCTGTAGTCCACCCGGCTCATCCAGCTCCCCCAGCGCCCCAGCCCGCCGCCCAGCGGGAACTTGTCGCGCGCCACCTCCACGGCCCCGTCGTAGAGGGCGATGCGGACCTGCGGCGGTGCCTCTCCCTCGCCGGGCGCCTCGAGCGGCGGGGGCGTTTCGCCGCTCGCTGCCGGCGTCGGCAGATGGATGTAGTTGGTGAGCGTCGCCTGTCCCAGGTTGAGCAGCAGCGGGATGAACAGGACAACGATCACGGCCATGGTGGCGCCGACCGGCATCCATCGGCGCACGACCTTGCGCCACGGCTGGATATCGCGTGCCAGTGCCTCGGCGAAGCCGGCGGCCAGGGCGATGAAGAGTGCCGCGATCGCCCGGCGCCGCTGGCCGAGGAAGGGCCCGAGGCTGAACAGTGCGGCCAACGCAAACGCCAGGCGGCGTTTGCTGTCCAGGTACCAGGCCCAGGCGAAGATGGCGATCAGCGCGGTGAACCACGAGAACAGCACCGGGTGGAAGAAGAGCGACTTCACCGACCACAGCGGGCCGCGCGCGTTGAGGAAGTACTGGAGGTGCAGCGTCTCCTGGAACCAGATCGGGTTGATCAGCTCCACGAAGCCGAGGCCCAGCACCAGCAGCCCGACGCCGAGCACGATCTTCATGCCGGCCGCGACCTGGAACGTGCGCGCCGACGTCCAGAGCGCCACGTAGAAGAAGACGATGGCCTTCACCAGCAGCACCAGCTGAATGCCCCAGGTCAGAAACGGGACGTGGTTGACGAGGCTCGACGCGACGCCGATGAGCACGAAGGCGGCCACCGCCCCCTCGCGCGGCCACGACCACCAGCGGCGGATGCGCGGCAGCGCGCTCCAGGCCGCGATCAGCGCCAGGCCGGGCACCGTCATCTCGTCGAAGCGGCGCACCGGACCGCCCATGTAGAGGGCCAGCGTGTCGTAGAACAGGACGAACAGCGCGAAGGCCAGCAGCGCCTCGACCCGCCACCAGACGAACGCGACGATGACGATCGCCGCCGCGACGACCGCCGGCACGAGCCGCAGGTTCGACTGCGTGTCGGCCACCAGCAGATGGCCGATGGCGGGCAGCGTAAGCAGCAGCACGGCCAGCACCGCGAAGCGCAGCGCGAAACCGCGCTCGCTCGCCTCGCCGAGGACGCTGCGGTTCACGGCGCCGCCGCGGGCCGGGCAGCGGGCGGCGCGCTCCAGCCGCTCAGGTCTCGGCCCAGCAGCTCACCCAGCTCGGCCACGTCGGGCGCCATCTCCAGGGTCAGCGCCGCTCGCAGCGCCGGATCGAGCACGGTCCGCGGCCCTTCCTTGAAGTTCAGCCGCTTCAGCGAGCGCCGGATGACGTGGTTCACCGGCTTCGGCAGGCGGGCGGTGGTCCGCATGAACCACGGCGCGTAAGTGAGCTGCTGCAGGCCGCGGCTGCGCGGTGCCTTGCTCTGGTTGACGATGGCCAGGTCCGCCTGGAACGACGGGTCGACGCCCAGGAAGTCGAGTGTCCCGCGGTAGCTGGCGGCAGGATCGGCGCTGAAGTCGTCGTAGATGATCACGTGCACCGCGTCCGGTCCGAAGGCCTCCAGGTAGCGCCGCACGTGCGAAGCGTACCGGCCGCAGGCGCGATACTGCAGCCCCTCGGGACGCCGGGCGCGAGGTGGCATCCGTCGCCCATGACGCCG
>DATBJR010000032.1:0-9913 GCA_036556325.1 Candidatus Limnocylindria bacterium | reverse complement strand
CACCCACGACACCGCGACCGCCAGGGTCGGCACGATCCACGACCGGTAGCGCGGCTGCTCCGCCCCCGGGGCGACGTGGCCGGATTGCCCGAGGCCGTCATTCAGGTCGGGCGGGATGACCCCATCGGCCCCTTCGGCGTTGGCCAGGTCGTCGGCGTGGCCGGCATGCGGGCTGGTCTGGGCCTGCAGCTCCTCGGAGGGGATCGGCGCCATGTCGGAGGCATCGGCGGCAGCGTGGGGATCGACGGCTGCGCTCTCGTGCTCGTCGTGTCCGGTGTGGCCGTGCCCTGACTCGCCACCCGGGCCTTCGGGTCCGCCGTGCGTGCCGTACAGCGGCACGCGATCCAGCCGCGCGCCGGCCAGGACGGCGAACAGGAAGCCGGCCAGCGGCAGGGCGGGGATGAGGGCAATGACCAGGTCCATGAGCTCCGCCTACTCCTTCAGGTCGGAGTACTCGTCGACCTCGGGGGTCTGACGGGTGCGGATGATGGCGATGACCAGTGCCAGTCCCACAGTCGCCTCGGCGGCGGCCACGGCCATGATCATCAGGGCGAAGACGCCGCCGGCGTTGGCGCCACCGGGCAGGTAGGCGTTGAACGCCACCAGGCTCAGGTTGACGCCGTTCAGCATCAGCTCGATGCAGATGAGCATCAGGATCGCGTTGCGCCGGGCGAGAAAGCCGAAGGCGCCGATGCAGAACAGCAGCGTCGACACCACCAGGTAGCCGGCCAGGCCCATCAGGCGGCTCCCATCAGTTGGCCCGCTCGTCCTCTTCCGGGCGACGGGCCAGGAAGATGGCGCCGATGATCGCGGCCAGCAGCAGCAGGCTGACGATCTCGAACGGCAGCGCGTAGGTGGTGAACAGCGCGGTCGCGATCTGGTCGATGACGACGCCCGCGGCCTGCAGGTTGTCGCCCCAGTTAGTGGTGAGGGCCGCCCAGCCGATGAGCCCGCCGGTGGCGATCGCCACCAGCGCGGCGAACCAGACCTGGCGGTGGAACGGCGCGGGGATGTTCGCGTCGCCGGCCTGGGTCAGCATGATGGCGAACAGGATCAGCACGCTGATGGCGCCCAGGTAGATGAGCACCTGGGCGGCGGCGATGATGGCGGCGCCGAGCAGCAGGTACATGCCGGCCAGCGAGCCGAAGCAGACCATCATGGCGATCGCGGAATGGATGATGTTGCGGAGCGTGACCACGGCCAGCCCGCCGCCGACCACGCCGACGGCAAGCAGGACGAAGAGGACTCCCGTAACGTCCAGGGCGGAGGCTCCCGTTGGTGCTGAGCGCTCAAAACGGCCTCGCGAATCGCTCGAGGCCGCGTTCGATTCTAGCGTAGGAGGCGCGGCGCGGCCGGTTCGTGAGAAGGTTGCGCCGATGATCCGCCTCATCTCCGCGGTATTCCTGGTGGGCTGGCTGCTGGGCGTGTTCGCCTTCACGCTCCGCCCCGCCAATCCACTGCCGGGCCAGACGGTGACGGACAACCTCATCCCGTTCGTGACGGTGGGCGTCTACCTTGACAACCTGGATTCGGCCTTCTGGGTGTCACAGGCCTTCGGCAACCTGCTCCTGCTTCTGCCGGTTGGGCTGTTCGGGCCCATCGCGCTGCCCTGGCTGAGCCGATGGTGGCGCGTCATGCTGGTGGCGGCCACGATCTCCGCCTCGATCGAGCTCGCGCAGCTATTCATCCCGGAGCGCTCCGCAGATGTCGACGACGTGATGTTCAACACCGTCGGCGCACTCCTCGGCTACTGGCTGCTGCTCCTGCTGCGTGCAATCGGCGGCGTGTCCCCTGCGTCTTCCGTCGGACGCCCCGACTAGCTTCCTGGGAGATCTGCGAATCACCATGAGTTCCAACGCCATCAGCGCCGAGCCCACTGGACCGGTCCCGGGCTGGACTTCCGTGACTTGGGCTGTCCTGTCGTTCGGCCTGTTTCTGGCCAGCAGCCTCGGCATCTTCGTCGTCAACGCCTTGGCGCGCGCATTCACCGATATTCCTCACCTCGTGGAAATGGCCGAGTGGTCCATCGTCTGGGGCACGCTGGCCATCGCGGGGGGGCTCATTGCCGGGCGCCTGGCATTCGGCCGATGGCTTCGGGTTGGGGCCGTTGCCATTGCCGTCGCCGTGCCTGGCATCGTTCTCTCGGCGACCGTCAATGTGATCCTCCAGCAGTGGGCGATCGCGGTTCGGAAACATGGACGCGGACTACATCGGCTGGACGGCGGGCCTGTTCGCGGTCCTCATCGGTCTCGCGGTGGCCGCCTTCGGCGTCTTCGTCGCACCGCGCCACGCGGTCCGTTGGCCGCTGGCCTGCGTCGTATTCGGCTTCGCACTGACCGCGGTGATCGTCGCGGCCAACGTGCCGGGACTGTCCGACGGCATCAATCCGGAGAGCTGGCCGCTGGCGATCTGGCTCGGGATCAGCGCCTTGTATGCGGGCATCGTGACCGTCGCCTCCGTCATGAAGGCACGCGCCCTTGGAGCCACGTCCGAGCGGTAACGGCCTACCCGCTGCTCACTCAGTGAGCGCTGCCGCTGCCAGTGGTCGAGGCGTGGGCGGACGCGCCCGAACGCTGTCGCGACAGCCAGCGGAGGGTGTGTTCGCCCACGCCACAACGACCGACATCCATCGGTCAAGGAATGCTCAGCGCGTGGGGCGTTCCCGGTCGGACATCTCCAGGATGTCGAGCATGGGCAGGTCGCGCTGGTACTCGCTGAACTCGAACTCGGGGCCGCAGCGCAGGGCGTCGTAGGGGCAGGCATCGGCGCAGATGCCGCAGAAGATGCAGCGGCTGATGTCGAGCTGGTAGGTCTCAAGGGTGCGTGGTCGCGGCATGAGGGCGCCCACCGGGCAGGTCTCCGCGCAGCGGCCGCAGGACACGCACGGCGTCTCGTTCAACGACACGAAATCGGCGGTGGTGACCAGCGAGTCGAAGCCCTTGCCGATGAAGTCGTAGCAGCCGGCGCCCACGATGTCCTTGCAGACCTGGGCGCAGCGGCCGCAGTCGATGCAGCGGGAGTAGTCGCGCAGGATGAAGCTGTGGGTCTCGTCCCGCATGTAGCCGTGGTTGACGCCGACGTACGGGTTGTCCTGGATCGAGCGCTCGTCGATCGCCATGTTCAGCGTCGTCTCGTACTCGATGGCCGCCTCGCGCAGGTCGCAGTGGCCGATCGCCTCGCAGGTGCACTGCAGGCAGCGTGATCCCTCCGACATCGCCTGGTCGTGGGTGTAGCCGAACTCGTACTCGTTGAAGTTCGTCTTGCGGTCCTCGGCCTCCAGCTTGCCCATCACCGCCTTCGGCTCCTTCACGTCGTCGGTGAAGGGCACGATGGTCAGGAAGTTGGGCTGCGGCTCGGACACGATGCGGCGGACCTGGGGATCGTCCAGGTCATGGCCGCGCAGCCAGTAGTCGATGGCGTACGAAGCGCGCCGTCCCTCGCCGATCGCCTCGACCACGGTGGCGGCCCCGGTCCGCACGTCGCCGGAGGCGAAGACCTTCGGCAGGCCGGTGCGGAAGATGTGCTCCTCGCTGACCAGCGTGCCGCGGCGGCTGACCTCCAGCTGTGCGCGGATCTCCTCCGGCTCGTCCTCGATCCAGGAGAGCTCGGGTCCCTGGCCGATGGCGCCCAGCACGGTGTCGCACTCGACGGTGAACTCGGTGCCGGGCATCGGCTCCGGGCGGCGGCGGCCCTTCTCGTCGGGCTCGCCCAGCTTCATGCGCTGGAACTCGACGCCGGTGACCTTGTTGTGCTTGTCGGTCAGGATCCGGACCGGCGCGGCCTGGAAGATGACCCGTGCCCCTTCCTCGATGGCCTCGTGCACCTCGTCCTGGGCAGGCATGTCCTTGAGGTCGCGCCGGTAGACGAGCGACACCTCGGCCGCGCCCTGGCGGATGCTGGTCCGGGTACAGTCGATGGCGGTGAAACCGCCGCCGATGACCACCACCCGCGCATCGCGCAGGGCGGGAATCGGCAGGCCGCGGGTCGAGTTGTAGAGGTTCTCCAGGGCGTTGACCACGCCATCGGCGTCCTCGCCGGGGATGCCCAGCTCGTTCGACTTGTAGCAGCCGATGCCCACGTAGACCGCGTCGTAGCCCTGCTCCAGCAGGTCGGCGATGCGGAAATCGCGTCCGAGCCGCATGTTCGGCTTGAAGGTGGCGCCCAGCTCCCAGACGTGGTTCAGCTCGCGATCCATCCACTCCTTGGGCAGGCGGTATGCCGGAATCCCGTAGCGCAGCATGCCGCCCTGCTCGGGGTCGGCCTCGAACACGTCGCAGTGGTGGCCGCGCAGCTGCAGGTAGTACGCCGCCGCCATGCCGGCCGGCCCCGAGCCGATGACGGCCACGCGCCGCCCGGTATCCGGGTCCTTCGGCCAGGGGATCGGCGCCGGCGCGTCGACCTCCAGGACGCGGTCCGCGCAGTAGCGGTGCGAGTCGCGGATGGCGATGGCGGTGTCCACCTCTTCCCGGCGGCAGTGGGTCTCGCACGGCGCCGGGCAGACGCGACCCAGGATGGCGGGGAAGGGCAGCGAGCGCTTCAGGATGCGGGTCGCCTCTTCCCAGTTGCCCAGCGAGTTCTGCTTGAGGTAGCCGGGAATGTCGACGCGGGTGGGGCACTTGAACTGACAGGGCGGCAGGCAGTAGGCGTCGTGGTCGCTGAAGATGAGCTCCAGCACCATGCGGCGGTTCTCGATCAGCCGCTCCGAGTGGGTGGTGATGACCATCCCCGCTTCGACCTGCGTCCCGCAGGAGATGGGGGTGTCGTCCCTGCCCTCGACCTCGACCACGCAGATGCGGCAGGCGCCGTAGGGGGCGAGCTTCGGCTCGTAGCAGAGGGTCGGCACGTCGATGCCCAGCACGCGGCAGGCCTGCAGGATGGTCTGGCCCTCCTCGGCCTCGACCTCCTGCCCGTTGATGGTGACGCTGACCTTCTGGGTGCCGGGCACCATCGGCCAGACCGGCGCGTAGTCCTCCGGTCGCAGCGCGGCTGCGCCGTTGCCAGTGCCGTTGCCGTTTCCGTGGCCGTCCGTCGCGAAGCTCATGGGTCCCCTAATGCTAGCCGTGGGCCGATGGTGCCGGCTCGAGGCCGTCCAGCGGCGTGATCAGTGGCGTGACGGACGCGTTGGCATGGAAGCCGGAGAGGCACTCGCCGCGTTCGGCGTGCGCGCGATATTCGTCCGGGAAGCGCGCCAGGGTGGTGAGCATCGGCCCTGGCGCCCGCGCCTCCAGCTTGCAGAGCGCGGTGTCGGCCATCTTGCGCGACAGCTCGTGGAGCAGCGTGAAGTCGTTGGGTCGCGGCGTGGCGGCCAGGATGCGGTCGAGCGCCTCGACCAGCCGCTTGGTGCCGATGCGGCAGGGCACCGCCTTGCCACACGCCTCGCGGCTCGACCAGTCCAGGAAGAAGCGGGCGGTGTCGACCATGCAGGTGCCACTGTCGGCGACGAGGACCTGCCCCAAGCCGATGCCGGCGCCCTTCTCGCGCAGGGGCTCGATGTCGTACGGGGTGCGGATCTCGTCCGCCGACAGCGCGCCACCGCCGGCGCCGCCCACGAACACGGCCTTGACCGTACCCACCGGTCCGCCGGCCAGGTCGATCACCTCGCGGAGCGGCGTGCCCAGCGGCACCTCCACCAGCCCCGGCTCGCCGACGTGGCCGTAGATGCTGACCAGCTTCGTGCCCGGCGACGCCTGGCTGCCGACGCTGGCAAAGGCCTCCGCGGAATGCGACAGGATCCAGGCCGCGTGGGCGACGGTTTCGGCGTTCTGCACCGTGGTCGGCGCGCCACCGAGGCCCCGCTCGGTGGGGTAGGGCGGCCGGATGATGGGCATGCCGCGGTCGCCGGCCAGCGCGGCCAGCAGCGCGGTCTCCTCGCCGGCGACGAGCGCACCCGACCCTTCCCAGACGCTGGCCTGGCAGCTGAAGTCGGTGCCCAGGATGAGATAGCCGGCCAGGCGCGCCGCCTCAGCTTCCTCGATCGCCTGGCGGAACCGCGCGATGGCGGCGGTCCAGTCCCGCCGCACGGCCAGGATCGCCTCCGACGCGCCGCTGGCAAAGGCCGCGATCAATGCGCCCTCCAGGATCAGGTGCGGGTCGCCCTCGGCCAGGGCCCGGTCGCCGAGCGCAGTGGGATCGGCCCCCATGAGGTTCACGACCACCACCTTGCGCTCGCCGGTCGCCGCGCGCGCCTCGCGCCACTTGGCGGCCGTCGGGTAGCCACCGCCACCCCGGCCGCGCAGCCCGGCGGCGTCGATCTCCTGGATCACCCCCTCGGCGCCGAGATGGGCCACCGCTCGCTCCAGCCCGGCGTAGCCGCCGTGCTCGCGGTACGAGGCCAGGCTGCCGGGATCGACCCGCCCGATGTTGGCCAGCAGCCGCTGCTCTCCGCGCGGCAGGATGCGGATCTGGGCGGAGAGGCCCGGTCCGTCGGCGACGCTCATCGGCTCATGCTCATCGGCTCAGCTGACGCTCGCGCCCGCCGGGCTGGCGGACGCGGTGGCCGTGCGCCGGCGCTCCTGGACCAGGTGACGGGCCTGATCGGCGCTGATCGGCCCGTAGACCAGGGTGTCGATCCGGATGGCGGGGGCCATGACCCCGGCTGCGACCTCGGGGCTGGACTCCAGCGAGAAGCTGCCGTCGGCGGTCGTCTCGCCGGGCTCGATGCCCAGCTCGTCCCGCAGCGCGGCCAGCAGCTCGTTGCCGCCGGCGAACCGGCAGGCGGCACAGCTGCACACCGTGACCACGTGGCCTTCGGCCGGCAGCAGCCGGAAGCCGCCCAGCCCGGCGGCGCCGAAGACCTGCGCCCAGTGGATCGTCATCCGGTCGCTGATGATGCGCAGCGCCCGCTCCGGCAGGTAGCCGTAGCGCTCCTGCACGGCATTGAAGATCGCCACCAGCGCCTCGGGTCGTGCGCCGAAGGCAGCCACCGTCTGGCTGACCCAAGGCTCGTCAATGGCCTCTTCCCAGCGCACCGCGTTGCGCATCGGGCGAGCCGGCTGGCCCGCCCGCCGCCAGGCGTTGGGATCCTTGCGCTCGTCGTAGATCTCCGGCATGCCGTACCTGATCCGGTTGCCCTGCGAGTCGAAGCCGCTCATGTCGATGGCCTCGACCGGGCACACCTGCGCGCACTGGAAGCAGACCTCGCACTTGTGCTCGCCGAAGGGGTCGTAGATGAGGTCGAGCCGGCCGCGCCAGCGCTCCGGCATCTGCGGGCGCTCCTCGGGATACTGGCGGGTGACCTTGGGCGTCCAGAAGTTCTTCAGGGTCACCCACATGCCCTTGGCGATGCCGCCGCCCGGAATGGTGGCCATCGGCTCAGCCTCCCACCGGCTTCAGGTTGAAGATCAGCACGATGGCGGCGGTCACGAACAGGTTCACCAGCGCCAGCGGCAGCAGCCACTTCCAGGCCATGCCCATCAGCTGGTCCACGCGCACGCGCGGCAGGGTGGCGCGCATCCAGACCGCCACGAACACGAAGAAGTAGGTCTTGGCGAAGAAGATGATGGCGCCCAGCACGGTGCCGATGAACCCGTCCGGCAGCGTGAAGAACGGCGGCAGCCAGCCACCGAAGAAGAGCGTCACCACGATAGTGCTCATGATGAAGAGCGCCACGTACTCGGCGAAGAAGAAGAAGCCGAAGCGCATGCCCGAGTACTCGGTGGCGAAGCCGGCCACGATTTCCGAGTCCGCCTCAACCATGTCGAACGGGGTCCGGTTGATCTCGGCGGTGGCGGCGATGAAGAAGATGGGGAACGCCCAGAACTGCCAGAAGAAGCCCCAGCCGTTGACGCGCTGCCACTCCACGATCCCGGTGAAGGAGAGGCTGCCGGTGAGCACCACGATGCCCACGATCGACAGCGTGAGCGGGATCTCGTAGCTCACCATCTGGGCCGCGCTGCGCAGCCCGCCCAGCAGCGAGTATTTGTTGTAGCTCGCCCAGCCGGCGACCAGCAGCCCGACCACCGATAGGCCCAGCACCGCGAAGAAGTAGACAACGCTGATCTGCGAGTCGATGGCCACCAGTCCGGGGGCGAAGGGGATGACCAGCATGCTCATGGCGGCGGCCATGAACACCATCCAGGGGGCCATGGTGAAGACCGGCCGATCCGCGTGATCCGGGGTGGTGTCCTCCTTGGCCAGCACCTTGAAGCCGTGGATCGTGCTCTGGAAGACGCCCCGCGGCCCGACCCGGTTGGGACCGTAGCGCAGCTGCATCAGCGCGATGATCTTCAGCTCGAGCTGGATGACGATGAAGGCAGTCGGTACCGTCAGCAGCAGCAGCAGCGTCGTGGACAGCACGAAGCGGCCGATGCCGAGCAGCAGCGTCCCGAGGTCCATCTACTTGTCGACGCCGCCCATGATCGGATCGAGGCTGGCCATGACCGCCATCGTATCGGCGATGAGGTGGCCGGGCATCAGCACCGGCATCACCTGCAGGCTGATGAACGAGGGGTCACGCATCCGGAACCGATAGGGGTTGGGGCCGCCGTCGCTGATGGCGTACACCGAGTAGAAGCCCCGCGGCGACTCCACCGCCCCGAAGGCGCGGCCCGGCCTGGGGCGGATGATGCCCGGCACCTGGGCCTGCACCGGCCCGTGCGGCATCCGGTCGACGATCTGGTCGATGAGGTGCAGGCTCTGCTTGATCTCGGCCACGCGCTGCAGGTAGCGGGCGTAGCTGTCGCCGCCCGGCTGGGTGATGACGTCGAACTCCAGCTCGTTGTAGATCGAGTAGGGATGCGCCTTGCGCACGTCGAAGGGCACGCCGCTGGCGCGCAGGTTGGGACCGGAGACGCCCAGGCTGATCGCCCGCTCGGCGGGCAGCACGCCCAGGCCCCTGGTGCGCTGCACGAAGATCTCGTTCTCGGTGATGAGCTTCTCGTTGTCGCCAATGCTCTTGGCCTGGTTCACGCGCCAGCGTGAGAGGCGGTTGATGAACTCGTCGTTCACGTCCCAGTTCACGCCGCCGACCCGGAAGAAGTTGAACAGCATCCGCTGCCCGCTGATCGCCGCCAGCAGCTCCACCGTCTCATCACGGTTGATGAAGCCGTAGAGGATCGGCGTTAGCCCGCCCATGTCCAGCGCCAGGAAGCCCATCATCAGGCCGTGGCTGAACACCCGGTTCAGCTCGACCACCAGCGCCCGGATGTACTCGGCGCGCTTCGGTGCCCGGATGCCGTACAGCTTCTCGAAGGCGATGGCCGGCGCGTGCTCGTTGTGCATCGCCGACATGTAGTCCATGGGGTCGACGTAGGTGAGGACCGTGGTGTAGGTCGCGTTCTCGCAGAGCTTCTCGATGCCGCGGTGCAGGTAGCCCAGCACCACGTCGAGGTCGGTGACCATCTCGGAGCGGATCTTCACCACCAGCCGCATCACGCCGTGGGTGGAGGGGTGTTGGGGCCCCATGTTCAGGAGCATCTCGCCCTCTTCGAGGGAGTACATCTCCTTTTCACGCTCGGTCTGCGGCGGCCGATCCGGCACACCCACCATTTCGAAGCCGGCGAACTCGGGCCGCGGCCCGGCGGGCTCGGGCCCATCGGTCGCCGGCTGGGTGCCGCCGAACGCCCTGGCCAGGCGCTCCTCCTCGAGCCGATCCAGCTCGATGGGGTCGGGAATGCGCGTCTCGGGGTCGGTGGCGGTCATCGGGGGCGGCTCTTGTCGGCTTCGGTCCTGCCGCTCTCCACCGGCGGCGGCTCCCCAGTGCGCTCGGCAGTAGGTGCGTAGGTGGGCGACGCGTTCTCGGAGGTCAGCTCCTCCCGGAAGCGGGCCAGGTCCCAGGTCTCGGGGCGCTCCAGCGGGTTCACGCCCGCCGCCGGGGAGTCGGCGGCGTCATCGGGCAGGATGAAGTCCTTGCGCTGCGGGAAGCTGCGGTAGTCCGGCGACATGTAGATGCGGCGCAGGTCGCGGTTGCCGTCGA